>NZ_LNGG01000029.1:0-77826 GCF_011057735.1 Fervidobacterium sp. 2310opik-2 | reverse complement strand
TTCAAGCGGTGGAGCGCCTCCTTGGTAAGGAGGAGGGTGTGGGTTCGAGTCCCACCGCCTGCTCCAATATATTAAAAAGTTTTATAAAGAGGGTTTAAAACCCTCTTTTTATTTTTTATCATACAAATTATGGCAATTTTGTTGTATAATTGTAAGCTATTAAGGAATAAATTAAATTCTTCTTAGGGGGAGAAGTTGTGGGAGCAGCTTTTGTATTCTTCTTACTAAGCTTTCTTTTGGGAATAGTAATGGGCAGTAATGACGCTGGTAATATACTCGGACCAACAGTAGCAAATGGTGTTTTTAAACAAAGAAAAGCGCTTATTGTATCATCAATTTTTGTGATTGCTGGCGCCATGCTTGGTGGATTACCCGGAATGAGGGTTGCTTCAAGCCTTGTAAAAACAAGTATAGCTGAGGCAATAATAATAAATTTATCGGTAATCTCTGTAACAATATACTTTTTACTAAATAAATTGCCAATCTCTATGACCCAGGTGATAGTGGGAGCAAATGTAGGAATTGGAATTGTAACAAAAGAATTAGATCCCAAAATTCTCTTGGGGATCGTTTTTGCTTGGTTCCTTACACCAGTAATATCTTATACAGTAAGTTTTGCTTTTTTTAAAACCTTTTCTATTATATTCAAACGCATTAAAAATCTGCAATCTCGAAACATCTTGCTAATGATAATGTTATGGGGATTTACTATTTATGGTTCTTACTCTTTAGGCGCCAACAATGCTGGAAAGATTACTGGAATACTTTATAACAAAGGAATAAATGTCTATTTCCTTCTATTTTTTAGTGGAATAACATTAGCCTTAGGCATTTTTCTTTTTGGAAAAAGAACTATATACACTGTAGGTAAAGAATTGATACCTCTTGATAGTTTTTCTTCAATGGTTTGTATTTTTTCTTCCTCTTTCTCAATTTGGTTCTTTTCTCAATTTGGTCTTCCAGTATCTTCAGCTCATGCCATTGTCGGAAGTATTCTTGGTTCGGGAACAGCACGTGGAACGAAAATAGTTAACAAAAATATATTCCAAAAAATAGTTTTTTCTTGGATCGAAGCACCTATACTAAGTGGGCTTTTTTCAGCTTTACTACTTTTAATTTATAGACTTTTGTGGTAAAATACATTTGTAAATAAATAAAATACTTTGGAGGTGTTTGTTTAATGGAGCTAAAGAACTTTATAAGAGATATACCCGATTTCCCACAAAAGGGGGTTATGTTCAGAGATATAACACCACTTGTGAAAAACCCAGAAGCTTTTAAGTACGCTATTGATACTATAGCGGAAGAATTAGGAAAGTATGATTTTGATCTTATCGTATGCCCAGAAGCGCGTGGATTCATAATCGCAGCCCCACTGGCTTACAAATTAGATAAAGGACTAGTACCTGTAAGAAAGCCTGGAAAACTTCCATATAAAACAATAAGTGATGTTTATGAATTAGAATATGGTAAAGCCGAACTACATATGCACGAGGATGCAATTCAACCAAATCAAAAAGTAGTAATAATTGATGATGTGCTTGCAACAGGTGGAACGGCAATGGCACTTAAGAGATTAGTTGAAAAAGCTGGTGGAATTGTTGTCGCGTCTGCTTTTCTTATAGAATTAACTTATCTTAACCCAAGGAATATAATCAAAGACTTACCAATAATCGCACCTATTAAATACTAAAGCATGTCTTCTATCGAAATATTTAGGAGGTGTTCAAATGATAAAATTCGACTTTACATACACTCTCTCAGACAATGTAGCAAATGGTCTTACTTATGAAGAAATTAATTCCTTTGAGCAACAAATTACAAATTTTTTGACGAGGTTTGATGAAAACAAACCTGGTTTTGTTAATGCTGTACTTACGAGAAAATGGGTTGATTCAGTTAACGAATTAAGTGATTTCATTTTTACTTTTGACAATATAGTTGTACTTGGTATAGGAGGTTCTGCTTTAGGAAATATAGCAATCCAAAATGCTTTAAGGCCATTCAATTGGAATTCTTTAAGTTCTGAAGAGAGAAATGGTTATTTAAGAGTATTCGTTGTAGACAATGTAGATCCAGATTACTTATCATCTGTTCTGGATTGTATAAATCCAAAAACAACATTATTCAACATCATATCTAAATCCGGAACAACAGCAGAGCCGATGGCGAATTACTTAATCGTAAGAAGCATACTTGAAACTCACGGCTTAGACCCAAAGGAACACTTGATTTTTACAACTGACCCTGAAAAAGGAGTATTAAGAAGGATAGGACGCGAAGAAGGTATAAGGATGTTAGAAATTCCATCTGATGTGGGTGGACGTTTTAGCGTCTTAACACCTGTTGGCCTTTTATCCGCAAAAGCAGCTGGTTTAGATATTGAAGAACTCATAATAGGCGCGAGAGAGGCCTATGAAAGAACAATAAAAAGCCAGTTATGGGAAAATCCCGCCGCACTTCTTGCTACAATTCATTACCTACATTACAAAAAAGGTAGAAATATCTCTGTAATGATGGCTTATTCAAATAAACTTTATTATCTTGCCGATTGGTACAGACAATTGTGGGCAGAAAGCTTGGGAAAAATGTACGACAACGAAGGCAATAGAGTTAACGTAGGTCAAACGCCTGTGAAAGCTTTAGGCGCTGTTGACCAACACTCTCAAGTTCAATTATACAACGAAGGACCAGATGACAAAATAATAACATTCCTAAGAACGGAAAAATTTGATAGAGAGATAACTATACCAAAATTGCACGAAAATGAACCAGAACTCGCATATCTTGGTGGAAAGAAACTTTCAACATTGCTTAATAGTGAACAAATAGGTACCCAACTTGCACTTGCAAAGCATGGTCGTCCATCGTTGACCGTTTCTTTCCCACAAATTGATGAATATCATATCGGTCAATTCTTCATGTATTATGAACTTGCAACTGCAATAACTGGTGAATTGTTCAATATCAATCCTTACGATCAACCGGGCGTTGAACTAGGAAAGAAGATAACTTATGCGCTCATGGGTAGAGCAGGCTTCGAAGAGTTCAACTACACCCAAAACGTTCAAAAGCGAGTTGAAATAGAATGATGCAAGAATATGTTGACATACTTAAAAAAATTTTTGATCCAGTTGCTATATTCCTTAAAGATGAAGAATTCATTGTAGTTGTAAAGGATGAGATAGATATAAACAAAAAAGTTAAAGAGCTCTATGAATCTTTTGATGATGAGTTGAGCATCATGTTACTCACAAAGCAAGAATACGAAAGCATGGAAAATAAAGACTTAGGGATGAAGATAATTTAATCGTATGATAATCTGTATTACTGGGAAAATCGGTACTGGAAAGAGTACAGTATCAAAGTTTTTTGAAAACCGTGGTTTTGTCCACATCAATGTGGATAAATTAGGGCATAAAGCTTTTGAAGAAATGAAAGAAGATATTTTGAAAGCATTCGGCACAATCGATAGAAAAAGAGTTGGAGAAATAGTTTTTAGGGATAAAAATAAATTATCATTGCTTGAATCTATCCTGCATCCAAAAATGAAAGAATTGTTAATGGAAGAAATAAAAAAATATAATGGCAGAGATATAGTAATCGAAGCAGCTATAAAAAGAAGGTTGAAGATAAATTGTTGCGATATCGTTATAACGGTTGTCTCAACACCGAATAAGATAAAAGAAAGATTACGTGAAAGATACTCGGAGGATTTAATAGACGAAATTTTGAAAAATCAAGAAGACATAATAGAAGAGGGAATAGTAATTGAAAATATAGGAACGATCGAAGAATTGGAAGCAAAACTAAATAAAGTATGGGAAGAATGTATAGAAAACAAAAGATAAAGTGGGAATTAAATTCCCACTTTATCTTTTTGTATCTATTGAATTAACTTTGGAAAATACTACATTCGCTAGAACACCAAATGATATAGATATAAGCATACTAAATAATCCAAAAAGCGCACTGCCTTTTGCTACAACAGTTGACAGTATTTGAAACGTTTGAAAGTTTTTAAAAACAGAGAAAACAATCACTTGGAGTAAGAAAAAAGAAAAAATAGGAGAAATAACTGAGATTATAAGAAAATCTCTTAATCTAAAAGAAAAACCTAAGAGAAAAGAAAAAATGGCAAGAAGAATTTCAGGTGGAAAACCTACTGAAAAATTCTCAAAAATTCGATAAAAACTCCCGTAAGATATTACAAATCCCATTAAAATTACTATCATTGCCTCTCGGATACCTCTTAATACTTTCTCTGATAACTGCTTTTTTACCATTTTCCCCTCACCTCATATTAAAAACTCATCTATAACTATTTTAACATGAATTTATGGTAAAATAGTAAAAATGAAGATTTGTTTTCAGAAAATAAGCGGAGGCGATAACATGATTTTTGATCCAAAGGACGAAATTATCCGCATAGAAAAATTTATTAAACGTACAATAGAGACTTATAATTTTAAAGGAGCAGTAATTGGTGTAAGCGGTGGAGTTGATTCAGCGGTAGTTTTAGCTTTACTTACCAGAACAATTGAAAAGGAAAATATATTTGCACTCATATTACCAGAAAGGGACAGTTCTAAAGAGAGCGTAAGAGACGCTAAGTTAGTTTGCAACCATTTTGGAGTAAATTACAAAATATTTTCGATAACAGGTGCCTTAAGAAAATTAGGCGCTTATTCACTTTTTCCACCAGCTTTATTCATACCTGAAAGTATAAAGATAAGTTATTCCAAAAAAAGATGGGAAAGATATCAAGACCCATATATAATGGATCTAAAAAATGAGGGTGATGAACTTTTTCTAAAAGGCTTGGCATACTATAGAATCAAACACAGAGTAAGGATGTGTAAATTATATATGGAAGCTGAGAAACGTGGTTATTGTGTAGTTGGCACAACAAATAAAACAGAATTAGCACTCGGACTTTACGTCAAATGGGGCGATGATGCGGTTGATATCGAACCAATAAAACACTTGTATAAAACGCAAGTTTTTGAACTTGCTAAACATCTTGGAGTACCAGAAAAAATAATCAACAAAAAACCAACTCCCGACCTGATACCTGGCATAAATGATGAAGATGCATTCGGAATAGAGTATTCTAAACTTGACAAAATATTGTTTAGTATAGAAAGTAACGAAGGAAAAGTTGAAGATATAGACGAAAAACTTTTATCAAAAGTAAAGGAAATTATGAGGTTCACAAAGATAAGAGAATTAAAAGGCTTAGGAATTGATGATATTTCAAATCAAAAAGATCGGTGGTGAGAGTGTGATTACAAGAAAAATATGCGAATCATTAGTAAAAATTTTCGAAGTAGATAAGAATATCCCAGAGATAAATGAAATCGCAGATGAAATCGCACAATTTGTAGGTGTAAACAAAATATCGATTGCCATATACGAAGAGAATAAATCACTTTTTAGAGTACTTTTCACAAATCTTCTTCCAGCCTATTCAAAAATCCCCTACAGTCTTGTTGACGAAAGAGATTCATTTTCTAAAACATCCATAATGGATCTCGACAACCTATACCTTTACAAATTGAAAAATACGAATTCAGGAAAAATCATTGGCCTTGTTTTAACTGATAGCATCCCATCGAAAATGCCAAATTTTAATGAACTTAGTGACTTTTTATCGTTTGTCCTAAACTTTATACCAGGATACGAGAAATCGAAAAAATATCTTGAAAAATACAGGTCACTATGGATGTTAACAAATATATTTGAAGGCAGCGAATCAGTTGATGAATTAATTGAAAGTTTTTTGAAGGTGATGACCCAAATATTAGACGCCGAAGTATCATATATAATTAATTTCCCAGAGGATAGAAACGCAAATAGTAAAATAAATGTTAAAAAGTTCCAATACTCTAATGATATTATCGAAAAATTTGAATTGGATTTTTCTGATTTAGATGAGAATGTCTACAGATATTTTAAGGGTTCAGAAAAAATTATCTACAAACCTATCGGTTTGGAGCATATACTTAAAATTGACAACGTTCTCTCTGTTCTTATATTTAACTCTCAAATTGGTTTATTTATCTTTGCAAATAAGAAAGAACCAAAATCTTATGCGCTTTATAAAGCTTTTGACTCAATGGATCTTGAAATAGCTAAAGATTCTATAAACAGATTATTCCTTGCTAAAGGGAGAATAGAATTTGAAAAGAGGTTAAAAGAGGAATTAGATAAACTTCGCCAATTACAGGCAAATTATGAAACACTTATAGAAGAACAGAAAGAGCAAATAAGAAAGATGAATGCCGTTCACTATATAAGTCAGGCGATTAGAACAATGTACAGCGTTAAAAATGTCTATAAGACTCTATTGCTTGGTTTAACTTCTGGCAGACTTCTTGGATATAACCGTGCTTTATTTCTGGCTTACGATGAAAAGAAAGACATACTCATAGGAAAAATGTGGCTTGGTCCTGAAAGTGAAAGTGTAGAAGACGATTGGCGGAAAGCTAATCAACGTGCTATGAGGTATTCTGATGTTGTACAGTACCTTAGAGAAGAATCAATGCTTTTAGAATTCGATAACAAACTAACTAAAATGATAGAAGGTAGAGTTTTTCCATATAAAGCCCACCCAATCCTTGAAAAAAGCGTGTTAAGGAAGAAAATATTTGTTGCAAATGAAAAAATAATAAACACAATGGGGATGGAAGCAATAGATCTTGTAAATTTACTCGGGACAAAAGAATTTGCCGTTATACCTCTTGCTGGAAGAGAGGAAACGTTTGGTGTTATAATCATAGACAATTATTACACAAAAAAACCTATAAAGGAAAATGAAATAGAAATATTAAAAATTCTCTCTGATAGTGCAAGCTTGGCTGTAGAAACAGCTATAAATTACGAAGATTTGAGAAACAAAACTTTATCCCTTGAACGTCAAAAAAGTCTTACAGAATATTTGCGTGAATTTTCAGATTCGGTACTTCAAAACATGTCATCCGCAATAATCGTATTAGACCGGGAAGGGAAAATAACAGAGTGGAACAAAAAAGCGGAAATTTACTTTGGAAGGCCAAAAGAACAGATGACAGGGATTGATCTAAAAGCACTTGGAACAGAATTTGAGGACATCGAAGAAATGGCATTCCAAAGTATGAAGATAAAGGAAGAAATAACCCTAAGTAATTATCTGATCCAAGTAGGTGGGAGTGAGAGATTTTACGATATAAGAATAACTCCATTTTGGGATACGGAAAAAATCATGTTAAGGGGTGTAATAATTACACTTGATGACGTTACAGATAGAGTGAATCTCGAGAAAGAAAGGAAGAAACAAGAAAAGCTTGCAGCACTTGGTGAAATGGCAGCACGTGTTGCCCATGAACTTAGAAACCCAATCTCTGTACTTGGTGGATTTATAAAGAGACTTGAAAAAAACATCGATAATCCTGAATCTGGCAAAAAATACGTTAATATAATTAAAGAAGAAATATTAAGGCTTGAGCAGATAGTAAATGAAATATTAGATTTTAGTCGTGAACCTAGAGCTTTGGAGTTTACAACGTTCAATATAAACAAACTTATCAACGATGTGTACATATTGCATGAAGACAAAATGCGTGAAAAGAACATATTGTTTTCACTCGAAACTGAATCGGAAGAAATCATCGTTTACGCCGAATATTCCAGAATAAAGCAGGTAATTATTAACCTTCTTCAAAATGCAATTGAAGCTACGCCAAATAATGGTAAAATATTAGTGGAAACAAAAACAAAATTTGATAGAGTTGTTGTGTCTGTATGGAACGAGGGTACACCTATCGATAAGGATACCGCCGATAAACTTTTTGCACCTTTCTTTACAACCAAAGTTCACGGAACGGGTTTAGGATTGGCAATATGCAAAAAAATAGTTGAAGATGAGCATAAAGGTAAAATTTATCATGAAGCTACAGAAGATGGTAATAGATTTACGATAGAAATCCCAAAAGAAATGCCTAAAGAAATTTCTTAAAATAATAAAGATAGGAGGAAATAAGTATGATGGAAATAATGTTAAAAGCAAAGATTCACATGGCAACGGTAACTGAAAAAGAGATAGAATACGAAGGAAGTATAGGAATAGATGAAGAATTATTGGAACTGAGTGGCATAAAAATTAACGAGATGGTTCTTATCTCAGATGTTAACAACGGTAACAGATTTATTACATATGTCATTCCAGAACCACGTGGGAGTAGAAAGATTTCTTTGAATGGTGCTGCCGCGAGACTCGTTGAAAAAGGTGATAAAATAATAATTATGGCATTTGGATTGTATTCCAAAGATGAGTACAAAAGCCCCAAAATTTTGATTATGAATTCCGATAACACGGTTAAAGAAATAAGATAAACAAATAAATTAAATCCAATAATCTGAAAAGAAATTTGAGGGATATTCTTTCAAGGGGGATAAAAATGGACATAAATATTACCGTTTCCTCTGATAAAATGGAAGCTTATCTTACTGTTAATAGTGTTTTCCCAGACGAAACAATAACATTGGAATCACTAATCGAAGAAATACGAAATGCAAAAATTGTCCACGGCATCGATTATGATGCATTAAGGTCTTTTTGCCAAAACCCTACTATTGGTGTACAACTGTTATTTGCACACGGGGATAAACCAAAAGATGGTGAAGATGGTAGAGTTGTCTTTGAATTTAAAGAAACGAGCTCAGCTCAAACAATTTTGTCTGGAAATAAAGTTGATTTTAGAGAATTTCCTGTTCAAAAAAGAATAATTGTAAAAAAAGGACAAAAAATAGCATCAATTTTCCCACCTACGGAAGGAATCCCAGGAAGGAATGTATATGGCGAACCTGTTCCAGCAAAGAAAGGAAATGAAGCGAAGATTGTACTTGGAAAGAACGTTTCATTAAGTGAAGATGGTAGGCATATCATCTCAACAACAGACGGAATATTAAAAGTTGACCCAGAAAAAAACATAATAGAAGTTAGTGAATATTTAGAAATTGAAGGTGATGTTGATTATAGTACAGGAAACATAGATTTCCCTGGATCTGTATTTGTTAAAGGAGATGTTAAACCAGGATTCGTGATAAGGGCAAAGGGTGATATAGAAATTAACGGTGTTGTTGAGGCATCAAGTATAATATCATTAGAAGGTAACGTTAAAATCAGTGGGGCAAAAGGTAAGGACAAAGGTCTGATAAAAGCAAAAAAAGATGTCTATTTAAAGTACGCAGAGTCAACAATCATAGAATGTGAAAACTTATTTTTTGAGCACGAATTATTAAATTGTACGGTCAGGGTCACTAACTCAATTGTAGGAAAAGGTAGAAATTCATCAATCATCGGTGGTGAATACATCGCATCAAACCTTATAGAAGCAGACGAGATAGGTTCTGATATGGGTATAAAAACTTACTTAGAAGTTGGTGTTAATCCATACGTTAGAGAGGAAATAAAATTGTTAAAAGCTCAAATCGAAATAGACAAAAGCAGCATCCAAAAATTGTTGAATATATTAAAACAATATAAAGAACTTAAAGATAAAAAAGTGCAAATTCCACCCGAAAGAGAAGAACAATTTTCAAAAGCTGCAAAGTCACTCATCAACTTGAAAGAGCAACTTGAAAAAAATATAGTGAAACTTCACGAATTAGAAAACAGAGTTTCAAAAATTACTTTCGACTCAAAGATAATTGCTAGGAAATTATTGCATGCTGGTGTAGAGGTATTAATACATAATGCAAGGTTTTATCCAACAGTTGATTTACCAAAAGCTGTTCTTAAATTTGAAAATGGTCAAATTGTAGCTGGTGGGTATAGTGAAAAATGATTTCAAAAGAATCGGAGGTATTATTAGATGAGCAAAATAAAGATTTTACCCGAATTTCGAGCTATGGTTTGGGGAAACCAAGAACTAAATAGTATTTTCAATATAAATTCAAAAGAACCAATTGGGGAAATATGGCTACTATCCGGTCATCATTTGTACGAGAATAAGCTTGACACAGGTGAGACGGTAAATGAATTTGGAAAAAAGATTTACAATGGAAAATACAAAAGATTTCCAATACTTATAAAACTTGTTTCAACAAGTAAATGGTTAAGCGTTCAAGTTCATCCAGATGACGAATTTGCTCAAAAAATAGAAAATGAACCATGGGGCAAGAGTGAAGCTTGGTACTTTCTTACCGATGGAGAATTCGCAATATGTGAAAATGTAGACGCATTAGAAAAATTAGCTAAGAAAAATGAACTTGAGAAATTACCTGAAATACTTAAATTTGTAAAAGTTAAGCAAGGTACCTTTGTAAATATACCAGCAGGTACCGTTCACGCACTTGGGCCGAATAGCACAGTAATAGAAGTTCAGCAAAGTTCGGACCTAACGTACAGAATTTACGATTGGGGAAGACCAAGAGAAACTCACCTTGAAAAAGCTTTAAAAGTTGCAAAAAGCATAAAAGTTGATGATATCGTTTTCGAAAATGTTACAAATCTTTCTTCAAAGTATTTCACCATGGAGATTTTCAAAACAAAAAATAGCTCTTCAAGTCTTTCTTTACCTATCATTAAAATACCAACAAAAATAGATAAAAATTTCTGTGCGTCTATTTCATATGAAAAAGAATTTGAGCAGGGGCAAATATACGTCTACAATTTTTTATAAAACAAAAAGCAGGCTTAAAAGCCTGCTTTTTTGTTAATTTAACTTTTATTCTTCTTTTAGTTTTTTAGATAGTAAATCAACGATATTTCTCACTGTAAGAATCTTTTCAACCTCTTCATCTTCAATCTTAACTCCAAACTCGTCTTCAAAAACCATCACAAGATCGAAAGCATCAAGTGAATCAGCGCCAAGATCCTCAATAAGATGACTATCTTCATCAATGTCTTCAATAGGTACGTTCAGTTTTTCTGAAATAATTTCCGCAACTTTTTTAAAGAGTTCTTCTCTATCCACAACTGTCAACCTCCTTACAGTTAAATCTTATTAAGTTCAAAACAATAATGCTGATAATAAGATTAAAATTAAAATTACTTACTTTGAATTATTCTAAACACCTTTAACCGATTTGTCAATATATAAAATATCACTTATTATAATTTATTTTAATCTCTTTAACAAGACTATCAATAAAATCAAAAGCTTTCTGCCAAAAATCACTCTTTGATATATCTATTCCCACCTTTGATAGTAACTCATTTGGTGAAAGACTCCCTCCACTTTCGAGCAAGCTAAGATATTTTTTCGTAAATGACTTTCCTTCTTCCAAGTATTTCTGGTACAACGCAATAACTAGACAATGAGCAAAGTTATAAGAATAAACATAAAACGGTGTCTCAAAGAAGTGTGAAATCATTGCCCATTCATTTTTGTACCACTGCGGTATTTCAACAACCTCTCCGAAAGTTTTTCTCAACTCTTCGTAATATATATCGTTCAGCTCTTTCCAATCTGCGTACCCTGAGTTGCTTATCAAATCATGAGAGCGAATTTCAAAATTTGTAAAGAAATTTTGCCTAAACGTAGTAGCAAACGTATCTTCTATTTTTGACGAAATAAGAGCCAACCTTTCTTCTTTATCTAATTTTCCTTTTAAATAATCAAACACTAAAAATTCGCCAAAAACAGATGCTAATTCTGCCAAAGTAAGCGGCGTATCGTAGTTAAAATATGTTTGTTTCTTTGATAACGTACCATGTAAACCATGTCCCAATTCGTGTGCAAGTGTCATTATATCATACATATCACCGTTAAAATTCGTCAATACGTATGCTGGTAACTTCGTTGTAGAGTATATACAATAAGCTCCTCCAATTTTCCCTTCTCTTGGGTATAAATCTATCCTGGAATCGTCAAAAAATGATTTTACAATATCACCTGCTTTATTGCTAAACGAATAATACGCATCAAGTATAATTTCCTTTGCTTCGTCAAATGAAAATTTCCTTGCTTTTGTTGTTATTGGAGCGTATATATCAGCAAGTGTTAGTTTCTCGTTCATAACTTCGGATTTCCATTTGTAATATTCTCTAAGTATATTAACATTTTCATTTGTTGTTTCAATTAAAGAATCAACAACGTCGTCACTTACTTCATTTTCAAAATTTCTCATCGAAATTGGTCGAGCAAATTTTCTTATCTTGCTCTCTAAATCGTAATCTTTAACCACGAGATTATATACTTCCGTTATAACCAATGAATCCTCTTGAAATCTTTTTAAGAATGTCTTCATCGCTTTTTTTCTCAAATCACTATTTGTTGAACGTCTCAAAGCCTTTACTTCTTCCGGTGTAAGAACCTTTATTTCACCATCTATTTCTATTTTAAACTTGTAAGAACTTTCTAATTTATTGTGTATCTTCGATATCGCTTCCCTTCTTGAAATAGATGTAAGAGCTAGCACTTGCTCAGCTTCTTTTGAAAGTAAGTGTTTTTTCCTCTTTTCAATAATCTCTATAAAATGCCTATAATTTGGTGCTATCTTTTTCAACTCTTGAATATCTTTTTTGCTCAGTTTTGAAAGACGCACTTCAAATTTTGCAAAATATTCTCCAACGTTAGATTCCAAGCTTTGAATGGTACCGAGTAATTTTTGACTCTCTTTTTCCTTAGTGTTTACAGAATACCGCATCCATGCGTATTGAATTGATTTTGAGAAATTATCAGTAGAATCTTCTATCTCCCTGATTAATTGATGTATTCTATTTAAATCTTTTACCTTTTCAAGCTCATCAACAAGTGAGCCTATGAGTTTAGAATATCTCTTAGCGTTTTCTATAGCTTCTTCGTCTGATTGGAATATAGCTTTAAAATCCCACTGCAAGTCGACCCCTCCCGTCCAAAGAAATATAGTTTTATTCTTCCTCTTCACCTATCCTAAGCATTGCCAAAAATGCTTCTTGTGGTATTGTGACGTTTCCAATCTCTCTCAACTTCTTCTTACCTTCCTTTTGTTTTTCGAGCAATTTCATCTTTCTTGTAACGTCTCCTCCATAACACTTGGCAAGGACATCTTTTCTAAGTGCTTTTACAGTTGACCTTGCTATAAACCTTCCACCAGCTTTAGCCTGAATTGGAATTTCGAATTGGTGTTGTGGAATAAGTTCGGCAAGTTTATCGACAAGTTTCCTTGCAATTGTGTAAGCTTTATCCCTATGCGCGACAAAAGAAAGAGCGTCAACAGGTTCTTTGTTTACGTATATCGTTATTTTCACCAAATCACTCTTTCTGTATTCAAGAAATTCATAATCCATCGACGCATAACCACGACTTACAGCTTTCATCCTGTCGAAGAAATCAAATATTATCTCCGCCAATGGTACTTCGAAATGCATAACAACACGTTCATGTCCGGCATTCTCGGTTGAAACTAACGTACCACGTTTTTCATTCTGAACAAGGTTCATGAGTTTACCTATGTAATCCGGTGGCGTAATGATTGAAAGCTTGACGTAAGGTTCGTATATTTCTAAAACCTCACCTTCTTCTGGAAATTTTGCTGGGTCATTAATCATCAATTCTTTATAATCATGAGTGACTACTTTATACTCAACGTTTGGAGCTGTCAATATTACCGCAATATCAAATTCTCTTTCCAGCCTTTCTCTCACAACATCCATGTGCAAAAGTCCAAGAAAGCCACATCTAAAACCAAAGCCAAGTGCTGGCGAGTGATCTGGTTTATAAACGAGAGCTGCGTCGTTAAGTTTGTACTTATCAAGAGCCTTTCGCAATTCTTCATAATATTCCGGTAATCCAGGATACATACCCGCAAAGACCATGGGTTTAACCTCTTTGTAACCGGGTAGAGGTTCAGGTGACGGGTTTTCTGGTTTTGTAATTGTATCACCAATTTTTGCCTTTGAAACATCTTTCAATCCAGCAATAATATAACCAATATCACCTGCTTTTAAACTTTCAACAGGTGTCATATCAGGCGTAAACGTACCAACTTCATCAATTTCGTACACTTCATTACTTGACATCATCATTATTTTTTCGCCAGGTTTAATTTCACCATCAAATACTCGAACGTAAGTAACAACTCCTCTATACTTGTCGTACTTCGCGTCGAAAATTAAAGCTCTCAAATATCCATCTTCTTTTGTAGAAGGAGCTGGTACAAGCTTTATCACTGCTTCTATAAGTTCTTTAACACCAATACCTTCCTTAGCACTAATTTTGTAAATATCTTCGCCTGGAATTCCAATTAAATCTTCAATTTCAGCTATTGTTTCTTCTATATTAGCAGTTGGAACATCGATCTTATTTATCGCAGGAACAATCTCAAGGTTGTGCTCTAATGCCTTGTAAGTATTCGCAACTGTCTGAGCTTGTACACCTTGAGTAGCGTCAACTAGTAATATCGCTCCTTCAACAGCCGCCATACTTCTGTCAACTTCGTAAGAAAAATCAACGTGACCTGGTGTATCAACTATGTTTATCTCATACTCATTACCATCTTCTGCTTTGTAATACACTCTAAGCGGGTGTGACTTAATAGTTATGCCTCTCTCACGTTCGATATCCATACTATCAAGATACTGCTCTCTCATCTTCCTTTTTTCAATAGCATTTGTCATTTCTAAGATTCTATCTGTGAGTGTTGTCTTACCATGGTCTATATGCGCAATGATACAGATATTTCTAACATTTTCTATTCTCTTCATCGATTCCTTTCCCTCCATAATTTCTTAGACTACTTACACGTTTCAATTTTTATTTCTAACCTCGACAATTGTAAATGGTATAGATATTCCATACTCATCAAAATACTTCTTTATCCTTAAGGCAACGGCATTTAATGAGTCTATAAATGTCTCACGTTCAGCCCAAAATTTTACCGTATAAGTAACTCCGCTCGCATCGAACGATTTGAAAACAACCATATTCATTACACTTTCGTCTTTTATAACAAGAGGTTCATCTTCTAAAACTTTCTTTAAAACACTCTCTACAAGCTTCATATCTGTTGAGTAATCCACTGTAACATCAATCTCATTTCTTCTGTATTTTCCGGGCCAGAACTTCGTAACGGTTCCAGACCAGACCTTTCTGTTAGGTATAAGTACAAGTTTACCATCAAATGTAACCAAATGAGTATGGTTCATCTTTATGATATCCACAGTACCACTTTGCCCATCTATATCCACAACCTCTCCTTCAAACACTTTACGAGTAACAAGAACAAGTATCCCAGAAAGAAAGTTAGTTAAAGGCTCCTGAAATGCGAGTCCAAGAACAACACCAGATATTCCCAAACCTGTAAGATATGGCGTAAGATTAACATCCCATATCGAAAGTACACCAGCTACAGCAAATCCGTAAACTAAAAATGCTATTAAAAGCGATAAAGTCTTTGGAGCCTTAATTTCTCTCCCGAAAGTTGACATGAATCTATCAATGGATTTCATTATTACTTTGTGAATTACGTAGGCAATTACTAATGCTAAAGCTGAGAAAAAAACTTTAGTTAAGATAACTATTGTCATAGTATTATCACCTCTATTTATGCAATTTTCAATACATAATCTTAACAGCGTCTCTTACTTCTTCCATTGTTTGCTTTGCTATCTCTCTTGCTTTTTCGTTACCGTTTTCGATTATTTCTTGAACTTGGCCTTCTGTAATTGAATTGTACCTTTCCCAAATAGGACTTAATTTCTCAGTCATATGTTTCAACAACAACTTCTTACAATCAACACACCCGATTTTTGCTTGGGTACAACCTTCAAAAACCCATTGTTTTTCTTCTTCATTATCCGCTGTTCCAAACGCCTTGTGGTAATCCCAAACAGGACAATTTTCTGGATTACCCGGGTCTGTCCTTCTTTTCCTCGCAGGGTCAGTAACCATTGGAAGTACCATCTTAGAAAGTTCATTTTCAGTAGTTATCAAAGGTATTGTATTTCCATAGCTTTTACTCATCTTTCTTCCATCGGTTCCAAGCAATTTTGGGACTTTCGAAAGAAGCTCTTTTGGCTCAGGGAAAATCTCCTTTTTGAATATGTAATTAAATCTTCTTGCAATTTCTCTCGTCAACTCAATATGATAGACTTGGTCTTCACCAACTGGTACACCATCTGCTTTATAAATAAGAATATCGGCGGCTTGAAGTACAGGATACATTAAAAATCCAGCATTTGAAAGATCTTTATTTGCTAACTGTTGTTTCATTTCTTTATAAGTTGGAACCCTTTCAAGCCATGAAAGAGGCGTCACCATAGAAAAAATAAGCATTAATTCTGCGTGTTCTTTAACAGCGGATTGGACAAATAACGTTGATTTATCTAGTCCAACCGCTATTAATGTCCTTGCTAAATCTTTTGTGTAGTGTTTTAATTCTGAAGTATCTTCGTAATGAGTTGTAAGGGCATGCCAATCAGCTATAAAATAAAATGTATCATGACCTTCATTTTGCAATTTAATCCAATTTTCAAATACACCAACATAATGCCCAACATGGACTTTACCAGTTGGCCTTATACCACTAAGTATTCGCAAAACAATCAACCTCCTTGAACTGTGTATCTAAAACTTACCTAAAAGCTAAAAAACTCAGATACTAAAAGAGTGGAGTAAATCCCTGTTTATTCCAGTACGCATTTTTCACATCGTTGTAAAGTTCAAAGAGCATATTCTTGTGTCCCAATTCCCATTTTGCAAGAGTATTTAAAATCCTCTTCATATCGCTATCCTCAACTTTTTCAGCAGTGGTTCTGTAAAAATTTTCAAAATCTTCTTCGATAAGATAAGCCATTCTAAGTATACTCATATCATTTGCAATATCATCAAGCGTCCCTACTGAAAGCTCTTCTTTTTCTCTTTCCTCGAAAAAGTCACTTCTTGTAAGCACAGAATCAACATCTATTTCTATATCACTTTGTACCTTTTCCATAAGACTTTTTATAAATTCTACATGCTCTTCTTCCATCTTCCATAAACTTTCAAGCGTATCCCTTACTTCTTTACTTTTAGCACGTGTAGCTTTCTCTTTGTAAAATTCTCTACCTTCTATTTCTCTCGCCAATGCAAATCTTAAAATCCCTAAAATCTTCTCCATTGCGCTCCCCCCTTTGTAAAGAGTGATTGCGATTTCTTACATTCCAAGTATATCATAAACTCTATCCAAATATTCTCTTATTTCTAACTCTGAAAAACTTCTCGCGAAGCGTTTAATTTCATTTCCTTCGCTATCTATAATTAAAATCGTTGGAACTGTAAATACCATATTCTGACCCGCCACTTCTGGCTTTTGAACAACATCAACGACTTCAAGTTCAAGTTCGTAATCTTTTGAAATTCTCTGAATCTTTGGTAAAAAAGCGGTACACACACCACATTTATCGTTTTTGAAATACATAATCTTTAGCATAACATCGTACTCCTTTCTATTAATTATTATTTTTTTCAAAGAATCCATTTTCATACATATAATCGAATATTTTTCTCGCCATCGGCGCAGCTGTCTCTCCGCCGCTTTTTCCGTGTTCGATAAGTACTAAAACTGTATACATCGGTTCTTCACTCGGCGCAAATCCGATGAACCACGCATGCGGATCACCATCACCAACTTGAGCTGTACCAGTTTTTCCAGCAACGCTTATTGGAAATCCCTTAAATGATTTTGATGCAGTACCAGCATTAGCAGCGCTTCCTTGAACGCTTGTAACCTCTTCAAGCCCATTTATAATTAAATTCCAATCACTATCAGAAATATTAAGTTTTACTTTTTCTTCTACTATCTCCTCATTTATAACAAGTTTTGGCTTTATTATTACTCCTTTATTAGCGATAGCATTGTACAAATTAATCATTTGAAGAGGCGTGACTGTTAGAAATCCCTGTCCAATTCCGTAAAGTATCGTGTCACCAGGATACCATTTTTCTTTGAAGGTTTCATACTTCCACTCTGGCGTCGGCAAAGTACTTGAAACTTCTCCGGGCAAATTAATCTTCGTTTTTTCACCCAATTTGAAAGCTTTGGCAACTTCAACTATTTTATCAACACCAACATCTAACGCTGCGTTGTAGAAATAAACATTACAAGAAACTCTAATTGCCTTTTTCAAATCAACGATACCATGCCCGGAGGTTAACCAGTCTTTATACTTACCTGTTACATTCCCTTTTGAATCTCTATAATAGAAAACTCCATTGCATGATACAGTATTTGGTTGACCATACAATAATTGCGCAAGCGCAGTTATTACTTTAAAAGTCGAACCGGGTGGATAAACATTGGAAATAGCTCTATTAAGTAGCGGTTTTAGCGGGTCATTTATTAGCTTTTCCCAAGTTAATACATCAAGCTCATTCATATCATTCTCCGGAGATGGATAAGATACCATCGCTACAATTTCACCAGTTTTTGGTTTTGAAACTATAACAACTGATGGTGTTTCAGATTGTTTTAACATCTCATAGATAAATTTTTGAAGACCAAAGTTTATTGATGTTTGAAGATCCAAGCCATTGTCTGCCGCATTTTCTAATATCCCTTGCTGATAACCACCACCTGGAGTTCTGATAGTATACGAAACACCAAACTTCCCTTTTAGCACATCATTATAAGCATATTCTATGCCTGATGTACCATCACCATCGATATTAACACTCCCAATTAAGTGATAAAGAAAGCCGTAAGAATGCCTCTTTTCAATAGTTTTAACTGTGTATCCAATACTTTTGAGGAGAAACGCTTGTTCCCAGTCTAATTCTGTGACTCCAGTATTTTTTAAAGTTGCAATTTGTTCAATAGATAGATACTTTTTCAATATTTTTTCATCATCTTGGGTATATTTAGCCAAATTTAGAACTGGTTTCCACTCACTCCAAGCAAGCTTAACACCATCGGAAGAGTAAATAGTACCTCTCAAACCTCTATTGTAACCACCTTTACCAAGAATCTCCGATAAAAAACTTTTATATTTGTACTGTTCTATTACTTGCACTTTTACAAGACCATAAAAGACATAAAAAAACATTGCCAAAAAAAGCATAAATGGTATGTATTTTCTCGCAAACTTATCTGCCATTTAATCACCACTCATGTTTAAAATGCCCAAAGTATAATAAACTATAATTTACTTGAATCTTCAATTTTTTCAATATGCTTTTTCACAATACTTTCTATTGCAATTTCTTCACTTAAATTACTATTATCAAGCTTTAAGCAGAACAATTCTTCAAGTATATTATTCAAAATCGGTCCAGCCTTCAATTGATACCTTTCCATCAAATACTTACCAGTTACCTTCTCAATTCTTGTGTTAAGAACAGTATCTATGTAACTGAGCAAATAATTTTGTTCATCTTCATCAAGATAAGCGGAGATATGTGAATAAATATAAGGATTTGACTTTCCACAAACCTTATAAATATCGGAAAAAGGATAACGATTTTCGATAAGCGATTTAACAGGGATAATTATATTTTCAGTGAATTTTAAAGTTTCTATAAATTTCTTAGGATAACCGTATTTTGCCCTCATCTCTTCAAGGGTAGATTTATCGTAATACTCAAGGAAAATTGTAGATACAGCGTAGAAATCATTAAAGTTTTCAAATCTTTCCTTCAAGTATGGAATAAATTTAAACAACCTTACAAATTTTTCTTCCATAGTTGCAGTGTAATAAGTCTTTGGAAATATATGCTTTATCATGTCAAGCTCTGCCATTCTTTTAATTGCTTTAATTGGATTTTTTTCTTCCAATATCTTTTCTATTTCCTGCCTAATCCTGGAACCTGAAACCCTTTCTAAATATCTTTCGGAGAGATTTTTTTTCAACAAATCAAGCGTATGGTTTTCCATTTTGAACCCGTACCTCTGCTCAAATCTCACAGCTCTAATCATCCTCGTCGGATCTTCAACAAAACTCAAATTGTGGAGTACCCTAATTACACCTTCCTCAAGATCTTTTTGACAATTGAAAAAATCATACAACGTTCCAAAATCCTGCGGATTTAACTTTATCGCCATCGCATTAATAGTGAAATCCCTTCTATACAAATCCTTCTTTATTGTACTTATATCCACTTGTGGCAATTCTCCAGGACTTTCGTAATATTCAGTCCTAGCTGTCGCTACATCGATTTTAAATCCATCTTTGAATATAACATTAGCGGTAAAAAATTTCTCATATGGTACAACAATGGCATTAAGTTGTTGAGCCATATACTTAGCGAATTCTATACCATTCCCCTCAACAACGATATCAATATCGTAATTTTCAATATTCAAAATCAAATCTCTAACAAATCCTCCAACAACATATACAGGAGAATTCATTTCGTTACCGAAAAAGCCAATTAATCTGAGAAGATTTACAATTCTTCTTGATAGTCTTTCGTTTATTAAATGAGATATATTATTGAACGTAGTTTTAATTTCCTCTCTTTTTTCTAAATAAGACTTTTTTGGGCTACTTTCAGCCCTAATAATATCAGACCTAGTAACTATTCCAACTAAAATATTATTTTCATCTAAAATTGGAATTCGGCCAATATCATTCTCAATCATTAACTTTCGAAGGACACTTACAGGTGTATCTAACTTCGCAGTTATCAACTTAGAGCTCATTATAGACTTGATAGGTCTCTTGCCAAGTCCATGATTGAGTGCCTTATCAACAGTTTTTTTAGTCACAATCCCCACCAATTTATTTCCTTCAACAACAGGCATACCGCTGTGCCCTGTTATTTCCATTATTTTATTAACTTCCTCTATACTTTCGGTTGCGAGAGCCGTTCTAACCGGTGAGGACATAATATCTTTCGCCTTAAGTCCAGTATTTATGTAATTTGGCAAAACCTGAAGTATTTTATGCTCAACTTCCTCCACAGAGGCTATATTCACTTTAGCCGATGCCGCTTGCTTGTGTCCTCCGCCGCCAAACACACTCATTAATCCAGCAAGGTCAATATCTGGTGATTTGGTTCTAGCTGTAATAAAAACTTTCTTAGCCATCCTAACGATAACTATAAGCGTATCAACATTTTGAGCATACCAAAATTTCGCAACTATGGCCGCAAGCCCACCAATAAATTTTTCAGTTTCCGCTGTAGCTATCGTAATTTGATAATTATTTACATTATAAGTCTTAACATTCTGTAATAGATTATTTAAAACAATCTTTTGATCTATCGTGAGGTCAAATTTTATGTATTCCGAAACAGTATTCAAAGAAAGACCATTTTGAAACAGATAAATCACAGCCTCTAAATCTTCAAGTGTTGTGCTCGAAAACAAAAGACTTCCGGTATCTTCGTAAATACCTATACCAAGTAAAGAAGCTTCCTCATTTGAAAGCTTAATCCCTTTTTCTTTTAGCATATTAGCAACAATAGTAGTCGCTGCGCCAGTTTGCTTAATAATTTTATTTAAATTCTTATTTTCTATATTCAACTCACGGATATCTGGATGGTGATCTATTACTGTAATTTTTGTATCAGAAGACAACTTACTCTTTATTTCCTCGCCTATTCTTTCTATATCCGGCGTATCAACAATAATTAATTCTTCGATATCGCCATTGAAACCCTTGAGTTCATTTTCGTATATAAAAGGGAAAAAATCGCCATAAAATCTTAAAAATTCGCTAAGATTTTGAAATGGGTTACCAGATATAACAATTTGAAAATCTGGATAAATCTTTTTAAGCCCTACGCAACTAGCAAAACCATCAAAATCAGGATTAGAATGAGTTGTAATAACTTTTAATCTATTCAATCTATCACTTCCCGTTTTTTTAGCTTATTAATTGTTCCTGTGACTATTTCCAAATCCCTTTTGTCAACTTTAGCTATTCCATAGAATATCTCAAAATACCTTTGGAATATACCTGATGAGCGTCTTTCAACAACGGGTTTCCAAGAACCGCAGTTCATATAAAATTTAATATCATCTTTAACTTTCAGAACTTCAAAATTAGGTCGATGGCTGTGACCAGTTATTATACCATCTATATTTCCAATTAACTTTAAGTTTGATTTATCATCAACGTATCCATCCATATTATTTATCAAAAAAGATGGATCTTTGAAAATTCTCACCGCAGCTTTTTTTAAATAATCCGTCTTTTTAAGCTTTCTAAAATTCATTACCATCCTAACAATCAATTCGCCTAATTTAATTCCACCAACTTTATTTAAAAAAACTATTGAAAGCTTACTCATAAATGGATAATTTTTCTTCATCCAAGTTTTTGCTTCATCTTGTCTCATCATTTCTATAAAATTATCTATCCACATTTTCAAAAGGTCAACGCTATTCTCATATACCTCAGTTATTTTCTCAAGCCAGAGAAACACATCTAATGTAGGCCTAACATTATCGTAATCACGTATTACTTCATCCGGTAAATGCTTTCTCAATTCATTATCGAAGTTACTCATCATGTACCTTGCTATAAAATCGCCCAGTGGTGGGATAATTTCACCGTTGACTTCCTTAAATTTATTAACAGAATCAAATTGATTTCCATGGATAGCCAATATATTTGTTTCCTCATCATAGAAATATGGAACTATGTTTAGGTTACTTATTCTTTCTTTTAAAGCTTGTTGAAGCCTTTGATTTTTTAATATATAGTAATCATGATTACCAACGACATACCATATATTTCCTTTGAAATTTTGTAATGCTTTAAAAATTTTGGGATGCCTTCTTTCTATATCCTCAATCACATTTTCGTCAATTTTATCCATACTTTCCCAAAAACCAATGAGCCCAAGACTTTGAACAGCACTTGATTCAAGAATTTCGAATCCATCACCAACAATAACAATTTCGGGGTTCTCCAGATTATTCCAATCTAAAAGCATACTCTCGAACAAATCATCCTGTTCGAAATCATCTTTGCTATTTCCATCACCGATATGAAGGTCACTGATAAATATAAGATTTCTCATAAAGAACCCCTCTATTCAAGGTAATTATTCAATTTTAAGCAAAAAATTAAAATTCAAAAATCCTCTCAGGATGTACATAAAATATTTTCGTACCTGGTATATTTATCTTTTTTATAGCCTTTTCAAGTCCTCTAACGTATCGTGATGAAATATGGTACAAAACTAAATTCTTTACGTTTGAATCTTTTACAAGTTCAACTATATCATCCAAAGACGCATGATTGTTAAATTTTCTGTCCTCCCTATTTAAAAAAGTACATTCATGAAAAAGTATCTCCGTATCCATTATATCTTCTTTTTTCAACAAAACAGTATCACCAGAAATTGTAAGCACCTTTTTCTCATAAGCTTCCGTTATCTCTTCGCTTCCAAGTTTTTTAGCAAGATTTGAAATCTCCTCTTTCGGCAAATCCCTGTATTCTTCTTTCAATCTCCTACGTACGTCTATTACGTGATAACCAAAAGCTACTTCACTATATGTATGGTTAACTTGAAATGGCTGAACGTATCTAATGAAAGAACCTGATTTTCTTAAAAATACATTTTCACCTTTTTTTACAGGCACAAAAATAAGCTCAAATCTTAGATCGTTATTTGCTCTCTTCAAAAATTCCGCGTAAAATTCTATTCCCTTATTACCTTCAGGATAATAAACTGTGAGAGGCTTCTCTCTATCTCCCATAGCGTTATTTCTGGTATTTATTATCGACCAAAGTCCCGCTATATGGTCAACATGCCCATGAGTAAGAAAAATATGCCTAACAGCATAAATTTTATTACTAAGCATAGTAGCAACACCTTCACCAGCGTCGAACAAAATCCTCTCCGGTGAATAATAAATCCATGTTGAGTACAGTGCTTTACTAAACGCTATAAAATTCAAAAAAAACGCACCTCCAAAAGTATTCTAATATTCTATTGGATATTCTCCTATTTAAATTAATTTATTCCTCGCGTAATACCTCAACCTTTATCTTTCCACTAACTCCTCCTGGTAATTTAACGGTTACATCATACGTTCCAAGGGCTTTTATTGGATTATCTAACACTATCCATTTTTTGTCAAATTCCTTAGATAATGTTTTTGAAATTACATCTGATATATTGGCACTTGTAAGTGAACCGAAGAGTTTCCCACCATCACCAGCTTTTGCTTTTATCTTAAAAACATGTTTGTGTAGTTCAGAAAGCAAATTTTCACTTTCTCTTTTCAACGCCTCAAGCCTTTTCTTTTCTTCTTCTTTCTCTTTTTCAAGTTGCTTAAGAACCTCTGGCGTTGCCTCTCTTGCAAGACCTCTTGGAATTAAAAAATTCCTTGCGTATCCATCAGACGCGTTAATTACTTCACCTTTCTTTCCAAGTTTCGGAACATCTTGAATAAGTACTACCTTCATTTACAATTCCTCCCTTTCATATTTCAGTTAAATTCAAACATTAATTGCCTATAACTACCAAATACCTATCTTTACCGGCTAAATCCTTCAGTATTTCTCCACCTGTAAGTTTTCTCAACGCCTCTCCTTGATCTTCTCCTATCTCCATTACAACTATTTTACCTTGAATATTGTAACGTTCAAAGAACTTTTTGTAAAAATCAAGACCATCTTTTCCCGCGAATAACGCATCAGGTGGCTCATATTGAACTTCTATAGGCAAAACAGCATCCGCTTTCACGTAAGGTGGATTTGAAACAATCAACTCAATTTCATCGAACTTCTCAATAAACGGCTCGGCGTATTCACCAAGTTTCAACTCACAACTAACATCGTACATTTGAGAATTCTTTCTTGTAACTTCAATTGCCTTTGGATTAATATCCGTTCCGTAACACTCCACGCCTGTTTCCAAAGCAAGGGTAATTAATATCACCCCACTTCCAACTCCTATTTCCAATACTTTCTTTATACCATTTTTTCTAATCAAATCAATAGCTATTTCAACAAGCCCTTCCGTTTCCCAACGAGGTATAAGGACCCCTTCTTCTATGTAAAACTTCCTCCCGAAAAATTCAACTTCACCTAATATGTATTGGAGTGGGTAACCTGTCAGACGTTTCTCCAAAAGCTCTATTGCCTGTTCAGGGCATTCCAACTCATCATGTGAAATGACAAATTCTTTTGACCTTTCAAGCACCTTACTAATCAAAATCAGAGCTTCCCTCTCGGGAAGCCCTTTCTCTTTGTAAAGCTTCAAAACTTCAGAGATTTTCATCTGCTTAATTCTGCTTATATCCCGAGTTGTTTTCTTACAACTGGGTCTATCCTATCTGGTGTCCATGGTGGGTCAAATGTGAGTTCAATCTCGACATTACCGACACCTTCTATAGACCTTATTTTCATCTCAGCATCGCCCATAATCCCACCTGCTAATGGGCACATGGGTGTTGTCATCGTCATTAAAACTTTAACATTATTTTGCTCATCGACCTGTATATCATAAACTAAGCCAAGTGTAACAACATCGAGACCTATTTCCCAATCAATTACTTCTTTCAATTTATTCAAAACGGCTGTACGAAGCTCTTCTCTTCCCACATTAATCCTCTCCTTTCGATAATTCCTCTATCTTACCAGCTATATCGTAAGCGGCATTTGAAATATACTCTTCATTAGGCCCTTGCACGAAAACTCTAACAAGAGGTTCTGTACCGGATGGTCTTACGACGATATCAACATCTTCTCTCTTATATTTCTCTATCAACTTCTTCACTTCTTCATGCTCGACAACTAATTTGTTTTTTGTCTTAACATTTATCATTATCTGCGGATAATCTGGTATCTCATCTGCAAGTTCAGAAAGTTTTTTACCAGATTTTATCATAACACTGATAGTTTCAAGAGCTGTTATAATACCGTCACCGGTTGTAGATTTATCTAAAAAGATTACATGACCACTTCTCTCTCCACCGACACTTGCGTTAAGTTCAAGCATTTTCTCAAGGACGTACCTATCTCCAACTTTCACTCTAACAAGTTTTATGCCATTGTTTTTAAGAAAAACCTCCAATCCCATATTGGAAAGCACTGTACCAACAGCAACATCGTTTTTCAATCGACCTTCCAATTTCATGTGTTTCGCACACAAACCAATTATCTTGTCACCATGTACCTCTTGTTTTTTCTCATCTAAAAGAATACACCTATCGGCGTCACCATCGTGCAGTATCGCAAGATTGTGATTCGTCATCTTTTCAATAGCTTTCTTAGGGTTTGTTGAGCCACAATCTACATTTATATTGTAACCATCAGGGGTATTATATATCACATCAACTTTTGCTCCTAATTCCCTTAATATATATGGTGTTGTCTCGTATGCTGCACCATTTCCAGCATCTACAAGAATTTTTAAACCAGTTAAGTCCAAACCTTCAAATTGCTGAACAATGTAATTTGTATATTCCTCAAACGCAAGCTTATAGTCCACCACACAGCCAATCTCATTGTAAGGGGAATAATGAATTTCATTCATACGCTTTTCGAGAGTTTCCTCAACTTCATCTGGAAGCTTGAAACCACGTGATAATACTTTTAAACCGTTGAACTCAGGAGGATTGTGAGAGGCTGAAATCATGACACCTATAGCATCCTCCAATTTTGTTATAACCGCAAGCGCGGGGGTCGGTAAAACTCCACATCTATAAACAGTTGCACCCGCGGATGTCGCTCCTGCAACTAAAGCGGCTTCAAGCATATCGCCACTTGCCCGTGTGTCCTTTGCAATGAATATCCTCTTATCAACATATTTTGCTAAAGCATTCCCGAGCTTGAAGGCTATCTCTGGTGTTAATTCTTCATTTACAACACCTCTGATACCATCTGTTCCAAAAAGGCGCATGGAAATTCCTCCCTGTTTAAATTATTTATCTCGTCTCCATATTATCTTCTCTATATTATCTACTACCAGTTTCACGTGGGACAAGTGATTTAATCCATTCTACAAAAGCTGGATAATTCCTCGTTTGTATATACACCCTACCAGGTCCTGTAAAGGTACACACAAGCCCTTCTCCACCGAAAATAGTCGACTTTAATCCACCAAACGTACGAACACTGTAATTCACACTGCCATCAAAAGCGACAACATGACCTGTATCTATTGTCATCTGTTCCCCGGGCTGAAGCTCAATAAGCTTTATACCTCCGAAAGATGATATAGCCACATCACCGTAACCTTGAAGCTTTAGCAAGAAAATACCTTCCCCTGAAAAGAAAGATTTAAAACCACCAAATGACACATCAATGTCTACCGAAGTATCACTCGCGAGAAAAGAAGTTGATTGAACAAATAAAGTTTGATTTAATGGCACAACATCTATATCACCAGGCAACTCAGGCGCAACTCCAACTTCACCATTACCGTGAGAAACATAAGTATTCATAAAGAAACTCTCGCCACCTAAAATAGCACGTTTCAAAGCTTTCCAAACGCCACCTGTTGAAGTTTGAACTTCCACAGGACCTTTCATATAAACCATAGCTCCCGGTTCCACTTTCGCACTTTCCCCAGGACCTATAAAAATTTTCAAAAGAGCATAACTTCCCCTGAATTCAATATCATATTTCATATTCTTCGTCCTCCATCTTGAATATGTAAACACCATCTTCGTTATCAACTTCTTTGAGCCTTAATTTTACTATTTCCTTCTCTTTGGAGCTTGGTATATTTTTACCAACGTAATCAGGTCTAATTGGAAACTCTCTATGTCCTCTGTCAATTAAGACTGCAAGTTGTATGCTCTTTGGTCTACCACGTGAGATAATCGCGTCCATAGCAGCCCTAACTGTTCTTCCAGTGAAGAGCACATCATCAACAAGAATAACTTTCTTATCGTTAATCGGAAAATTAATATCGCTCTTGTCATCTTCTTTTGACGTTCTTTTTTCATCATCTCTGAATGGCGAAACATCCAGAGCGCCAACAGGCACATCAACACCTTCGATAATTGATATATTCTTACCTATCCTCTTTGCGAGAAATGCTCCTCGTGTTATTATTCCAATAAGGACAATATCTTTGGCACCCTTATTCTTTTCTAAAATCTCATGGGCTATCCTCATCAACGACCTTCTTATATCATCTTCATTCAAAATCTTTATAGCTTTATTAATAGCGCTCATCTTACAACCCCACTCCAAATAAAATTTTTAGATTGTATAGATCTTTTAAATAGTTATCATTAACATCCGGTTCAGAGAGTAAGTAAGAACCTGAAATTCCTAACCTGAAATTTGAAAAACCAAATTCAACCGCTCCGCTAAAAATATTGAAAAACTGGTTGTCTGAAAAACGGAAAACGGGCAAATATGTCAAAGACAACTTATTAATAAATTGCCATTTTGGAAAATTAACATTAAAACCCAACTGCACTTTATTATCTCCAACATTATTCAAACCAGCGGAAATATTCCAACCATTTTCAGTAAAAAACGTCACTCCACCAAATGCCACAGGTAAATAAATTGTCTGAGTCGCATCCATATTTATAAGCGTAACATCAAAAACTCCAAAGTCTATGACTAAGTTCTTATCGACAATTATCTTTCCGCCAATGTCCACCTTCAAATAAAATTTATCTATAGGTAAAACATTAGCTTTTATATTTAAACCATAAAATCCTGTTAAATTTGAAAGTTTGTAATTAACAACCCCATAAGAAAATTGAGAATCAGTCGTGTAACCAAGTTCACCACATAAATTTGTTACCCTTTGTTGCCAAGCAACTCTGACAAAAGATGAGCCAGACTCAGAAATATAGTTTTCAAGAAAAACAAAATTGCTACTTACAAAAAGATTAGCAGGACTTTCAAAAACTGCGAATGTAAAAGCAAAAAATTCCACAACTAACAAAAGCAAAACACTAATCGTTAGCAGTCTTTTCATAAGCTTTTTTTATCCCCTTTCGGAATTCTTCAAAAGTACCATTTTCCAAACTCTCGCGCATCTTCTCGCCAAATTCCATCATGAAATGGATATCATGAATTGTCAACAATATCTGCCCCAACACTTCTTGTCTATCAAACAAATGCCTTATATACCCTTTGGAAAAGTTCCTACAGGTATAGCAAGTACAATTTTCATCGATAGGTGTCTTATCGTACTTATACCTTGCCGACCTTATGTTAAATTTACCATTCCATGTAACGGCAAGCCCGTGCCTTGCCACTCTTGTTGGGAAAACACTATCGAACATATCCACACCATTGGCAACTAAATCGACCAACAAATCTGGAGAACCACCACCCATAAAATAGCGTGGTTTATCTTGCGGCATTTTAGGACCTATGAATTCAACCATCTTAATTGTTACCTCGCGTGGTTCACCAACACTCAACCCACCGATCGCAAAACCGTCGAAATCAAACTGGGTAATCTCATGGAGACTCAATTCTCTCAAATCTTCATACGTTGCACCTTGAATTATACCAAACGTTGCCTGATTGGATATTCTTCTCAAATGTTCAAGACTTCTTTTTGCCCACTTTGTGGTTAACTTAACCGCTCTCTTAGCTTCATCATATCCATCTTTAGGGTCTGCGCAATAATCGAACGCCATAACGATATCTGAACCAAGAGTAGCTTGTATTTCCATGGAAAGCTCCGGGGTAATATAATGCTTCGAACCATCTATAGGTGACATTATCCATACGCCATCATCTGTTATTTTCTGGCCTTTCTTTAAGCTGAAAACTTGAAAACCACCACTATCGGTTAGTATTGGTTTATTCCAACGCATAAAATTATGAAGCCCACCGAACTCTCTGATAACATCAAGTCCGGGTTTTAAGTACAAATGAAACGCATTTGAAAGAATTATCTGAACATTGTTCTCTTCAAGTATATGCGGTGTAACAAGCTTTACATTCGCATTCGTCCCAACAGGCATAAAAGTAGGTGTTTCAACAACACCATGTGGTAAGTGAATCCTACCTCGTCTGGCATGTCCTTGTGTGTTGATTATCTCAAATCTTAGTGAACCCATTTTCCTTTACCAACTCCTGTATTCTATCATAATAAACCTTTGCTTCATGCATTACTTCGTACATTTCGTCAAGAATTTTATTTTTATATTTTTCATCTGTAATTGACTTCAAATTAATCATGACATTGTACTCACCAATTTTACAAGCTGCTCTCGCAAGCTCCGCAGCACTGAAAGCGTCTGATATTGCATTCTTATTTCCCCACTTCGCCACAATCTCACTGTACTTCAAAATATCTCTTGCGCACTCAATAAGCTCAAAAGGAGTTTCGATGGCTTTCTTTAAAGCCTCTTGAATCTTTTCTTCACGGTTTGGTTCTTCCTTTGGAAGCTTATAAGCTGCCATAACTGCATCAAAAGCCTTAACATCTTCTTCGGCAAGCTTCAAAGACTTTTCAACAACCAATTCCATATTTTCCAACACTTCCTGCATTAAACCCTCGTACTCCTCATACTTTTTCTTTCCAAATGTTAAATTCGCAACCATAGAATTTAACGAACCGGCAAGCGCGGCGGCAACAGCACCAACAGCTCCACCACCAGGAACTGGCGTCTTCTCTTTAACTTTATTACACAATTCCTCAACAGTAATTTTCCTAACCTCCACAAGTACCCCCTCCTTCTTCTTTTATTCTTAATTTTTCCCACGTTGAGTTAAAAATCTAATTTTAAGCAAATCCAAAGAGGAAGACAAAAAACTTCTATTTAATTATACCACACTCGAACGGATTATACCACATGTACTTTTATCCTAGATTTTTCCTTGACAAACGTATATAATTTTTTGTAAAATGTTAAGATAGAATATCAAAAAACCCGCAAACATAAAAATTTCTATTGGAGGTGAAATTAATGAGTATTAAAATGGTGAATTACATTTTATTACCTGTGTTAGTTGCTTTGGGAATAGGTTTAACCATTTTCTTAGACTACCGTTCAAATACTGAAAATAGCGGTCTTTGGATGAATAAGATGGAAGAAACATTTGCAAAAAATTTAGAAAAGACATTTGAAGATGTCCAGAAAAAACTCCAACTCGCATCCGACTATGTTCTATCAAAACAAGAGATATTAGAAGCATTCGCTAACAAAGATAGGGATATGCTCATACAATACGTGATGCCAATCCATGAGAATTTATCAAAAAAACTATGAAACCAACCTAATACACTTCCATACTCCTGATTTGAAATCGTTCCTCAGAACTAATGATTTAAATAAATACGGAGATAGTTTAGACTATAGAAATGACATAAAAGTTGTGCTCCAGAAAAAAGAACCCATATTTGTATCATCTCCAGGCAAAAGTGGTGTTGGCTTTAGATACGTAAGACCTGTATACTATAACAACGAATTTGTGGGTACTATGGAAGTTACATTTTTATTAAATAAAGAAGTGCTTAAAAAAATCGGGGATGCGATTGTCTATCAATTCTTAGATGAATATGGTAAACCTGCAGAAATAATTACAAAACCTGACGAAGTTGAAGATTTTCTGCAAAAGTACAACATTGAAAACCTAAAAGCTGGAAAAGAAGAATCTTTTGAGGATGATAAATATTTTTACATAAATTACCCTTTTAAGGATGTCGATGGAAAACCATTCGCAGTACTCCTTCAAAGAATCGACGCAAGGGATATTTTCAGTATGCAGAAAAAAGATATAACTTCCCAGATTATGTTAGGACTACTTGTGGCTTTGATAACAATAGCTATTGTTGTACTCTGCTCCACACTCACGGTGAAAAAGATCTCAACTCTTGTGATAGAAATAGAAAAATTACAAAAAGAAAGGAACTTAGCAAAAGGAATCTCATTCAAATCAGGTAAAGATGAAATATCAAGCGTTTTTCAAAAATTATCTGAGTTGCTCGCTAATTTAAGAAATATAATAAAAGAATTTGTCCTCTCATCAAAAGATTCTAACATTAGATTAGGTACACTTATCTCAAAAATCGATGATTCTTACTCTTCGCTTGAAGTATTCAAGGAAAGCTTTGAATATGGAGTTCAAATGGCACAAACGTTATCTTCTTCAGTAGAGGAAACAACAGCAACAATAGAAGAAATATCTGCCACCACATCAAACATATCAAAAGCTGCCCAGAACGTTGCCACAGCAGTTGAAAAAATAACAAATGATGTTGAGCTAAGTAACGATTCGATAGTTCAAATGAAAGGCTCAGTCGATGAAACAATTCAAGGTTCACAAGAGATAGTTGGGTTCGCAAATCAATTGAAAGAAAAATCCGAAAGGATAGGAGACATATTAAAGACGATAACGGATATAGCGGAGCAGACGAATTTATTAGCATTGAACGCAGCAATAGAAGCTGCACGCGCAGGAGAGGCTGGAAGGGGATTTGCGGTTGTTGCGGATGAAATTAGAAAACTGGCTGAAAGTACGAGGATATCGGCTACAGAGATAGGTAAAATACTGACAGAGCTAAGAGACGGAGTTGGTGGAATAAGCGAAAGACTTGAAAGTTTTGATGAAAAAATAAGGAATATAGAATATGCGACTAAATTGGTGAGCCAAAAACTTGAAGATATACAATCTGAAGTAACAACGCTAGAAAAAGAAGCATCAAACCTTGCGGCGGTAACAGAAGAACAAAGCGCATCTATAGAAGAAATATCCGCAGCAATGGCAACATTGTCAAAAACAGCAACCGACATGAGTGAACAGATGGAAATGGACAGAAAAGGATCAGAAGAAATGGAAAACAACTTTAAACTTGTGAAACAATCCTCTTTTGAAGTATCTGAGTCATTTAAGAAAATCGGATCAATCATATCAAGTGAAATAGTTGTTTTAAACGAAAGCGAGTTAAAAGATATAATTAATAGTGAGATAGAAGCCCATGAAAAATGGATGAAAGATGTGGAAAGTGCTATAAACAGAATGGATGAAAAATTGAATGTCGTATTAGATGGCTCATTCTGCAAGTTTGGTTCCATTTATCATTTTGTTAGACCTCCAGAAAAAGTAGCGGACAAATGGAGAGAAATAGATGCACCACACAAGAAAATACACGCGTTTGGAAAAGAAATAGACGAAGCCTTAAGGAAAAAAGATTACGAAAAGGCAAAGCGTTTATTCAAAGAAGTTGAGAATACAAGAGACGAAGTAATAAGACTTATGAAGGAGATATCCAATAACCTAAGTTAGTAAATTAAAAAGAAAAACCTCTCCTCAAAATTTGTGAGGAGAGGTTTTGTGATAATTTTAATCTTTAAATTCCTCATAAACTTTTCGTATTTTATCAATCTCACTTAAAAATGCGTCAACGACATTTGGATCGAAATGTTTACCTTTTTCTTTTACTATCATTTCCAAAGATACGTCAAAATCAAACGGTTCTTTATACGGCCTTTTCGTTGTCAGCGCGTCAAAGACATCAGCTAACGCAACTATCCTTCCTTCTATACTTATCTCTTCTCCTTTTTTACCCCTCGGATAACCACTACCATCGAATTTTTCGTGGTGGTCTGAAATTATATTTATCATAACTTCTATTGCTTGAGTTTCCATAAAGTTTTTCGAACTATTAGAAAATTTTCTAAGTACTTCTTCACCTATCTCAACATGTTTTCTCATTATAGCCATCTCTTCATCTGTCAACCTTGCTGGCTTAAGCAATATCGCGTCTGGTATCCCAACTTTACCTATATCGTGTAAAGGTGCAAAGCGGTAAATTTCTCTGACTTTTCTCGGATGTAACCCCAATTTTTCCGCTATTATTTTCGAGTAAAGAGCTACTCTTTTAATATGATTGCCAGTTTCGTTGTCTCTAAACTCAACAAGGTCAACAAAGCTTGAACCGAGATTTGAAATTAAGTTTTGCATAATTATCGAATAGTAAAATCTATAGGAAATTACGTTCGAAAGTGCCAAAAGAAGCCTTGCATCGCGCTCTGTGTAATTATTTTTCCTTTCCGAAGCTAAAAAGATAAAGCCAAACGGTCTGCTGTTTATTGAGGTTAAAACAGTCAAATTTGATTGAAAGCCTTCTTCCAAGATAAAATTGGTACTTAAAGATTTTGTTTTTTGAAAGTGTTCATAAAGGTCGTTTATTATCCTAAATTGGATATTTTCACTAATCATCTTTCCAAGAGAGGTTTCATCAAAACTTTGTTTAAACCCAGCTTTTAAAAAAAATTTTTTATTTGGATCTTTTGTATAAGCAACTTCGGCAGTTATAGTTTTACTTTCCCAATCGATAAGAGCCACAGAAAACCTTTGCGAATTGAATAAACTACACAAATACGGCCCAATATTAAAAACAAAATCTTCTATCGTTGAAGTCAATGGTATGTGTTTAATTGTATCGTATATATTCTGAACGTTATTAATTTCATTAATAGCTTTAAAAGCTTCTAAATCTTCTTCGTACTCTATTTTTGGAAGAGGTATAGCCGAGATATTAACATTACGTGCTATTTGTTGAAAATTATCTATAACTTTATCAACATGCTTTTTGAATTTTCTTGTTTGAAATCCAAAAAACGCCATAATAATTACACCAAAAACAACGAAAATGGAAGAAAATTTATAAACATTGTTTATATGCGAAAATTTTTTCTCTTCATAGCTTCTAAGATAGGAAGCAAAGTCACGAACGTAATTTAAGACTTCTTCTTTATCGATTTTTCCATTTTTAAAATCTTCAAGCGCTTGAGCAAATTTTTCGTATTTATAACTAACATTTCTCATAGGTACTAACAACTCATCAAAATTTTTCCTTCCGACAACAACATCGTTTATTAAATTAAAATACGCGCGTATATTAACGTAAGTTTTTTGAAACTCTTTGTGCTGAAATACATCAAAAATAATTATAAACAGCAGGAAAGCGAATAGAATTGTAATAAGGTACATATTGAAATTCATGCATTTTTTCAAACTTCTAAGTTTTTTCATAATTCCATCTCCTTACAGAAATGTTCATTTCGTTGAAAGAAAATATAAATCTTTTTTGTATTTTATTATATCACAAATTATTTTATTAAAATCAATTAAAAAGAATTAGCATTCCTCAAAAATTCACAGATATTTAAAATTTCTCTTGAAAAATAAAAAATAAATGGTAGAATAACTCATGGTGCCGTACTAAGCGGGGGGTTGGTGGTCCCCTGTAACCCGAAACCCACCTTAGCGGGGCTGAATTCCCCGTCTGAGGCTACCTGGGTTCGGAAACGGCGTACCTGATGGCGTTGAAGGTTGGGTCCTACGCAACAACTACCTGCGAACCGGGTCAGGTCCGGAAGGAAGCAGCCCTAAGTAGGCAAGTGTGTGCCGTAGGAGTGCCCGGCCGGAGCCACAACGGGTACGTACGACCGGGTTCAGGCGTGTCGAAGCGGGGTGTACGGCACCATTTTTTTTGTGTGAATTGTGTAGGCCAAAATAAAAAAGCTCAAGAGGAGCTGTAAGCCGGATTCTGTCTTGAGCAAGCATCTGTCTAAGCGGTCTACCCGGGGGATTTAGGGTGGGACCGCCCAACCCCCTGTTTGACCTTGCTCCGGATGTGGGTTGCCAAGCCAGTGCATTACTGCACTGCTGGTGAGCTCTTACCTCGCCTTTCCACCCTTGCCTTACTCGGAATAACCTTTCAGGCGGTTTCCGTTTCTATGGCCCTATCCGTGGCTCACGCCACCTAGCCGTTAGCTAGCATCCTGCCCACGGAGTCCGGACTTTCCTCAGGACAGCCTTGTGCGGCTGCCTGCGCTTGCTCGCCCCTCTTGAGCTTTTAAAATTTTTAAAGCAATGATTTGCGTAGATTATTCTACTACACTTTCAAAATATTTCAATTTCTGATTGTTGCTCTTATGCAAAATTTATGATAAAATACATTTAGTTCGTAGTACGAATTTTTCACATTAAAATTCTCAGAGAAAAAGCAAAAGGTAGGGAGAAAATGTGGCGAAAGTAAACGTGCTTAATGAAAGAATAGAATATTCGTTATTTCACTTAGCATGGCCTCTCATAGTTTCAAACGCGCTTCAAACAATTTACAATATCGTTGATTCTTATTTTCTAGGTAAGCTTGGGCCTGTACAATTCTCAGCTTCCACAATTACTTGGCCCGTTATATTCACATTTATCTCACTTGCCATGGGTTTTTCAAACGCTGGGATAGCTATTGTCTCACAAAGTTACGGAAAAATGGATATACAAAAGGTTAAAAAATCAATTGGGCAGTTATACCTTGTTACGATATCCGTTGGTTTGCTGGCTACCGTACTAGGAATCGCTTTTGCAAAACCTATATTGAACTCTATCGCGGGTTCTGAAAGTAGAGATGTTGTCCCGTATGCTTTAAAATACTACATAGTAGATATGTTAGGTCTTCCACTTGTATTTATAATCAACAGCACAACTTCCGCGATGCGCGCCGTCGGTGATTCTCAATTTGGCATGAGAATAACCCTTTACATGAATCTTATAAATATGTTTTTCGATCCACTATTGATATTCGGTATTGGACCATTTCCTAAGCTTGGTGTTGCCGGTGCAGCTTGGGCTACTAATATTGGTCGGTTTATAGCAGCTGGAATTTCTGTATACCACGTTGTTTCAAAAAAAGCTCATGTGAAAATATCGAAAAGCGATTTTAAACCAGATTGGAAGATTATAGGCTTGATTTTTAAGCTTGGACTTCCAAGCGCGCTTGGAATGTCAATAACATCGGCTGGTTTCGCTGTTATTATGAAATATGTGGCTATGTTTGGTCCCGCCGTAATAAGTGCTTACGGGATAGGTAATAGGGTTACCAATTTGGTTTCTATGATATCTTTCGGGCTTGCCGGCGCTGTTTCCACAATGGTTGGACAGTTTATCGGTGCAAAGAGATATAAAGATGCTGAATATACAGTTTTAAAAGCGTTTTACTGGAATATAACCATTATCGGCGTGTTATCTTTATTGACATTTATATATGGTAAGCAAGTGACTCAATTCTTTATAAACGATCCAAAAGTTATACAAATGGGAGAAATCTATTTCAAATACATATCTTTCTCAATGCCCATCTTTACGGCTTATATGATTTATAACAACGCGCTGATTGGAGCTGGGAAGACGATACTAACCATGGTTGGCGATATACTCCGTTTATGGGGAATTAGAATCCCTATCATCGCGGCATTATCTCTCACCTTTGGTTTTAAAGGTATCTTCGTTGGAATGATAATAAGTAACCTAATTGTTTTTGTTATAACTTATCTTTTCTTTAGGCTTTCCAATTGGAAAAAAAGCGTGGTATAATCTTCTGTGTGAAAATAAAAATTCTACACCTAGATTTATTGATTTGGAGGTATTTTATGCGCATTTTGTTTATGGGCACTCCTGAATTTGCCGCGAGTTATTTAGATTTTCTTATTCAAAAAAAATTTAACGTCGTTGCTGTTATTTCACAAAAAGACAAGCCACGCGGCAGGGGGCAGAAATTATTGCCTACTCCGGTTAAAGAGGTGGCTCAAAAGTACGGTATTCCCGTTTTCCAACCTTCAAAACTAAATGAAGAAGGGTTAGAAATTATTGAGAACTACAGACCAGATATTGGTATAGTCGTCGCCTATGGTAGACTGTTAAGAAAACCATTTTTAGATGCTATTCCACTTTACAATGTTCACACATCGCTCTTACCGAAATACAGGGGCCCTGCCCCGATGCAGAGAGCTATCGAAAATGGCGAAAGAGTTACAGGCGTTACTATATTCAAAATAAGCGAAGGTATGGACGAGGGCGATATTGCTTTGCAAAGAGCTTTTGAATTAGAAGAATGTGAACCATTTGGAAGTGTTTACGAAAAGTTTATAAAGTATGGCACAGAACTTCTTGAGGAGTTTCTAAAAAATTATCCAGTCACATTAACCCCGCAAGACCACTCAAAAGCGACATACGCGCCTAAAATAGAGAAAAAAGATTTATACGTTGATTTCTCAAAACCAGCGGTGGAGGTAAGAAATAAGATTAGAGCTTACGATCCAACTCCTGGCGTGCGAACGTTTTTAAATGATATAGAAGTTAAATTGTATGGTGCATGCGAAATAGAAAGCAATTCCCAAGAGAATATTGAACCAGGTACTGTTGTAAGGATTGAAAAGCAATCTGGTGATGGTGTTATAAAGACTATCGATGGTCTCTTACATATAAAATACATCCAATTTCCGGGGAAAAATAAAATAACATTCCTTTCGGCAAAAAACGGTGGGCTCATAAAGGAAGGAATGGTATTTAGAAATTTAGATTAAAAAAACAAAAAATCCCCGCGATGCGCGGGGATAATGTTTTTTATTTACCTTCCTACCAGGGGGATGGGGAGGGGGAGAAATTACTTTTTCGTACTATTTAACCTAAAGTAATCGATATTCTCATCGTGCTCAATTTTTTTGTATCTATGCATTGCCGTTTCATACATTCTGTTTATTATAGCTTTTAAGTCACTTTCTTTACCAATCTCGTTAACTAGGTTTTCAAGTTCACCCATAAATTCGTATTTAAATTCTTTTTCGTCGAACCTTATATTTTCCATCAAAGATAATGGCAAACTCGGTTCAATTTTTTTAAGAAGTTTTATTATGAATTCTACAAAAACATTCTTCACATCACTTTTTCTCTTTGCTTCCGCTAATTTCTCTCTGTATTCAGTTTCCAACTCGTGTTCATACTTAACATAACTGACCATCTTTTCTGTACCTTCCATATAATCCCCCCTTGAAATTTATGTGGAAACAACCAAAAACATATTCATCCTTATAGCATAAATTTAGACTAAGTTAATATGGAAATCGTTCGATTAATTTTTAATTGCCCCTCTTGCCCGTTTTCCCTATTATGTACGCATACCAAGCAGCACCGATAAAAATTAGAATAATACTAACAACCTGAGCTGCTCGAAAGTGACCTGCCATAAGGCTGTCAAGCCTTAGTGATTCGATCCAAAAGCGACCTAATGAATAAAGTATAAGGTACAAAGCTGTTGTTTCACCATATTCACGTTTTCTTTTTTCAACAAAAAAGTACAGAAAAACAAATATAGTTATATCCCACAAACTTTCGTATAAAAAGGTTGGATGGAAAAATCTATCAATATCAAAACCTGGCATTCTTCTTTCAGGTGGAACATACATTTTCCAAGGTAGTGTGGTGGGTCTTCCATAGGCTTCGTAATTGAAGAAATTTCCCCATCTGCCAATTGCTTGAGCCAAAGGAAGCACAGAAGTAAACAAATCGGTTGCGTGGACAAATTTAAAATAACCTTTTATTTTTGAGTATATAAATATCATCAGCAGAGCTCCAAATATACCACCATGGATAGCTAATCCACCGTGCCATATCTTATATATCTCCGAAGGATATTTCGAGTAGTAATTCCAATTAAAAATAACATAGTAAATCCTTGCCCCCAATATTCCGGCAACAATTCCCCAGAATAATCCCTCATCAAGATCTTCTGGTTTAATAGGATACATGCTTAATCTTCTTCTCGCAAGTACGTAAGCGACTAATATACCACTTGCAATACAAATACTGTACCACCTCAATTGAAATTTGCCAATTTGGAAAATGTAATCCCTAACAATAAGCCGTCCAGAAAAAACTTCCCTTAAGAAGAAAAACAATCCAATTCCAACGGCTAAAATAATCACGACTGATAATATAATTCTTTTACTTTTGCTCAACTTTGGCTCCTCCTTTTTCTTAAATCTTTTTCCCATAGTTGTTGATAAATATAACTTACATTAGCTAATTTCTCCTTTATTGAATCATCGAACGGTATATATCTCCAAAATATCTCACGAACAGGTTTTTCAAGCTTTTGAATACCGGCAACTTCTTTAGTAACCCATAGTACATAATCTTTTACGAAATATTCCGCAGGGTTCCCTTTATACTTGTTGTCCTCAAGATACCTATAATACTCACCTGTTAATCCTTCCTCCATCCATCTGCCAAATGAGAGTTCTTTCTCTAACTTCCATCTATATTCACCAAAAGCTTGGTAAAATGGTTCAGTGCCTTTGCGTGAGAAAAGTGGTACAACAATTCTACCACGACCGTAAATATTCAATCCTTCAATAGGTTCCCAACAGAAGCCCATTTCGCCGTAACCCGGGACCAAAATTATATAAGGTGGCATAAGTACTTCTGTACCACGTATATTTCTGGTAAGTGAAGTTTTATCGATAAGCTTAAAATTTTCAATTAATTCGTTGACAAAAGATTTCGTGAAGACTTGGTTTATTTCTTTAAAGTAATTCGATATCAATGCAGGATATTGAATACCAAATTTTCCAATAGCTTTTTTCACCATCTGCCTTACAACTAAGTGTTCTGTTAATTTCTTTTCACTACTTGACTTTAAAGGCAAATTTCTTTGTTTTTCATGCATCGAATCTAAAACTTCCTTTAAGTTCTTTATATCACTATCCATCTTCTTCAATTTTCCAATAGCTTTTATAACCTCATCAAATATTACGTAAACGCCTTTTGAATATGGTCCCTTCCCCTGTATTCCTTTCACAAGGTCTTTAAGTTTTTCTTCCTCTATACTTCTTTCAAACAACCTTCGTTCGTACTCCTTCTCAAACATTGTAGGATCAATTTGTCTTTCTTGCATACTATCTTGAATGACATCTTCGAAAGTTGATGGAGGAACTTTGCTTTTCTTAATAGCAATAATCCATTCATCAGCATAAAAAACTGTATCACTCTGCACAAGCTTTACAATTTCTTTTATTCTATCCCAATCTTTTGCTAAGTAACGCGGATCAACAATGCCAGCCCTAATGAATAATCTTTGCTCCATAGGACTGTTTTCTTCAAGTAATTCCGCAATATTTAAATACACATCCCAAAATATTTCAGTGAAAGAATCTTTGTACTCGTTGAAATTCTCTTCTTGAAGTTTTTTCCTCTTCAAAAACTCTTCTTTTAACCCATCATCAATTCCTGATAAAAGCTTATCAAGATATTCCATCTCAGCCTCTCCAAACAAGCTTGAGTTTATCACCTAAGAATTCCACAGAGTAAACATTTCTAAAACCTTTTTTCAACGCTTTCTCGCACATTTTATCAACATTTTTAAAAGAAGCGACAATTAAAGCGTCCGCTTGTATATTTGTCTCTAAGCTTAAAACAGGTACTCCTTCTATCTTTGTCCCAACTTTGTTTCTGTCATCATCTAAAAACGCTATAACATTGAATTTTTCTTTGTTAGCTATTAATCTAAATAACATCTTACCAACAACGCCGGCGCCGTAAATACAGATGTCTTTTTTTCCAACAAGCTTTAAAAACACATCCTGAAATTTAACTTCGATGCTTTTATACAATTCTGAAATTTCAGACAAATACGCTAATCTTAAATAATTAAGTTTTATTAATCCTTTATTTGTAAGTTTATACTTCCCTTCGACTTTTTCCACAAGCTCATCTGAAAGAAAGGATTTAAGGTATTTATTAACCAACGAAGGGACAATACCTGCCTTCAAAGATATTTCTGAATGAGACGTAATTCCTTCGGAAAGAGCTTGTAAAATCATCATTTGTTTGTATAAGGGAGAATATTCAAAAAAATCAAATTTTTCCATCCAAATCCTCCTCATAATCTCACAATTTTATATCTCTAAACATTTGACCGAATTTTTCTACCTCAGATTTTATTTGACTAATTGCTTCTTCAAGTTATTCAACACCTGCATACAACTGTTCCACAGCTTCATGAGTATTTCGAGAAATTCGAGAGAGTTTGTCTGTATTCTGTGTCGACGCAAATACAACTTGGCTTATTAGATTCAATGATTCTCTGACATTGTTTAATTCTTTGGATATTTTTTCAGTAATCAAGACAGTCGAAGTAACTACTTTATCAACGTCTTTAAGTGAATTTTTTGACTCCTTGGCAAGAGAACGAGTTGAATTAGAAAGTTCCATTATCATTTCCGCTATTCGAGAAAGTCCGTCACGGTCTATTGTTTCTTTACTCGTCTCAATCGATGCGTTTATAGCTAATACAGTTATATTATCTGATATTTCAGTTATTTTTTCAACAAACCCGCCAACAGATTCTATCATATTCGTTAATTCCGTAACAGCATTCGTTATTTCTTCTATTGTTTTCGTAAAGTCTTTTATTCTATCTAATGTCGTTTCCACTTCCGCTCGGCTTTCTTCAAAATAAGCTGCAAATTCTTCAACTGATTTATCAAGCTCCATAGAGGCTTCTTCGGTATTTTGTGCCATAGATTTTATCTCAGCGGTTGAAGTAGATGTTGATATGATATTGTCTGAAATCTTCTCCAACAATTCATTTGTCGCATAATATTGTTTCTTCGTAGGAGCAATAAGAATACCACCAAAAATATAACCAATAATTATGGAAATTATAACCATTACTGGAATTAGAAACTTAAATATGTTAGATTGCAATCTTTTCAAATCTTTGAAAAGCTCATCTTCCCTTGCTGCATGAGCAAAGTATTTTTCACCATCGTAAGAAAAAGCAACGTATCTTTTTACTCCTTGGTATAAATAAGAATATACTCCCGATTTTTCTTGTTTCATATATTCCAATAACCCTGGAACTTGGGTTTTTACGTCAATTCCTATTTTTGTCGGATCTGTATGGTAAAGCGTTATACCTTCAGTTGAAAGAACATAGTAATATCCAAATTCTGGTTTGAAATTAAGTAAAAAATCGTATTGTTTTATTTCGGAAAACACTTTTGTCTCATTTAAAAAATTCTTAAGTGTAATATTTTCGATAATTTTTGAAACTTGAGAAATCAATATCGAAAAGAAAACCAAAGTCGTTGCAAAAATTAATAACGCAATTATTAAAGCATACTTAGTTCTAAGTTTCATCCTTAATTTCATATTTATCCACCCCCAATTAAGATTTTATGTTAATTTTTCAATTAGCTCTCCAATCGTTTCACCGTGCCACTCGACAACTTTACAATCAAAATCAATTTTAATATTTTCACTTTGTGCAATTTTTTGTACATTTTTTTTGCACTCTTCAATCTCTAATTTAGCTCGTTCTATATCTTCGCCAATAAATATACAAACGAACTCATTAGCAGAAAACCTTCCAGAAAACTCCTGAAATTTCTCAAGAAAAAGGTTTCCAATCTTTTTCAATAAATTATTTGTCGCCTCTTCACCATGTTTAGTACTTATCTCTCTAAGATTTTTGATCGTTAATTTTCCAAGTGATGCTGGCAAGTTATTCCTTTGAACAAAATCCAAAGCGTTCAACAATCTCGTTCTAAAATATGTTTTATTGCATAACCCGGTGACTTCATCTATCTCTTTTCCTGATGAAAGATTGTTGTAATCGTTAATTAAACCTATTAAAGCACCAATTGGTTCGTTAACAATCGAAAGCACATGTTGAACAACTTCATGTGAAGAAGGCTCTTCCACAACTAAAAACCCTACAGGTTCACCCTTTTGGTAGATAATCTCTATTACAAAATTATCTTTTATTTTTCTATTTCCATCAAAATATGCTTTTACACTGGAATAATATCTTATGCCCGTAAAATTTTCTATAAACGAATGTAATTCTTCTGGCGAGGCTAAATTCTCACCAAACCCATAGAGCCTCATTTCAGACAATGAACAAATGCTCATATACATCGCTTTAAAGTTCAGTACTTCGCTAAAAAGCTCAAAAAGTTTATTTACAACAAGCCTTTCATCGTAAATAAATTCGGAATAGCTCATTATCTCTCTCACCAGAGTCGATTCTTTTAAGCTCTCTTCAATTATATCCACAAGTTCTCCGTATGGTTCTATATGGATTTTGTAAATTTCCCTTGACCATTCCATAGCGAATGGTTTATTGACAAATTCAAGTATTTCTTTCTCTAATTCATCTTGAGGAAGTGTTTTCTTTAAAAAATAATTCACACCACTTTTTTTAGCCCAAAATTTATTGACTGTTTCATCAGCACCTGTAAGCATGATTATTCCAACATTTTTCGAAAAACTAAAACTCCTAATGAAGCGTGTGAAATGTATACCATTAAGCTTTGGCATTACGTAATCAACAATAACAACATCTGGAAGAAAAGTAAAAAATTTGTTTATACCATCCAAACCATCTTTAGCGGTTTCAACATTGTAACCCTTAATTTCCAAAAGATTCTGCAAAAAATTTCTCCAAACTGTCGAATCATCAATCGCGAGCACTTTTTTCACATTTATCACCACGCTTAAATTATTTATAATCAATAATCTTGCAAAGCTTGTCTGTTAATTCTTATTATTATATCTTTTATTCTACTCTGTTCCGCTTGTTCATATCTCATTTCTAATTCTTTCGCGATGTTGTTTGGCAGATAAGGAAACCTTGGATTTTTCTCAATAACAAATTTAACCCCTTTATTTCTGAGTATTTTGGCATAGTCTTTTCCATCGTCGCCAAGTCCGCCGAGTACTATAATAGTTGTTTTATCGTCTGCGTATTTGACAAGCGATTCAAATAACTTTGATATCGAAGGATGTACCTTATATTCACTCTCAACAGAATTCAAAGTATTTTCCGAAATGAAAATTATATCTTTACCGCCTTTTGGTAAGTATATTTCATTTTTTATAGGAGTTGGTTGATCAACGATTTTTACTATATGTCCTGTCTCAATTTCGATGTGATTTGCAAACGTTTCCATAGCACTACTTGTAAAATGGATACATATAATTACTGGAATATTAAGCTTTTCGTTTATTTTCAAAAGGTTTACTGCAACATTAGGGCTTCCCGCGGAACCAACAATTATAAATTTGTAATTGGCTTTATTAAGCATATTGTTTGAACTTTCCATTTTTTCACATCCATATACATAAAATTATCCTACCAATTTTTCGATTAATCTCAGCAATCTCTCTGGTGATTCTTCTTTTGATAAATAAGCATCCGCACCAACTTCGAGTCCTTTTGCTAATTGTTCTTTAGAAAGTGTGCTAAACAATATCACTGGTAATTCTTTTTTTATTTGTTTTATTCTCCTTGTGGTTTCAAAACCATCTATATCTGGCATTTCCACATCGCAAACAACAACATCGCAATTTGAACTCTCAACATAACTTATCGCTTCTGAACCATTTTTGGCTTCTATTACCTCGTAACCAAAAGCTTCCAAGAACTTAGATACAACACTTCTTGTAACGACAGAATCGTCAACGAGTAAAACATTGATTTTCTTTGTTTTTTTAACTTCTCCTTCTCTAAATGAATCTATATCGATTATAGGTAATGGATAAACATAAACATTTTTGACAAAACCCTTTACAGATGGATAGCTTTCACTACTTACTTGCCCATCGAAAATGCCAACTATATTATCTACGAAAATAGCTCTATAATTTCGGGTTATTATTCCAAATCTTGGATTCGAGGATTTGTACACTACATCGCATACCTTATCTTTGTATTTAACTTTACCATCAATTGCTTTTAACTTCGTAACTATCTCAAGCACGTCTTGTGTACTTATACAAAATTGTTGCCCATCAGCTTCAAGAACGAGTACTTTAATAAGGAATGATTTCACTGGAAAGTGGATTATAAACCGTGTCCCTTTTCCCGGTGTAGTAACAAACTCCACATCACCACCACGTGCCATGGCAAAATTCTTGACAGCGTCAAGTCCAACACCTCTACCAGCTGTACCATCAGCTTCTTCTTTTGTTGAAAATCCGGGCACAAATATAACATCTTCTGGTCTTAAGTGTCCAAGGTTTCTCTCCATGGCTTTCTTTCTTACTTTTTCAAAGTCTATCCCTTGACCATCGTCTTCTACCTCTAAATAGAGTTCATTATTCAGCACATAACTTCTAATAGTTATTACACCTATTTCGTCTTTTCCAATTTTTTTCCTTTCATCAGGCGATTCTATGCCATGAGATATCGAATTTCTAACTAAATGAACAAGTATATCAATTAAAGCTTTCGAATCTTTCTTCTCAACCATTTCATCACCAATCTCAAGGTTTAATCTTACTTTCTTTTTTGCATTCGTTGCCTCCTGAACAATTAGTGTGTCGAAGTTCAAAAGAATATTTCGAAGCTTAGTATAGTATAATTCTTGGATAGTGGAAGTTAATTTGGACTTCGCCAAACGAATAATCCTAAGTGCACTATTTATATCTCCACGCATTAAGCTATTTTCCGTTGTTAGAGCCATCGATAAAAATTCTTGAATATCTTCGACAGATAAAGCTCCCTGCTCTTTAGAAAATATAGTTGTTTCAGCCTCTTTCTTTCCTTCTAACCTATCGATTAAATCTTGGACTTCTGATTCTGAAAGGTCGCCATCACGCTCCAAAAGAGGTGGTATTATCGATAATAGCCTTGACAAAAATTCATCTGATAATTCACCTTGTCCAGCCAAATAACTTTTGAAGTAATCTTCGATTTTATGGAATAAATCTTTATAACCAACAAGTCCAACAAGACTTGCTGACCCTTTGATAGTGTGAAATAATCTGTATATATCATTTATCAACGCTCCATCTCTCGATTCAAGGAAGGATTTTATGTCATTTATTGATTCATTTCCCTTCTCACGAAGTTCCTCAAAAAACATTTCTAAGAAGTCCATAAAATCAGCTCCTTTGGTAATTTTAAATTATTCGATAATCTCATATGTTCCCTCGTCTGTCTCAAGCATTTTCTTACCTGATTCGTGATAAAGTTCGTTTCCAGAAACGAGCGTTATCTTTCCGGTTCTATAAGCAATATTATCGAGAACCACAATAAATTTTCCCTCATCAATATTTTTGACTGGTATTATTTTCTTATAATCTATAAAACCATCATAGCCGTGGAATTTGTAAGGAGTGACTAAATCGAAAGATACAATAGTTTTTACATTACTTTTTCTCACCGCATACTTTCCACCGATAACTACGAAATCCGCTTTTTGAGAATCAATCTTAGTCTTTTTTTCTTCTTTTTCCTCTGACGAAATCACTCTTGCTTCAATAGGTAACTCCACGTTATGAATATTGTATACGTAATAAAACTCTCTGTCTTTTTGCACAACACCTATGTATTCAGATATCGATTCAAATTTAGACCCCTTTTGTATCGGTAAGTTGGGTGATATAGGTATAATTTCGCCTTCTATTTCCTCAATCACTCTTGTAACTCCAAAAGCATACTTTTGGAGAATAATAAAGTACTTTAAAACAGGAGAAGACAACTTTGAATGAGTAACGATGGGGTACAGGAAATTACCATGTTCCGCAAAACCAAAAATAATATCCTTTTCAGGGCCCGAAATAAATTTTTCACTTATACCACTGACAAGAGATTTTTCTATCGCTATCTTTATGGAACCTTTATCATACTCAATTTCACATGCGTAGAACTTTGCCATTATCACCACGCTCCATTTTAAAACATCTTAAATTATTCAAATTATTTTTTTCGTCCTAGCCTTTCCAAAAGATGTTTCAACTGCCAAACTTCTTCATCGTAGTGATTTAAAAACATCGCTTTTTTAATTGAATCAAAAGCTTTCTCAAACATTGAAAGCTCATACTCAATAAGTGATTTGTATTTCCAAACAAGATGTTCTGTTGGATATTTTTTAGCAAGTGATTCGATTTTCTTATAGGATTCATCATAGAGCTTGTTTTCAATCATATGTTCGATTAATCTTAATTCCTCTTCAAAATTTTGTGACTTAACAATATTTGTAATTTTTTCTGAAATTTTTGGAATCTTTTGTGGTTCGCTTGAAATTATTTTAGAACTATTTTTATCAACATCTTTGAGAATCTTCTCTGGTTTTTTGATGCTTTCTGGAGGCAAATTTCCTTTCTTTTCTTTTGTTTTCACATGTTTGATTTTTCTCAGAATCGCGCTAGTGTCGTCAAAAACTTGCTCAAAGTAATTGTAAATTTCAGGAAAGTATTCGCCGCTACCTATTACCGAATACCCATCATCGTTAAGAAGATTCAATATTATATTTAAAACTTTTTCCACATTATCAAGATATATGAAAACCCTTCTGATAAAAATTATATCAAATTTCATGTTCATTAATGCAGAACAGTTTCCTATATTGCAAACTTTAAATGAAGTATTTTCTTTGTATTCATCCTTTATGCAATATTTATCTTCATATTTAACAAAGTACTTTTCAATTTCGTGTTCTGAAAGAAACCTTATACTCCAAAATCTGTAACAACCATTGATTGCTTCTTCTATCCTTTGATGATTTACATCAATACCTAATATGTTATACTCAACCCCCATTTCTTTTGCGATTATCGATATGGAGTAAACTTCTTCACCCCTAGAACAGCCAATTGAAAGGATATTCCATTTCGGTTTTGACTTCAGAATACTTTTAAGCTTTTCAAACGTTTTCTTATCTCTAAAAAAATAGGATTCTCCTATCGTCAGATTTTCAATAACGAGTAATTCAAAAAGCTCCTCAGGAATTTCATCGATGGGGATACTTGACATTCTTTCAATAAATCTATTCAATCTTCTCTCTTCAACTTTCATACGGTGTTTTTTTAACACCTCAACGATGCGAGATTTGATTTTAGAAACTGTTTCCAAATATTACACCCCCGAAGATGAAAAATATCATGTTAAAATAAAATTAATCCCACATTTACACTTTTATTATAACACACTTTGTGTTATACTAAGTAAATGAATTTTGATTAAAAATAGAAATTAATAGGGGAGGAAAATTATGCTTAATATTCGCAACACTAACAAAAGTATAAAAGTCGGGGTTATAGGATATTCCGGTTCGATTAACGAAAGCCCAGTAAAGGAATTGGAAAATATTTGTGTCAAACTTGGTGAAGAACTTGGAAAAAGATATGTTGTATTCACAGGTGGAAGAGACGGTGTTATGGAACTTGTTTGTAAAGGTGTAGCGAATGTTAATGGTTTTTCTGTAGGAGTATTACCTTGGGAAGGTTCAGACTCGAATGAGTATAATTCGTTAGTTATATCCACTGGTCTTGATTTCCAAATGCGTTCTTTTATACTCGTGAAAAGTGTAGATGTTGTAGTGTCCATAGGTGGTGAAATTGGTACCGCCGTTGAGATTTTAGCCACTTATGCCAATAAAAAACCCGTTATATTACTCAGGGGAACAGGTGGCTGGACAGATAGAATATCGAAAGTACTTATAGACGATAAATATCTTGATAACAGAAAAATGGCGCCAGTATACCAAGCTTGGAGTGTGGAAGAGGTCTTGGATATAATAGAAAAAATACAAAAGTAAATAGATGTTATCTGTGGGGGTGTAGTATGCTTAAATACGCGCCTGTAGTTATTGTTACGCTATTCTGGGGGATGTCTTTTGTCGCGACTAAATTTGTAGTAAGCGTTTTTCCACCATTCCCAGCCGCACTTTACAGGTTCATAATAGCGCTTCTGGTATTGTTTCCATTTACTAAAAATAAAAAAATAAAGGATATAAATGCTTTCTGGGCTGGTTTTTGGGGAATAACTATGTATTTTGTCTTTGAAAATACCGCACTTGTGTACACTAATCCAACAAATGCGGCTGTAATTGTATCAAGCGCGCCTATTTTGTACGTACTGTTCACACACTTGGTACATAAGACTAAGACAAATATTTACCACTACATAGGTTCTATTATAGCGTTTTTAGGAGTTGCCTTAGTTATCCTAAACGGAAGGCTTTTAGAACTCAATCCCTTAGGAGATATCCTTGCTTTTGGAGCAGCATTCTCATGGGTAGCTTACACACATTATGTTATGAAAATGGAAAATCACGATGGTATCGACCAGATATTTTCTATAACATTTTGGGGTGTCGTTACACTAATTCCGTTTTCGCTTTTTCAAGATATGACACCAATAATTGAAACAAAAAGTTTAATCGGCCTTATTTATCTTGGAGTCATATGCTCTGCTGTTGGATATTTCCTTTGGAACAAATCAATAGTGTTAATTGGTGATAGAAGAACAACAAACGCAATATATTTCATTCCCGTTGTGACTATTATATCAGAGAACATACTCATAAAACCAAATTTGAGTTTGTATAATATAATTGGTGTAATAATGCTAATAATTGGATTATATATTTTCGAAAGGGGAGAGTAGTATGGCAAAAAACGATTTAGGAATTGACCTTGGTACAGCGAATTTCATAGTTTATCAATTAGGAAAGGGTATAGTGTTAAATGAACCCTCAGTTGTCGCAATCGAAAAGAAAACAAACAAAATTTTAGCAATCGGTTCTGAGGCAAAAGAGATGCTTGGCAAAACACCTGAAGATAAGATATTGGCAGTGAAGCCCATGCGTGATGGGGTGATAGCTGACTATACAATCATCTCAAATGTACTGAAATATTTTATAAAAAAGCTCAACAAGAGTATGTTTTTCAAATGCAACATGGTTATAGGTATTCCAACAAAAACAACAAGTGTTGAGCAAAGAGCGGTCTACGATGCCGCTTTGAAAGCAGGCGCAAAAAGGGTACACATTGTTTTAGAACCAACAGCAGCAGCAATTGGAACAGGCTTAGATGTCATGAAGCCTATGGGAAACATGGTTATAGATATCGGCGGTGGAACAACAGATATCGCAGTTATAAGTCTTGGTGGTATCGTTGTTGGTGATTCGATAAAATTGGCTGGTAATGCCTTGGATGAAGCAATAGTAAAAGGAACAAGAAGAACCTTTGGATTGATAATCGGTGAATCAACTGCAGAGGAGATAAAAATCAAAATAGGAAAAGTTCACCCAGATGTAGAAGATTTAGAATTGGAGATTAAAGGTAGAGACGCGGTAACAGGATTACCAAGAACAGAGATAATAAATTCGACCGACGTTTACAAAATGATTAAATCTGTTATCGAAAATATAATCTCAAGAATCAAACTTGTTCTTGAAAAAACTCCGCCAGAACTCTCAGCAGATATAGTCAAACATGGAATAGTCCTTACGGGTGGTGGCGCATTGCTTAGAGGTATAGACAAAGCCATAGAAGAAGAAATAGGAGTACCTTGCAAAATAGCAGATGAACCTCTACTGTGCGTAGCAAAAGGAACAGGAATACTACTTGAAAATGAAGAGTTATTGAAACATGTAGCAGTGACATATGAAAAATAAATATAATCTCATAGGAGCGTGAGTAAATTGTACAGAGGGGTATACACGGCAGCGATGGGAATGTTAGTAGATATTACAAAAATCGATACATTATCAAATAACCTTGCAAACGTTGAGACAAACGGCTATAAAGCCGATACCCCTACTTTTAAAGCTTATTTTAATAAAGAAATAGATAGAATAAAACCAGAACCAGAAAACAGAAGAGTAGAGGTAAAAAAGATAGGCAATCTCGAACAGGCTGTTATTTTAGATGAGGTTAGAACGAACTTCTCTCAAGGTATTCTTGAACAGACAAATGTACCTTCACATATCGCAATTAATGGTGATGGCTTCTTCGCAGTAAGAAAAGCAAATGAAATTTTCTACACAAGAAATGGTGAATTTATTAGAGATAGCAATGGTAGATTAGTTAACACACAAGGTAATTATTTACTCAATCAAAATGGTCAAGAAATAGTCGTTCCGGAAACCTTTTCAATAGATGAAGCTGGAAATATATTAGATGAAAACGGGAATGTAATTGATAGAATAGCTGTTTACGCTCTTAGTAATCCTAGAAAGATAGGCGATACTTTATTTACCGGTCAGCCACAGAACTTACCTGAAGACAGTTTTAGGATTTTACCCGGCTATATAGAAAAATCTAATGTGAACGTAGTAAGAGAAATGGTAAAGATGATAGAAGCGCACAGACACTACGAAGCAACATCCAAAGCTATAGTTGTCCACGATGAACTTCTCAACAAAGTAATCAATAATGTTGGAGCATTAAGATAGGAGGGAGTTAAATGATTAACAGCCTTTACACAGCAGCGACAGGTATGTGGACACAGCAATTTAAAATGGATACTGTATCAAACAACATAGCAAACGTTGACACAGCCGGGTATAAAAAAATTAAAGCAGAATTTCAAGATTTGATTTATAGCTATTCAAAGAATGCTGGCGCAGCGACAGCTCAAAATTCAACAACTCCAACAGGCATATACGTTGGTCATGGTGTCAAGCTTGCCGCAACGACTAAAATATTCACACAAGGAAACCTTGAAAATACAGGTAACGCACTTGACTTAGCGATAACAGGCGATGGATTTTTCCAGATACAACTTCAAGATGGTAGAATTGCCTATACAAGAGATGGACAGTTCAAATTGGACAGTCAAGGAAGGGTAGTTACCGCAAATGGTTTACTTCTTTCACCGGCAATCGTCGTTCCACAAAACGCGGTTTCGCTAACAGTTTCGCCAGATGGTATAGTCTCTGTTGAGCTTGCCGATGGCACAATTCAACAGCTCGGTACAATAACACTTGTAAGATTTGTTAACCCAGCAGGATTGAAATCCATAGGCGATAACTTGTATTTGCAAACGAACGCAAGCGGCGAGCCAATTGAAGGTGTTGGCGGTCAGGACGGCTTTGGTACGATAATGCAAGGTTACGTAGAAAAATCAAACGTTGATGTTGTCAAAGAAATGGTTGACATGATTACAGCAATGAGAGCTTATGAATTTAATTCAAGATCGATAATCACGGCAGACCAAATGCTTCAAACAGCAAGTAACTTGAGAAGATAATAGATTAATCTAAAAAAGCATTAAGAACAAAAAATCCCCGGGGAATCATACACCTGGGGATTTATTTATTTTTCTCAAGAGTATGGTATAATAAACGATAGTTTAGAATTACAAATAATTTGGAGGTGAAATTTTGAGCGAAAACAACGAAAATTTTGAAAACAGAGAGCGTGAAGAATTGATAGAACGCATAATAAACGAAAAAGGTCCTGACGCTTTTGACGATATGCTAAAACTTCTCGATGACGAAGATGAAAATGTTAAAGAAATAGCAACTGAAGTATTGTACAGACTTGGTGATAGCGTAAGACCAAAAATAGAAGAATACGTAAAAAAAGAAGTCTTACGTGGCGAAAAAAATAATATGAAACTACTTTATCTTATCGATTTACTTGGCGATATGGGCGCGAAAAATTCTGTAAAAGACATACTAAAGGCTCTTGAATTGTACGACTTTGAGGAGGCTCAGATTGTAATATACGAAGCATTGGCAAAACTTGGCGCAGGTGAACAATTTTATCCTTTATTAAGATACATGCTCCTTGAAGGCGAGGAAAGATTTGCTTTAGGTCCACAAATTGCAATAGCTATGTCTTATCTTGACATACCAGAGATTATACATGATTTAGTCCAAGCGATAGATAGCTCAGACTTTTCAGGAGAGGACCTCGAAACCATCAAGCAAGCTCTGAGCAACGTAATTAACACAAGGCCATCGTACAAAGAAATACTTATAACTTTAGTAGGTGAAGAAAATTTCGAAAAATATGTATTATAGATAAAAAATTAGAATCGAGAAGGGGTGTGAGTGGCTTGATTTGGGTAGCAGCTATCGCAGGTTATTTCATTGGTTCTATCCCATTTAGCTACATAATTCCACGTTTGCGTGGTATAGATATAACAAAAGTTGGCAGTGGAAACGTAGGTGGAACAAACGTTTTAAGAAATCTTGGTACAGGTTACGGCGCACTTGCGATGTTTCTCGATATAATGAAAGCAGTTGTAGCAGTTCTTATTTTCAAAAATCAAGGTGAAAACGCAATGGTCATGGCTGGCGCTATGTCCGTTTTCGGCCATTGCTACTCCCCGTTTGTAAAATTCAAAGGTGGAAAAGGAGTGGCTACAACTCTTGGCTCATTCTTTGCCATCTTCCCTCAAGCTGGAATGTTCGCTTTGGGCATATGGATTGCTATTGTGGCTTTAACACAATATGTGTCATTAGCTTCGATAATAGGTCTATTGGCAGGTACTATCTTCACACTCGTATTTGGCAAAAACTACTGGATTATCTTCCTTGCACTTACGCTATTTTCTGTATATAGGCATAAAGAAAACATTAAACGCCTATTAGAAGGTAACGAAAGAAAGACAAATGTTGTTGATTATTTCTTAGGTTGGATGGATAGGAAAGATAAAAATAGCGCAAAATAATTAAAAAGAGAGGCAGATATGAAGTACGCAACTTTCAAAAGTTCTATGAAAGCTAAATCAAATTTGGTTATATTATTCTTTGCTTTATTTTACTTAATCTTGCTACCAACCAAATCACTTGCGGTTATAGATGAAGAAACCGCAAGAAATTATTTTTCACAGTCGCTAATTCAAATGTATCAAGGTAATTTCCAGAAAGCATATGAGCTTTCTAAACAAGCTCTCTCTGGAAGGGTATATGTCAATGAGATAGCAAATTTCTGGTTTTTGAGAGGCAGGCTTGCAATTGCAAATGGACTTATAGACAAAGCAATAGAAGAATTTGGTACTTTTACACAACTTGTAAAAAATGATGATATAGATAACATATTAGAAAAGGTAAGGTACTTTAGAAACATTAATTTATCGCCTTCAAAGAACTTTGAACTTAAATATATCGGTAATGCGAGTGGAATAATAAAAGGCATCGAATATTTTCAAACACCTGTTAGTGTTGCTGTCTATGGAGATTCTTATTGCGTACTCGATAGTAAAAACAGAAGAATAGTATATTTCAAAAATAATCGAATGACAAACATAAAAAAAGTTTCGCATAATATAAAGCAGATAATATTCGATCGCAATGGCTCACTTTACTTGGTTAGCGAAAACGCGATTTATAACGATTCAGAATACGAATTATTGAAAGGCTTACGTTCACCGATAGTCGCTGGATTTGACAGGAACGGTAATATGTATATAGTTGACTTTGACAGAATAGTTTTGTTTAATGTTTATTCCAACAATATCACTGAACATAAGCTCCAAAAAGTAACCCCTGCATTAGATGCTGAAATAACAATAGACAAACTTTACATATTGAACGGATTAACTCAGGAAATAGATATATACGACCTGAAAAACTTTTCAAAAATTCAGTCGATAAAATTATCAGAGAAGATTTGGAATTTTGAGGTAACACCTTACGGTGACATAATATACCCGGGCAAAGACGGTTTGATAGCTAACGACCAAAAATTCGACATAAAAGGAATAGACCTCATTGAATACAGCTATCCAAACCTTTTCGTTATGAAATGGAAAAATAAGCAAATTGAGCATTATGTTCTAAAAGATGATAAACCACTATTTGTAAATATCGAAAGGTTAGAGTTTGATGATAACTTTGTTTACGCATACATTAGTGTCGAAGATTTATTCGGTGATGAAGTACACTATATCCAACATTCCCTAAGCATCTTTGAACACGATGTATATGCTCCAAGCGATGTGTACAGTAGTCAGATTACCCCAAAATACATAACTCTAAAAGAATGTAAAGGCGAGCTAACGATTTATAGATTGCAATCATTAAGAGTCTTGGGCAACTGCCCGATACTCACCAAATTTACAGGCGCACCAACATACCAAAAAGCAATTGAAAACTCAAAAAAACTCATTTGGATTGCTCAGTGGAACTATCTCAGACCAATTCCGCCAGGAGTGATAAAGGTGTCAGCTCGTGTAAATTTCAAGAATAATGTCTACTACGATACAGTATTTTACACAAGCACACTTATAAAATCAGAAGAACTCAGGAAAAAGTAGGAAAATAGGGGGAAAAGCAAATTTGACAAAAGAAGAGATATACAAGCAGTTAGAGGAAGCTGTTAAATTAACAGAATCTGGTAAAAATAAAGAAGCTATGGAAATATACGAAAAACTTCTGGAATATGAAATTCCAGAAGTGTATAATAATATTGGAAATTTGTACAGAAGAGAAGGATTGTTAGGAAAAGCCATTGAAATGTACAAAAAAGCGATTCAAATATCTCCAGATTTTGCTTTAGCTTATTTTAATCTCGGTTGTGCTCTTATGGAACTTGATAAATACAACGAAGCAGTGATGTTTTTTGAAAAATCAGAAAGACTCGGTATGAAAAGTTTTGACCTTGATGTACAACTTACCCTTTCATATATCGGTTCCGGAAATTTATCGAAAGCAAAAGAAAAGATGAAGGACGAAAGAGTTCGGAACGAAGTTTCAAAATACATAGATGGGGGAATAAAATTATGATAAATTTTGCTTCTTTGGATCTGAGTTACATAAAAGATTTAATATCTTACGTAATAACCAATTGGTATGTTATCTTGCCCGTTGCAGTTTTTTTCTACCTCTTACCAAATATAGTAGAGCCGTTAACAATATTTGGATTGGGCTTTTTACTGGGAGCTGTTTATGTACAACCTTTAGTTTTTAATCTCGTAGGGAAGTTTTATCCACAGATTGTCACTTTTTTTAACCAAAATAGTACATTAATTATAATCCTTTTTGCCATATTATTTGGCATCATTTTATATGGTCTTTACAAATCCCTAATCTTCATCGGAAGTATGGCATTAGCATTTGTGGGAGTTCTTTTTATTTTCAACACATTTGCTGGTCCTGAATTTGGGTGGTATATTAGAATTGCCGTAGGATTAATAATTGGCATAATTGCAGGCAGTTTTTCGGTCAAAAACAGCGCAAAATTTGTTGGTTTTGTGGCAGTTGCTGTTTCTTCCTTTGTGATTTCTGTTGTTTCACTCGCATTTATAAAAAGCTATCTGTTTAAATTTAACGATTTTATTTTTCTTTGGGCAATTCTTATCTTATCACTCATAATTTTCTTCCTGCGAATAAATTTATTGTGGAGGAAGGATAAATGAAAAAAATCCTAAATTTCTTAAGAACGCTTTGGCTTTTAATAGGTGGTTTTCTTTACATATTTGTTTATGGTATTATCGTTTTATTAATTGGCTTTTTGCTTGGGAAAGAGGAAGGGAGAAAATTTGTCTTAAAACAAATAGAGATATTCGGTCGAGCTGCTTTCAAATTGCTTGGTGTAAGAGTATTTTCTTGCGGAAAAAAGCCAGATATAAATAGAAATTACCTAGTGGTTTGCAACCATCAAAGCATACTTGATATACCACTTGTAATAGGTTACGTCGGTCCTACACCATTTATCGCAAAAAAAGAACTTGGAAAATTTCCAATGATAAATGTATTTTTGAAATACCTTGGTAGCGAGCTTATAGACAGAGGAAACATAAGGCAAACAGCGTTGACTATAAGAGAAGTCATGAAAAAACTAAATGAAGGTTATCACTTTGTAATCTTCCCAGAGGGTACTAGATCTCCCGATGGAGAAGTACACGAATTCAAACCGCGTAGTCTTGAAATAGCCATGAAAGCTAAAGTCCCAATCTTACCAGTATCAATATGGGGAAACCATTTGGTTATACCTAAGCATAAATTAATCGTAAATTACAACAAAACAGGCATACTTATACATGACCTCGTCTATCCTGAGAACTTTCAATCTGAGGAAGAATTAAGAAAGTACGTTGAGAATACCATAAAAGATGGTGTGGAAAAACTGAAAGAGGTGATAAAAAATGAAAAAAGCGACTGTTAAGGCCCTTGTACTTGACAAAGTGTCAAATACTCCTGTCGTTTTACTGGGGATAGAAAACACAAAAAAGATTCTTCCGATTTGGATTGGCGCTTGCGAAGCGAGTACCATGGCAATCGCTATAGAAAAAGTACCTTTCGACAGACCCCTTACACACGATTTAATGTTAAACATAATAAATGAAGTTAGTTTGAAGATAGAAAGATTTGTAATTCACTCCATAAAAGACAACATCTTTTACGCGAAAATAGTCTTAAGGGATTTAACACTTTCAGAACAAGACATATCAGAGGGTGTTAATCCATTTATAGAAATAGACGCAAGACCATCTGATTGCATAATCCTTTCGTTGAAAACAGGAGCACCACTTTACGTCACAAACGATATTATCGCAAGCGAAGCAATAGACCTTGGTCATCTTGACCAATCCGATGAAGAATTCAAAAAATTTGTTGAGAATTTAGATATAAACGAGTTCAGAAAATTGTTAGACGGTGATACAAGCGGATACGGAGAATAAAAAAACATAATAAGGGGGTAACTATGCCAAAGATTTTTGAAAACATAAAAAATATCTTTAAAAACATATCTAATAAAATTTTAAAGAAAAAAATCCCCCAAAAAGAAGGCATCGAGTCTTCTAAATCTTCCAATGGAACTAACAATTCATTAGATCAAGAGAAATCAAAAAGTACAAAGCCGAAATTCGAATTTCGGCAGATATTCTCTGCAATTAAAAAATTCCCAAAGTACCTTTGGTCACATAAGATACTTTTAATTTTAACATTAGCAGGTATCACACTGTTATCTATAGTCATCATTTTATCATCAAAACCATCAGATAAGGAAACCGTCATTTCGGAAGGAACTCAAACAGTTCAAAATTTTGTTATCTCAATTCCCAGTGGAGCTTTCCCATATGAAAAATCATTTAGGGTTAAGATACCTCCTCAACAGAGTCTTCAATCTATTTTGAATACTGGAAATTTCGCCAGCCCAATTTATGAAATAATTCCCAGTGATGAAAGATACGATATGGCAACACTACCAATAACTCTCAGATACTATTTCCCATCATCGCTCATTGGGAGCAACGATGCAAATTCGCTATCATTTGCCGCGATAACCAGCGATGGAAAAGCATACAATATAATTCCGGGGAGTTATATAGGTAAAGATGAAAATGGGTACTACGTCGAATCTAATTTATTCGTAATTCCACGTTGGATTGGTGTCGTTTCTACACCAGGCCAAACTCTCAAAACAGGTATTTTAGAAATTTACAAAACAATTTCGGCCGAACCAACGCTTCTTATAGTTCCGGGAAGCGACCCCGGTTTTTCCGGATATTTCGAATCAACAAAAGTATCAGGTATTTCTCTGTGGCAAAGTGTTTTCAAAAACAGGTCCATATTAATTTACAAATACCCATTGAACGAAGTTAGATCGTACAACTACACAACACTATTTAATTCTTTTAAAAATGCCAATCCACTACCAAGTGCAATTATATTCGAAGCGGAAAGATTAGCAGAACAACTAAAAAAGTATTCTAATATCCAATTCGACATACTTGCTCACGAAATCGGTGGGTTAATTGTTTACTACTGCCTCTCAAAGCACCCAGAAATAAAAAATGTACGCAAGGTCGCTTACATTTCAACGCCATTTTATGGAACAAACATAGCAGACCCAAGGCTAGCTGTTTCTATATACCCAGCGAAACCATCCGCAGCTGAGACGCTTTACAACATCCCACAATCAATTATCGCTTCTATGCAAAGTTATTTAAAATCTTACATAGAAGGTGTCAATATTTATTATTCTGATTTAATACCAAATTCCGAGTTTTTAAAATCAATGAGATATTTACCATACAGAACAGATATAGAAACAACCGCGTACATGGGAAACACTCCACCAATGTCCATCGATGTAACTTCGAGCCTTTTAGAAAGACTTTATCCCGAATTAGTATTGAACCTCGGTGATGGTGTTGTCTCAAAAAATTCCGCAAGAATGCCTTACATGACATTGAAAATATTTAATGGTAGTTGGAATAATTTCTATGTAAGTGATGAATTCATACAAGAATTGAAACAATTTTTTGAATATAAGTTACCGGAACTACCATCTTACAAAGACGATACATTCTCAGAAAAAGTGACGAGCGATAAAGAGAAAGTCTTTGAGAGATTCCTCTCAGCTGAGCAAGTTCAACAATTCCAAATTGATGAGTGGAAAATTACCGATAATCCTTACATAAAATTCATCCAAACACTCCCATTTACAGGCAATCAAATAGCAGTTTACGGTGGTATTATATACACAGCCGATGAGAAAGGATTATACGTCTCTGGAACAAAAGTATGGGATGAAAGTATCTTAAGATTGAAAGAAACAATCGACGGTATAAGCTACATGACTCAAACGAAAATATTCTACAGAAAACTCGCGGATACAATTAGTTACAATTCAACATCAGCAGATGATTCTTTAGCAACAAAAGACTTCGCAATATTCGCAAAACCAAGACCAAACGAAAAAATTGATTTTGTTGACGAAACGGGTAATTTGATAATAACTTTACGCGGTGTGTACGGCAAAGTCATATATGACGGTAATGAAATAATACTCATGACCAACCGAGAAATATACCGATACTATTACGGAATAAAATACACCGCTCCCGTTGGGCTTTACAAAAGCTACGACATGACATACGCTATAGTTGTTGACGATTACGTTATAGCAACCACACGCGCATATGGCTTGCTTGTATTCAACAGAGCGGGGAATTACGCCTACACCGGCGAAGGATGGGTTGGAAATCTTAAGCTTTACAAATCCGGAAAATATATTGTCGCTGTTGGAGACAACTTTATTACACTCATCGACTTTGAAGCCAAAAAAATCGATAGATTTGTTGAAAATGTACCAGGAGTCGTATACGATGCAAGCGTGTGGGAAGATAAATTGTATATTATGACAAGCGAAGGAGTATTGTTATACAAGATTGGATGATAATTAGATAGTCCAATACAAATCTAAAAGACGAACAGGGAGGTTTAAAAATGCTACATCTATTCCTAGCACATTTTGTCGCAGACCACGGTTTCACCGACAACACAAAGATAAGGACCTACAAAGGTTACAAACTCATTGAACACATCATCTGGTCGTTATTTGCATTACTCGCATTCACATTTGACACTCTGTTGAAATCTACTCGAGGAATCATAGTACTTTCCATTATGGCTATTATTCATGTCTCAGGAGATATTTTAAGAACAAAAATAAAAAATGTAAATTACATACACATGCTGGAATTATCTGAACTTGTAATTGCACTGATTCTAAATTATCTTGTTGCAGATTTATTTGTTTATTCATACATATCAAAAGAATTCGCTATATACCTTCTTGGAATGGCAGTAGTAACGATGGCTGTAACTTACTTTTTCAGAAACTTTTATCCAAACGATCCACAATACAACGATTTAGACGGTATATCCGAACGTTTGGCATTCTTCGTATTCTTCTTGGCAAATAATTATCTTTTCGCATTTCTTTCTTTAGTGCTTGGATTCCTGTACAGACTTTGGAAAGTAAAAAGATTTTCTCACACTTGGTGGCTCAGCCCATTATTTGGAATAGCAATAACAATTATATGGAAAATATGGATTTATCAATAAACTATTTGAATTATTAATGGAGGTGTCTTAGGGTGAGAATTTCATTAGAATGGTTGAATGAATATATCGATGTTTCACGCGAAGAAGTACTTGAGAAACTCCCAAAACTTGGGTTCGATATCGACGAAAATGGACCAGTATTTCCGATAAGCGGTCCAATCGTTGTTGGAAAAATTGAAAAAGTTGAAAAACATCCAAACGCGGAAAAACTCGTCGTATGCACAGTTAATATAGGCAGTGAATACAGGACAATCTTAACGGCTGATGTATCCGTACAAGCAGGGAAATACGTTTACGTAGCACTCGAGGGCGCAAAACTTGCAAACGGCGTTGAGATACAAAAAAGAGAAATGCGTGGAATATTCTCCGAAGGAATGCTTTGCTCGTTAGAAGAACTCGGACTTGAAGAAAAAAGCGAGCATGTATACACAACGGATGAAGAATTACCACTTGGCGAAGACGTTATTAAAATCCTTGGCTTATCAGATTGGTACTTCGAAATGGAAATTACACCAAACAGACCAGACTGCCTTTCTTATTTCGGTGTAACAAGGGAACTATCGGCAGGTTTTAAGAGAACGCCAAGATTTCCAATTCCAAGCGTAAAAGCCTCCGGTAATAATAAAGTCGATATAGAAATAAACACTGACGGATGCTGGAGATACACCGCAAGGGTAATAAACAACGTTAAAGTAAAGCTAAGCCCCATGTGGCTACAAAAAAGATTAATCGCTTCAGGCTTAAGACCAATTAACAACATCGTTGATATAACAAATTACGTGATGCTTGAAACAGGACACCCTGTACACGCATTTGACCTATCGAAATTAGCGGGAAAAATAGTGGTAAGAGACGCCAACCCTGGCGAAAAAATGCTTCTATTAGATGGTAAAACATACGAATTTTCCGGTGGTGAAGTACTCATAACCGATGGTGAAAAATTACTCGCGCTTGGTGGAATAATGGGAGGAGAAGAATCTGGTATATCGGAAACAACAACAGATGTCCTCCTTGAAGTTGCAATGTTCGACCCAGTACGTATCAGAAGAGCTTCGAGAAAATTAGGTGTCTCCTCTGATTCATCGTACAGATTTGAAAGAGGCGTAGACTTCGACGATGCACTTTACGTAATAGAAAGACTCTCAGAATTAATCCAAAAACTCGCTGATGGAGAACCATCAGCTGAAATCGTTGACGTATGGAAAAAGAAACTCCAACAAAAAGTCATCTTCGTTCCAAAGCACTTCCCAAAGAAAGTACTTGGAATAGAAGTTAAACACATTGGAGAATACATCGAACCGCTGGGGTTTGAAATAGAAGAAGAAAAAGAAGGATACCAAGTTTACGTACCATCATTCAGATATTTTGACGTATCTATCCCAGAAGATATAATGGAAGAAGTTGGGAGAATACACGGATACGACAACATGCATGCCGAACCACCAAGGATGCTTGCTATTGAAAAAGGCAGAAGCCAAATCCAAAAACTCAGATACGAACTAAAACAACTTTTAACAAGCTTCGGTTTCAACGAAGCAAACACACTTTCATTCACATCAAGTAAACTCATAGAAAAATTCGAAATCAATGGAAAAGGACTCCCTGTAAGTAACCCGATAATATCCGATTTCGACACAATGAGACCGAGTATCCTCTATGGTTTACTCGAATCGCTTTCATACAATTACAAAAGACAGATAAAAGACGTTAGACTATTCGAAGTAGGTAAAATATTTAACGTAAAAGATGGAAAACCATTTGAAGAAGAAGCACTCGCTTTCGTAGCCACCGGCAGGGAATCTGTAAATGATTACACCGACAAAAGAAATATATCTTTCTATACATTTAAAGGTGTTATCGACGAAATCTTATTAAGATTTGGCGTTGAAGCACAATTTGAAAAATACTCAAAGAAAGGCTTTATACCAACAAGATGCGCATTGATAAAATCCCATGGAAAAGATATAGGATTCTTAGGCATGCTTGAGCCAGAAATAGCTGACAAACTCTACGATGTAAAAGACGAAATATACGTTGCTGAGATATACCTTGAGAGACTCTACGAATCGGCAAAAACTCAAAAAACATACAAAGCCATACCACAATTCCCATACATAAGAAGAGATGTTTCATACCTCATACCAATTGGACAGGAAATCGCTGGAATTCTTGAAATATACAAATCAAACCCACTCGTTGAGGAAGTCGGTATCGACGATATTTACAGACAAGTTGGTGAAGGACATTACAGTGTGACCATATACGCAAAATTCAGACATCCAGAACGCACACTCAGTGACGAAGAAGTAGATATGGCAATCGAAGACATCAAAAAACAAATCAAAGAAAAATTCGGAGTGAATCCAAGATTTTAATGTGAACTCCAAAACCCTGAAGGGGGATGGGTTAATATGAGCAAATTCGAAGAAGGGAGAAAATTTTTAAAATCAAATTGGGAAGAATTAGAAAAATTCACAAGTGACCAGAAAAAAGGTATGTCAATGCCACCTTTTGAAAAACCTGTTGAAGAAGGGAGCATTCTAATCGACCTTCCAACAGTCAAACACCTTGGAACGAAAACAGTCTCTGAAGCGATAGAAAATAGAATGAGCCATAGAAAATACACAAACGAACCACTGACAATCGAAGAATTGGCTTATCTTCTTTGGGCAACACAAGGGATAAGAAATATAACGCCAAAAGTGGCATTTAGAACGGTACCTTCTGCAGGATGCAGACATCCATTTGAAACGTACATATATGCTATAAACGTACAAGGACTTGAAGAAGCAATTTACAGATACTTACCCATTGAACACAAACTTGTGCTCCACAAAAAAGAACCGCACCTTAGAGAAAGAATAATCAGAGCCGCGCTTGACCAAACATTCGTTGGAACAGCAAGCGCGGTATTCATATGGACAGCCATACCATACAGAACAGAATGGCGTTACGGTCCAGCCTCACACAAAGCAATTTTACTTGACGCTGGTCACGTATGCCAAAACCTTTACAGCTTTTAGCATACCTATTAGGGATTGAAACATTGCTCATCAGTCAAATTGTTATCTATGATATAATGCTTTTAGCATACCTATTAGGGATTGAAACATTGCTCATCAGTCAAATTGTTATCTATGATATAATTAACCAACTGCTGGGCCGTGTTCATTCTCATCTGTGGCGTGACCGACTTAATCTTATTTTGGTTATAGCTCAGCAGGTCTTCTACAGACAAAGATGGATTATTAAACATCCTCAATTGTTTTAATAATAAATTCGCATATTTCTTACCTATTATGCCTTTCAAGATTTCAAAACCATATTTATCCATGATTCGCTCATCAATACATTGGAACAATTTAGCCGCTCTCATATGGGCTCTCGGAGTTGGCACTATCTCTGGAAGGTTAAAATCTGAAGGCATTTGAAAGACTGAAGAGTCAAGTTTGTAAACACTCTCAAGCGCTCTAATATACATCTCACCCTTGCCGCTTACATTATTAAGCGCGTACATCTCCCAATCATCAAACTTGTTAACTACTTTAAACCAAACAAACCTGTCGATATACGCTTGGTCAATAGTCACATTCACTTCGTATTTGTCTGTTTCCGGATTCATCGCTGCGGCAAGCCATGTGCCTTCTGGTAAAACATGAGTATTCAATCTTCTATCTAATAAAAGTTGCATAATAGCCGCTCTGACAGTCTCATGCGACCTATTAATCTCATCCAAGAACAAAATGGTATTTCCGTCTTTCGGCCACCATTCTGGTCTTAACCAGATCGTTTTATCACCGTCTCTTGTTGGCATACCAATTAAATCACCAGGTTCCATTTGAGATAAAGATAAGACTATTACTTCCCTATTGTACTTTCTCCCAATCGACCTTATTACCTCCGTCTTACCCACTCCAGCATGACCTACAAGCATTGGAACTTCACCAGCAGACATTATCGCTGGTAGTATTTCAAATAATTCGCTTGTTGTTGCCATAAGCAACATACCTCCCCATATTATTTAATATTGTTTAATTTACCTAAAAATATGGGCAAAGTACTTTAAAAGTCCTGTTGAAAGGCGCAGGCAATATTCAGAGGGCAAATTGTTTATTGAAAATGGTGGAAATGAAGAGAATAAAGTACTTTACTTGGGATTGAATACAACAATAGGCTTATGTGTTAAATTCAACTCAGTTCCTAAATCTCTTACAAAATCGTGGTCTATTAGATACGCATGAGAAATAGCGGACAACAATCCTGTAGGCAATTTATCATCAGTTACCCTATCGAGGATATCAAGTTTGCTTTTTTTGTAAGTTCTTTTCGCAAATTCAACAATTGCGTACTTTTTGTCAAGTGATGTAAATAACTGAATCATGTCCATTTCTTTCAATCTCTTAAGAAATACATACTGATCTTCTATATCAGTCTGGTTATATGGCTTAACCAACTCAAGCAATTCTCTGTTTTTCTTTCCCATCTTCCTAATAAACTTATTAAAATGATGTGGCGTTCTTATGTAATAAAAATCAATCCCGCGATTGACGGCATACAACCTTAAAGTCGCGAATTGAGGCTCGTAGATTAGAAGTTTCTTCGAAATGAGGTTTGTGAGAATTCTATCTGCGTACTCATCCCATTCTGAAGTCACATTTAAAATTCTTGTGTACAAATCGTTGGGAACAGTATCTTTCACTTTATCGTAATGCTTTTCATTAGAAACAAGATATATGTATTTATACTTACCAGAAGCAATTAAATAAAACACATTATTAATCAAAAACGTATACGGACCAGTGACACAATAAATCTCGTAATCAAAAGTGTCCGATGATACTTTATCAATACTTTCCGTGGTAGCCAAAACGTAAAAGTATCTGCTCCTTACCTCAAATGAATTCATATCACTTGCCAAACCACTCATTATAACCACATCTGTCAGAAGGTCAAAAGCGGGGGTAAAATACTTCTCATTGCTCACGCTAGGTTTGATACTAACGACATCTTTAATAATCTCAAATGGCAGATAAGATTTGTTGTTTTCAATACCTAAAATACGTGTCCTTATTTCTTCAATCAAACTTCCATATTTCTTTACTATTAGCTCCATCGGTTTTCCGCTCATAGCGAATTCTGGCATATCATATTTCTCATAACAAATTACCCCATCAAAAGCTAATGAACTTAAAGCCCCATGAACTATACTAAGTAATAAGTCTAAAACCGATGGGTCTGATCCTAAACGGTATCCATATATTTTCTCTATAATACTAACAGTATTATTAATAGCCTCTTCAAGTCCTGATTTATTCTCTTTCACAGTTCTTGCAATACTACTTGCTATTAAACTAACAAGATACTCTTTGCTAATAATAATACCTATCACCACCTTGAAGATTATAAAACTATTCGAGAAGTGAAATATATAAAGGCATGAAATGCTTTGTCGAAGGGCATAATAAGTATGAAAAAACAAAAGCGCAAACTAAAATAACGCTACTTGAAATACTTAAAATAGCGTCGCGAACTCCAAGGGATACTCATTAAAAGTATCCTAAGATAATTAAGGTAATAGATTTAATTGGCTAATAATTTTTAAATTAAGTGGGTATAAAGAGATTAGTTAACAAGACTGGAGAGTGTGTTGAGGGATTAATATGTGCGATGGTTGACCATGAGCGTGGAAACTGCGTGTAATAAAGGGCTTAAATAAACGGCTTAAAAAATCCCCCCTTTTTGTGGCAATATTTTACCACACTTTACTTCCTTTGTAAACCCCATTTTTTAACATTTAGAATATTTGTATTCTCCATATCTTTTAAATGATTAAAAGAAACAAAAACAGAATATTGATATATTTTTATCAATTTGCAAGAAATTTACAAATTCAAGCAACGAAAAAACAATACTTAAGCCTTTTATTATACTTGAACGTGCGTAATTTATACAAAAAAATAATAAAAAATTAACATTATATTTACAACAACGTGGTATAATAAAAATGAATTTTGAACCGGGGTGATATCTTGAGGGGGATTCTAACATTAAAACTTGATAAACCACTTACCCTTCCCATCCATTACAACCACATACTCCAAGCCGCAATTCTAAACCTTCTCAGTGATGAGAACTACTCTAAATTTATCCACGATACTGGTTTTCAATTTGGTAAAAGGCGATTTAAAATGTTTGCGTTTTTCAGGGCTGAAAATGAGATTTTTGTATTGGTTTATTGCTTTTATTTACAAATGAAAATATAAACATAAAACTTTGGAAAGAAATTCGGGGGGAGGAATTTACTTGAGAGCAAAATTTATATTTCAAATAATAAGTCCTAAAGAAGAAATTTTTGAACTACCTATTTATTATCGAACACTATTTATGAGGCTTATGAAAGAAGCCTTATCAAAGTATAATCAAGAATACTTTAAGAACCTTTATTGGTGGGGAGACAAGAAAAACAAGTGGCAAAAACCATTTGTATTTGCAGTTAATTTTTCTAATATGAATATTACTAATAACTCTGTACTGTTTAAAGGTGATATATCTTTGAATTTGTCCACATCTGATTACGAATTCTTTATCAATATGTATAATGGCTTAATTAATAATCAACTTTATCCATATAATTTAACAGAAGTGCACAAGATTAAGCTAAAAAGATCATATTTAATGAGGGAACCAGAGAGTTTTGATACAACTATGAGGTTTAAAACTTTTTCACCTATCTTGATTGAGAGAAAAGATGGGAACGAGAAAATTCCAGTTTTACCTTTTGATGAAAGGTTTGAAGAATTTTTTAATGAATTTGTTGATTTTGAGATAAGAAACATCCGAATTTTGCGTGGACAAAATAAGGGCTTGCAAAGGAAACTTACTTTCAAACCAATAAATGTAAAAAAAACAGTTGTAAAGCACAGAATTTCTGATTTTGTTGAAAAAACAAAGAAAGATTATATGTATCTAACTGGTTTTTCTGGCTTGTTTGAATTATCAGGGGATCCTGAAGATTTGAAAGAATTATATTTGAATGGAATTGGGCTTAGGCGTGGGCAGGGTTTTGGATTTATAGAATTGGGAAAATAACAAAAATAGTAAAGGGGAATGCTTAATTATGAAGGAGAGGGTATATTTAGGTGATTGGGCTTACAATGCTGGGATTATTGGATTTATCGATATTATGTTAGATGGTGAAGATATAAACTCCCAAGACATCATCACAATCGGACCAAATTATATAGAATTTGACAGAAGTAGTTTAAATGGATTTTCTGATAAGTTTTTTAAAAAGGCTTCCCAAAGATACCCACGAACAGATGAATTGATTGATTTGGGTAACAAAATACTGGAAAAATTGAAAGAAAAGGAACTTGATAAAAACTTAAAAAAAGAAGTAAGTGATTTCAAAAAGAGAGTAGAAAAATTTTCTAAGTTAAAACAATTGATAGACAGCAATAATATAACCTTGCTTAAAGATTTTAATAAAGTTGATGCCGAACAATATGTTCATAAAGTAACCAATTTATTGATTGAAAACAAACAGGATTTAATTGAGGAGGATGCTAAAACTTACCTTAAAAATATAAGTTCAATATGTGGTGAAAAAAGTTTCCTAAATAAGAACTTTAAAGGGAATTTAAAAAATAAATTCTTTGAAGATTTTGAAAAGCCAATAGTTAACCAAAAAAACTTACAAGACAAAAATCATAAATGTATCTTTTGTGGTTCAAGACCTGCTAAAAAGGATGCTTTGTTAGATACTGGAATTGTAAGCTTTCTAGGAGCTAATAAGGATAACAAAAACTTTTTCTGGAATTTCAAATCGCAGCTACCTATTTGTGAAATTTGTGAGTTAATATACTTTTGCATATTTGCAGGATTAACCGAATTCAGAATGGGAAAAACAAAAAAATTTTATTTTGTAGATAAAAATGCTTCTGTTTTGGATCTTTATAAAACAAATAAACTATTTATGGAAATGATGTCAAAAGAGAAAAACATATTAAAAGAAAAAGAAATTTTGAATTTTGTCAATGATTACTTATTATTGAAATTTAGAGAAGAAAGTAAGTTTAGGTTAACTAATATTATGTTTATCGAAATAGACCTAACATCTTCTGATGTGCCACAACTTTATGGTCTTAATATAACAAAACAAAAAGCAGAATTCATAAATTCGAATTTTGGTCTTTTTGAAAAAATTACTGGTACATTTATAAGTTTTAAAGATAATAGTATTTATCCTTTCAGTGAGTTTATGCAAGAATTTATAAATAACACGCTAAGTTTTCAGTTCTTGACATTCTTAGAAGAACAATTTTTAGGTTCTCTAAAACCGAATTCCAAAATAAAAACGAACCTTTCGCCTTACAGGCTTCAAATGTACAACATGCTTATTTATAAATATATAAAAAATATAAAGAGAGGTGAAGAATCAATGGATGAAAAGAATTTGTGGGCAATGTATTTCTTTGGTCAAGAACTAAAGGAAAAATTCTTAGTTTCAAAGGCTGAAAACAAAATACCTTCTCTTGCTTACAGATTGCTTTCAGCACTTAGGGTTGGTGACGTAAATACATTTATGAATCTAATTATTAGAACCTATATGAGCTACAGCATGGAAATACCCGCTTTATTTGTTTTGGGAATGAACGATAGGGATAATTTCTATGCATTAGGATACAGTTTTGTAAATGGATTGCTTGGGAGCAAAAAAGATGAAGAAATAAAAAACAATGAGGAGGTTGATGACAATGAATAAAAATGCGGGAATTACAATCACTGTCATATTTGAAGGAATGAGCTTAAACTATGGAGAGAGCTTAGGAAATATTTCCGAACTAAAAAAACTTACAAGAGAAAATAAAGTATACACCTATATGTCAAGACAAGCCTTAAGATATGAAAAGTACAAATTTATGATAGAAAACATTGGTATAAAAGAAACTCCGGTAACAGGGGATGAGCAGGTAGTTCAATTTAGCAAAGAAGCAACAATTTTGGAATATCCTGAGATAGACTTGTTTGGCTATATGAAAACTTCAGGACAAGGACAAAACGCTCAGACTCGAACAGCGGTTGTAAAAATTACTCCGGCTGTATCTTTAGAAGAGTACAAAAATGATATTGAGTTCGCTACAAACTTAAATTTAGCAAAAAGAGCAAATACTAATCCAAATCCATATCAACTTGAACAACACAAATCTTTGTACACTTACACCGTGGCAATTGACTTGGATAGACTGGGCAAAGATTTCGATGAAAAAGGAAATATAATTGAAATATCCGTTGAAGAAAAACTCAAAAGGCTTTATAGTTTATTTGACGCAATAAAATTCTTAAGCAGAGAAATTAAGGGAAGAAGAGAAAATCTAAGTCCAATTTTTGTAATTGGTGGCCTTTATCCAATAAAAAATCCATTTTTCTTAAATAGAATAAAACTTATAAGGAAAGATTTTGCCTACACAATTGATCCAAGGCTTATTAAAAGTACGTGTGAATTGACACTACCAAACGGAAAGAAAGTCTTTGATTATACTCTAATAGGAATATTAGAAGGATTTTTTGCAAACGAGGAAGAGCTTAAAAATATTTTGCCAAATTCAAGTGGTACAATTGACAACTTCTTCAAAAATTTGAAGGAAAGAGCAAAAAAATATTATGAAGAAGGGATAGTTTAAAGATGGTGCATGAACTTTTAAAAATCAAGATTTATCAACCTTTTGCAAATTTTAGAAAACCATTTTCATACGGGATAGTGGATTCTTATCCCCTTCCTCCACCATCTACCTTAAAAGGATGGCTTCACAACATCTTAGGTGCAAAAGATGGAAAATATTATAAAATGGCTGTATCCATATGTGGAAAATTTAATTCCGTCGTTTATGATATTCAAAAGATAATAAAGTTTGATAGACTAAGAGGAGAAAAAGATAATGCTCCCGTCGTAAGCGAAATATCTGCAAGGGTGGTAAATGGCATTATATACGTAACAAACTTTGTTGATGTGGAGTTATGTATTCATGTAAACGCCGAAAAAGATACTTTAGATCAAATATATGAGAATATATATAACTCTTATTGGGGATTAGGACGTAAAGAAGATTTGATGAGAATAGATGAAGTAAAGTTTTTTGAACCCAGAAAAGTAAATTATAGAAATTATATAAAAGGGGAACTACCGGAAATAGGAATGTATTTAAAAAATTCAACTGCCGAAAAGTTTATGATTGATGGAATTAGGTTTAGGCTTAACCACAAATATGAGATCAAGAATGGTTTGAGAGTATTTACTGAAAAAAAAGATGTAGTTTTTATTGAAACATTGGAACAATTAAATCCTTTAGCAATGATTGACCAAGAAGTAATGGTAGATGATGAAAATATAATAATAGACTTAATAGGCGATGAGGAGTATGAAAATTGATAGTTATAAAACCATAGAACTTTATGCAAAAAGATTTAAAAAGGATAATCAAATTGAATATCAAACAATATACCAACACACAATGGACTTACTAAATAACATGGATAAACTGTTTGAAGAATATAGAGAAGATATAGAAGAAGGATGCAAAAAACTTCAAATAGATTGTAATAAGTTTGAGTATCTTCTAAGATTGGCAATAATATATCATGATCTAGGTAAAGCAAATTCGAAATTTCAGCAAAAAATAAGGGACAAGGCAAAAATTAATGAGGTGCCTCAGATTAATAATTTGTCTAGGGAGGTACCTCATAATTTTATATCTATAGCTTTTGTCGATTTAGAAGATGAAATTGAAAAGGGGAATATTAATTCTCAGGATTTTGAAAATTTACTTTTTACAATTGCATTTTCACATGATAGGAGTTTTGATTTTGATTGTAAATACTTTGAGAAATATATAAATGACGATGTGGCAAAATATTTAGAAAATGAAAGTTTGAACCCTTTGTTCAATTTACTTCCTTCAGCTCCTGATAAGGATAAAATACTTGAAAATTCAAAATATTTTTATAGGTTAATTACTAAGTTGAGAGAATCTATGTTCAAAGAACAGTATGACTTTTCAGACAAAAACGTAATTTTTAGAATTCTTTTAAAAGGTTTTTTGCATAGGCTTGATCACTCAAGTTCCGCAGGAATTATTGCAGAGGAAATAAAAATTCAAAATTTCCCAAAAAAGGTTGAGTTTTACTTAAAAAATAAAGGAAAATTCGCTGGTTTTAAAGATTTTCAAAAAAAAGCTATTGAGCTTTCTGGAAAAAACGTGATTTTGTTTGCACCAACTGGCAGTGGAAAAACAGAGTTTGGTTTAAACTGGGCATCCAAAAGTAAGCTCATTTATACTCTTCCGATCCGTGTCTCAATTAATGCGATGTATGAAAGATTGGCAAAGGTCTTTGGAGAAGATAAAGTTGGAATTTTACATTCTGATAGCACAATGTATTTAATTGAAAAATACATGAATTCAGAGCACGAAAATCAAGAGTTGGAAACTTTGTTTGACAATATCGATCTTGCTAAAAATTTAAGTCTCCCGGTAATTGTAACAACAGGAGACCAAATTTTTACATCAGCTTTGAAATGGCCAGGATTTGAAAAAATTTATTCATTGTTTTTGTACTCAAAAATCATAATAGATGAGCCACAAAGTTATTCCCCAGAATCTTTAGCAATTATAATAAAGACCTTAGAAGAAATAATAAACTTAAATGGTAAATTTTGTTTAATGAGTGCGACAATTAATCCGATTATTTTAAAATACATTGGAAAGTATGCTGAGTATGTCCAAGCATATTCAGATGAAGATTTGAAGAAAATGTATTCTCACATTGTTTCTATCAAAGAACTTACAATTTTAGATTGCATAGATGAGGTAATTGAAAATGGAAAGAGAAAAAATGTGCTTGTCATATGCAATACTGTGAAAAGAGCTCAAGAGGTTTACCAAGCTATAAAAGAAAGCCTAAAAAATTCTGAAGAAATTCCTGTTGAGCTTTTACATTCAAGGTTTTTAGAAGGACAAAAAAGGCAAAAAGAACAAATCATTATGTCAAATCAGAGGAAAAACGGCATTGTCATCTCAACTCAACTTGTAGAAGCTTCACTTGATATAGACTATGATATCTTATTTACTGAACTAGCATCGGCAGATTCATTACTTCAAAGAATGGGAAGGATATACAGAAAAAGAACGTATAACGATTTATATCCAAATATTATCATTCTAACTAAGGATCCAAGCGGAGTTGGAAAAATTTATCAGAAAGATATTGTCGATAGGACAGAAGAGTTCTTGAAAGATTTTCATGGAAATAAAATTACAGAGTATGACAAGAAAAGGCTGAATGAGTATGCATACAATGTTAATGCACTTGAAAAAACCAGATTTATAAACAATTTCAATAAAGCATACGAACTTCTAAAACTTGGATACAGAGCTGATAGAAAGATAGAAGCACAAAAAATTTTTAGGGATATTGTCACGATTTCTGGAATACCAAAAGAAATATTTGATAGAAATTTTGAAGAAATAAATGAGACATTGAAAAAAATAAAAACGAGGTCTTTAAAATCAACCGAAAAGTTAAAATTAATTTTCTCTATAAGAAAATATACAGTTACTGTACCAGCATACTTTTTTACTAATGGCGGAGTAAGAATTTACGATAAGGATTCAGGAATTTATATTCTTGATTGTGAATATGATAACGAATTAGGTTTAATACCACCAAAAACATTGGAACAGTCCGATATATGGTAAAAAAGCGAGTGAAAACGAAATGGAAGATATTCAAAGTATTTTGGATTTAAGATTCCAGGGTATAAAAATAAACTATCTCTATGTATGTAAAAGAAAACTTTGGTTATTTAGTAAGAACATCACTTTTGAGAATACATCTGATAAAGTGCTTTTAGGTAAAGTACTGCATGAATACTCGTATCCAAAAGAAACAAAAAGGGATGTTTTAATTGATAATCTTATAATGATTGACATTCTGTCAGATGGTAACGTTAGAGAGGTAAAATACAGCAGTAAAATGAAAGAAGCTGATATAATGCAGGTTATTTACTATCTTTATTACCTCAAGCAAAAGGGTATTAAAAAGCATGGAATAATTAATTATCCAAAAGAAAAAAGAAAAGAAGTCTTGGAACTGACGGCTGAGTATGAAGAAAAGATAAAAAAGGCTTTAAAAGAGATAGAAGAAATTACAGCAAGGACCACACCACCACCTGCAAAAAAGCAGAAAATTTGCAAATCATGTGCATATTATGAGTTTTGCTGGGGGTAAATGATATGCCAAAAAGCTTATATCTTACCTCTAATGGAAGAATAAAAAGACATGAAAACACCTTATACTTTGAAACAGAAAAAGAGAAAAGGTCTATTGATATTGAAAATGTTGAACAAATTCACATCTTTGGAGAAGTAGACTTGAATACTAAAGCTCTAAATTACATTTCTCAGTACGGTATTGTCCTTCATTTTTATAACTACTATGGCTTTTATACTGGAAGTTTCTTACCGCGCAAGAAAAACGTATCCGGAGATGTTGTTATAAAACAAGTTCTTCATTATATTGATACAGAAAAAAGGCTATTTTTGGCTTATTGCTTCGTTGAATCGGCAGTGTACCACATAATGCGAAATTTGAGGGAAAGGAAAGAAGCTAAAGATTTTCTGAGTTCAATTGAAGATGAGTGGGAAAATAGTAGATTGAATATATCAAGTATTACAGAATTAATGGGACTTGAGGGGAGAATACGAAATATGTATTATCAATCTTTTAATCAGTTTTTGCCAGAGGATTTCACAATGAAAAAAAGAGAAAAAAGGCCACCAACAAATCCTATAAACGCTTTGATTTCATTTGGAAATAGTTTAATTTACAGTCATACCTTGTCTCAAATTTACCAAACTCAACTTGATCCAACAATAAGTTTTTTGCATGAACCAAGTGAAAAAAGATTTTCGCTAAGTCTTGATATATCTGAAATTTTCAAACCATTAGTTGTTGATACTGTAATATTCAAACTTCTCAATAATCGTCAGCTTAGTCTTGAACACTTTGATGAAGATTTGAATTATTGTTATTTAAACCAAGAGGGAAAAAAGATATTCCTGAAAGAATTTGAAAAAAAGCTCGAGACTACGGTTCGTCACAGACAACTAAACAGAAATGTTTCATACAAGGGATTTATAAAACTTGAATGTTATAAACTGATAAAACATTTTATAGGCGATCAAGTTTATTCTCCACTCAAAGCATGGTGGTAAATTTGCTGAAGATGAGTGAAACTTGACAAATACTTTTTTAAAATAATTCATAAAGATATTTTTTCAAAGGAGTGGTTAAGTATATTTTTGATAGTTACTTACGATGTTAATGAAAAAAGAGTAAACAAGGTAAGAAAGATATTGAAAAAATACTTTATCTGGGTACAAAACTCTGTTTTCGAAGGTGAAATCACATTTGGAAAGTTAGAAAAATGTAAACGAGAACTGCTCTCAGTAATAGAAAAAGACGAGGATTCAATATATTTTTATGAGATTGAATTTAAAAATGCTTGCAACAAGAAAATATTGGGGCAAGAAAAGAATTATGACTCCATAATATTGTAATTATAACAATATAATCAATTTTGCAGCGAACCTCATTTTAGACTATGCAACAGTAAAATATTGATAAAATCTAGAAAAATAAATTATTCATCAAAAAAATACTAAATCTAAATCAATACTTTGCTGCAAAATATATTCTTTTTAAGCAATTTTAAAATTAACTTTAATTATAAATATCCTCTAAACTTTTTCTCTTTTACTGATGTGGGTTTTATCTGAACTATGAGGAATGTAAAGACTGGTCAGACTGTTCCTGTAACCGTTGAAGCTTCAGTTTTATCTGAACTATGAGGAATGTAAAGACGGTTTCAAGCACGAAACACTCGTTTCGTACTTCTCGTTTTATCTGAACTATGAGGAATGTAAAGTAAACAGATAATAAATTACCAGACGTGGTATTTGTATGTTTTATCTGAACTATGAGGAATGTAAAGTTTTAAGTTCACTAATTCTCATACCAAACACCTCCAGTTTTATCTGAACTATGAGGAATGTAAAGGAATTTTTCGGGCTTATTGTGTCAAAAAAGGCTGAAAAGTTTTATCTGAACTATGAGGAATGTAAAGTTGCAAGAGTCTTGGTTAAGTCTTGTTTGAGTTCTTGTTTTATCTGAACTATGAGGAATGTAAAGAGATGTAAAATGTACGATTGAAAACGTGATATATTGGTTTTATCTGAACTATGAGGAATGTAAAGTTGAACTTTTCGAGCAAATGTTAAACACACATCCAAGTTTTATCTGAACTATGAGGAATGTAAAGTGTGTTTCTATTTAAACCGTGGCACAGAGCCTCGTCAAGTTTTATCTGAACTATGAGGAATGTAAAGAATACTCGTTGCTCTTCCGCGATTTCGTCATCATGAGTTTTATCTGAACTATGAGGAATGTAAAGTCCGCTGAAAACAGTTCGAAACTGTCTCCAACGTAGTTTTATCTGAACTATGAGGAATGTAAAGAGATATTGGCTTCAAGTATGCAGTTCAGGAGTTCAAAGTTTTATCTGAACTATGAGGAATGTAAAGTCGAGATACTGTTGGTAGATGCCAATGAGATGCTCCAGTTTTATCTGAACTATGAGGAATGTAAAGTTCATACTAGATGAAACAAACATTAACATGTTACCAGTTTTATCTGAACTATGAGGAATGTAAAGATTAAAGGAGGTATTAGGTATGGATAAGGAACTCATTGTTTTATCTGAACTATGAGGAATGTAAAGTTGAAGTAACTTAGTAAAGCCTTCGAACTTCTCAAGTTTTATCTGAACTATGAGGAATGTAAAGTCGCAACGGTCTGTTGATTTTTGAAGTATCTTTATATAGTTTTATCTGAACTATGAGGAATGTAAAGTTTTTGTTTACACCGTTTACTGTTACCATAATTTCGGTTTTATCTGAACTATGAGGAATGTAAAGATTCGTGATGCATCACATATAGTATACCACGAAAGCGTTTTATCTGAACTATGAGGAATGTAAAGTTGGTGCAAGTACAGTTATTCTTTCCGTCTATCGTGTTTTATCTGAACTATGAGGAATGTAAAGGTATATGGTTTCACCTTGTACGCTAGGATTAATTGTAGTTTTATCTGAACTATGAGGAATGTAAAGTTATAACACACGCTCAACTTGGTCTGATTGCGCAATAGTTTTATCTGAACTATGAGGAATGTAAAGAATCGACCTCCGTTTTATTTTGTATTACCCTCCTATGTTTTATCTGAACTATGAGGAATGTAAAGGCATTATATACTTGTCAAGCAAATTCTGAAATTCTAGTTTTATCTGAACTATGAGGAATGTAAAGAGGAATCATCAAATCTTTGCTGTTTGCTTCAAGTTCAAGTTTTATCTGAACTATGAGGAATGTAAAGGTACACTTAATGTAACAAAGAGTTAACGTAAAATTTCGTTTTATCTGAACTATGAGGAATGTAAAGATTCAACATGCATAAGATTTCCGGTAATAAGTCAAGAGGAGAAAAAATAGAAAAATAAAAAACCTAGTCAACACTTTGACTTTCAATAACTTAATATTTCA
>NZ_LNGG01000028.1:0-3363 GCF_011057735.1 Fervidobacterium sp. 2310opik-2 | reverse complement strand
TTATAACTGTCGACAGTAGGTTAAAAAATTATGTGATTCAAGAATTTGGCTATCCAGAGGATAAGGTTACTGTTATATACAACGCTGTTGATACTGAACTCTTCAAACCTGTTACAAATGAAGAAAAAATTTTACTTCGAGGTAAGCTCGGACTCCCAAAAGATGCCTTTATTGTACTTGTTCCAAGAAGATATGTAAAAAAGAACGGAGTAGACTATGCCGCACGTGCTTTTTCTAAAATTAAGTCGAATGATTATCTCTTTGTTTTTGCTGGTCGAGGTCCATTAAAATCTGAAATTCAGGAAATGCTCAAAGATAACTCCAACGCACTCATACTTGATGCTATACCAAATGCAGAAATTCACAAATATTATAAAGCGGCTGATTTGATATTAATACCAAGTGTTTCCTCTGACGATATCGAAGAAGCAACTTCGCTGAGTATGTTGGAGGGAATGGCGTGTGGGAAAGTAGTTGTGTGCACGAATATAGGTGGTATGAAAGAAGTTGTAAAACATATGGAGAATGGAATCCTTATAGAGCAAAAGAATATTGATGCAATAATTGAAACCTTACAGTATGTTAAGAGTAACTACGATGAGCTCTCTCAACTTAGACAAAGGGCAAGAGAATATGTTGTAAAGAATCACTCATATATTGAACATGCGAAAAAAATTGTTGAAATATATGAAAAAGTTATTTCAGAAACAAGGCGGTGAAGTTATGAAGATATCCGTTCTGATGCCAACTTACAATGATGCCAAGTATGTAGGTAAGTCAATAGAAAGTGTCTTAAGTCAACGGGAAGTAGATGTTGAACTTATAATCGTAAATGATGGCTCAACCGATGAGACAGAAAAGATTGTGCTTTCTTATAACGATGGAAGGATAAAGTATATAAAACAGGAGAATAAAGGGCAACTTGACGCATTATTGAATGGCAGTAAGTTTATAACTGGGGATTTCGTTTGTTTATTTCATTCTGATGACTTGTTGACTGATGAATTTGCTTTCAAAAGGAATGCAACAACAATCCTTGAAAAAAATTTGGATGGTGTGTACAGTGATTATGTAAAAATAAATGAAAAAGACGAAGAAACTGGGGTTTTGAGAGTATACAAAGACTTCGGTGAAAAGGCTTTAAAAAAATTAATCCATTTGAATGGAGCTAATGTAATAGGTGACCACTTTTTTGTAAAGAAAGAAGTGTTTTTTAGGTATATTGTAAAAAATTATATAATATGGAACCAGCCTTACTGGTTCAAAATAAAAGACGGAAAAATACACTTATTGAGATTGAGTTATATAAGTCAGCCATGGTACAAATACCGTGTTTACAGTGAAAATTACGCAAGAAGTGAGGTTGGAAAATTTGTAGCATCAAACGGAGTTATTAGAACAATTGTAGAGCTATCTAAATTTTACAAGATACATTTCGCGGGTTTTAGATACATTCACAAGTTACCAACTAACTTAGTTGTTCACCATTCAGAAATTGGTTACGAGCAATATCGCAGGCAAGTGTACAATTTAATCAAGAAAATTTTTAAAAATTACGGTGTGTCTTCCAAAAGTAGTATTTATTACGAAGCTCTTCTTAACTTTTATAGGAGAAAATCGAATGTAAAACTTGAGATTGAGGATAAATTAATCAAAGAAGCTCCTCTATTGTTTGGAAAGGATGTCAATATTTTTTACAATATGCTTTTAAGTAATAATCTTCCAAGACTCTATAAGCTTTTATTAGAGACAGCATTTAAAGGTGGATTTGAAATTGTAGTAAACAAAGAGTATGAGAAAAAAATCAATTTAATTCTTAAATTTCTAAGTCTTTCCGTTCCGGTATCCAAAAAAGGAGGATATTAATGAATATAAATGAACGTAATCTTTTGAAGAAATATATTTCATTCTCGCTCGGTACTTGGTTCAAAGCGCTTATATCTTTCTTTATCACACCAATTACTACTTGGATAATCAATCCAGAAGAGTTTGGAAAAGCCGCAATGTTTTCCACCGTTTACTCGATAATTTTACTTGCAAGCCTTCTTGGCACTCCTTCGGCTTTACTTAGATTTTTCCCACAAAAATCGGAAGAGGAAAAAACTATCCTTTTGTGGAGTAGTCTTATAACACCAATTATTTTGAGTGCATTGGTAAGTATCGTTGTTTTTATTTTTAAATCCTCTATAAACGCTTTTCTCGTGGGAACTAGTGTATCAAATGCTCATGTTATTTTAATTGCAACGCTAATAACTGGAATTTTCCAAACATTCAATATGAACCTAGTTAGAACTAAAGGAAGAGGAATTCTTTTCTCAGCAATTGACATAACTCAGTCAATCAGTCAAATAGGTTTTATTTTGCTTTATGCTCTGCTTGTAAAACGCGATTTTTACGCTTTGCTTTACGCACAGCTTTTTTCGAATATTTTAGCGCTCGGTATTGGAATGTATTTTGAGAGAGATTATTGGTTCCCGATAAAGATAGATAAAAAATTAGTTTTTGAAGTAGTACAATACGGATATCCGCTTGTTTTCTCCGGCCTTTTTTGGTGGATCCTTAATTGGATAGATAGGGTCGTGTTACGTTTGTACGTAGACTTTTCTGAGATTGGACTTTACAGTGCCGCCTTCAAAATAATCTCGGCGATGAATTTACTTACAAGTGGTTTTTCAACACTTTGGTATCCCTTTGCATACGAACAATATGAGAAAAACCCTGAAAACAAAATTATATTTAAAAGAACTTTGGACTACGTGGCTTTTTTAACATTCTCTGCAGGGTTTGTTCTGCTTTCATTTAAAGATGTTATCTTCCTTTTGCTTGCAAAAACGTACAGGCCAGCTGCAGCAATTTCTCCATTTTTAATCTTGAATCCTGTGATGATGACTACGGCTATTGTTGTTGCAAGAGGGATAGACTTTTCGAAGAAAACATACTGGTTTATTGTTAGCAACAGCACAGCGGCTATATTCAATTTAATAGGAAATTTCCTGTTGATTCCAATTTTTGGAGCAAAAGGGGCGGCAGTTTCAACAGGATTATCTTTTATAATTGTTTTTGCCATCGAATCAAGTGTCTCCAAAAAGTTGTATCCTGTTCCATACAATTTGAGGAAGGTTTACTATCTTGTGATTAGTTTTATTTGCTCGGCGTTGCTCCATACATTTTCGCAAAGTCTATTCCTATCAATTCTTTCTTCATTAGTTGGACTTCTTGCCACAGTTTTTCTATACAAATCAGAATTCTCAAAAGTGTTTTCAGTTAGCGTTGATTTATTCAAATCTATATTCCGTCGTGAATAGCTAAAATATTCTTAATGGTAATTTATTAAGAATAAATGTTACTCAACTAAAAAGATCG
>NZ_LNGG01000027.1:7373-73399 GCF_011057735.1 Fervidobacterium sp. 2310opik-2 | reverse complement strand
TGGATTATCAAGTTATCTTCTGTTATTTCGCTTTTTGAGTTTGAGAATGTATTTAAAGTTCACGGTGATGAAACAGTTATTGTATTTCGAGACAAAAAGTACTATGTGTGGCTATTAGTTGAGCATGGTACGAATTTAATAGTAGCTTGGCATGTATCAAGATATCGTGATATGTCACAAGTTAAGATATTGTTAGATAAATACTTTAGTCAAAGAAAACAAAACACACAAATAGAGTTAATAACCGATGGACTAAAAGCGTACGAGATAGCAGTGAAACTAAATTTTGATAACGTTGAACACAGAGAAGTAAGACTAGGTAAAAACAACGAATGTGAATCGAAATTTTCGTTATTTAAGATGTTAGTAAAAGCGAAAAGGAGTTTCAAGAAATTTAGCAACATACGGTACTATGTAAATGGCTTTTGTGTAATAAGGAACCTATGCAAGTTGTATGATAACGAAAGTGAGATGATTACTGCTTTAGCTTCTATCATCACTACTAGTTAACAGCATCGAAACCTTAATAACTTAAGAAAAATTTTACATAATTATTTAAATTCTATACAATTTTAGTTGTAGCAAACGATAATGATGTTGTCAGTATTTTCTATTTGTCTCGTATTGTTTATTATATCACATTAAGGCCTCAGACCAAAAAATCACTGAATATTTTTAAGCAATTAATTTTTTGAAACTTTTCTTCGACTTTACAAATATTATATAATTAAAATTAATAACAATATTTATGAACCTAAAGTAAAACGGTAAAATACTTAGAATGTGCAAGGAGCTAAGAATATGAAAGATGAATTGCTCAAGCTAATTAATGAATTTAAAAAGAACAAGGATATCTTTAAGTTCGGAGAAGAAGCAACAAAACAAGGAATAGTTTTAAGGATCCTAAAAGAATTAGGATGGGATTTCTTTAACATAAGCGAAGTTCAACCAGAATATTCAGTTGGAAATCAGAAAGTAGATTACGCTTTAGGATATAATGGGAAGATTAAAGCTTTTATAGAAGTGAAAAAAGTCAATGAGGATTTGGAAAAACACCAAGAACAACTTCTAAATTATGCATTTAAAGAAGGTGTGAAATTAGCTATATTAACTAATGGAATTAGTTGGTGGTTTTATTTACCTTTGCGTGAAGGAAGTTGGGAACAAAGAAAATTTTATACCATTGAAATACTCGACCAAAAAAGTGAAGATATTGTGGAAAAATTTGAGGAATTTTTATCCAAGGATAATGTGATTTCTGACAAAGCCGTAGAAAATGCTGAAAAATTATACAATAGTAGGCAAAAAATAACTTTGATAACCGAAACACTTCCCAAAGCATGGGATAAAATAATTTCCGAACCTGATAAAAGACTTGTAGAGATTTTAGCTGAAACAACTGAAAGATTGTGTGGACACAAACCTGATAACAGAATAGTTGAAGAGTTTTTAGGAAAAATTAGTCAAGAAAAATCAATACCAAAAATACCAAAAACAATGCCAACTTACTCTGAAACTCAAAATGTTGAAGATTTTACTGGAAAATCCATTATAGGCTTTACTCTAAGAAAAAAGGAATACCAAGTTAACTCTTGGAGAAGCTTGTTAATGAGTATTATCGAAATCGTCTTAACAACAACCAGAAAACAATTTGAAAGAGTGCTTATTTTAAAAGGTAGAAAAAGACCATATTTTTCAAAAATACCTAGTGAGTTAAGAGAACCTGAAAAAATCAAAGACACGGATATTTATGTTGAAACAAATCTTAGCGCAAATAGTATTGTTTCGCTTTCAAAAAAAGTTATAAAGCTTTTCGGATATGACGAAAATGAGCTTATAATACACACAAAAGAAAGCTGATGACTGAGAATAACGTTTATATGAGTACTTAAAAAAATCATTATATGAATATACAAATTTTGCAAATTTTTATTGAGCCATTTGAGTTTAAAATTATTTTTATAGCTAGTAATAATATTATTAAACTCATAAATTTTAATTAATAAGATTAATTTATTACAATTAAAATAGTAAGATATATTAGACTCATTTTGTTTTTTTAATCTTACTGAATAATTCAAAATAATTTGATTGTTTTAATCAAATAAGTTTGGATAATCTTGATAACTTAGATTAAACTAATTAAATTTTACGTTTTTCACGCATTCCAATAGCAAATTTTGCTATTTTATTTTTTGAATAAAAAATGCAATATAAGGTTTCTTATATTGCATTTTTTATATCACCCAGGGTAATAGTTTTAACGTTTCAAAAATCTTTTATTTATGCGGTTTTTCGCAATTTATTTTTCATCATCTGAAGAACATACCATGTATGTCTCTGAAAACAAGTAAGGCCGACTCTTTTAAATAAGGTTTGACTTTTTCAATAAACTTTTGTGCGGTGTCGTCGTCTGTGAAAATTTCGATTATAATCGGAAGTTCAGGTTCGACAATTTCACGTAGTGCTGTGTGGAGTTTCTTATCGAATACGTATCCTTCCATTGCTTTGTATTCAACAAAATCGGATATACCTAATTCTATAGCAAATTCGGCAATGATTTTGTTGAGTGGTTTGTTGTGCAATTCCTTACAACGCACATTTTCTTTTACAAAGATTCTTATATACGTTCCTACAAATTCTTCCATACTATCCCCCCAATTTAGATAGAAATTACAAAATCCGTCGTTACTGCCTTCTTTTCAGATGTAAAAAGTGTAATTTCAAAACTTCTATCACTATTTCAGTCTATCAATCCGTTCCTTTCACTCTTCAACCTCTCAAATTCTTCCTTTTCTCTATCTATATCGTCTTTAAAGCTTTTTTACTTTACTTCAAATAAAACATTTCTCTTCAAGCTATTAAATCCATTTTGAATATAAACATCTCTCATGTCGCTATTTACAAATGGATTATTAAGTTATCTTCTATTTTTTCTCTCTTTAAGTTTGAGAATGTTTTCAAAGTCCATACAGAAAGTACTATGTTTGGCTTTTGGTGGAGCATGGACTAAAATCGTACGAATCAGCATAGAGAATGAGCTTCGATAATGTTGGGCACAGAGTGGTAAGACTAAGATGTTTATAAAGGAAAAGGGGGTTAAAGAAATTTAGCAAAATACGGTACTATGTAAATAATTTTTGTGTAGTAAGGAACTTATGTGAGTTATATGAGAATGCAAATAAATTATTATTGCTTTAGCTTCTATAATCATTACTAGTTAACAGCATCTTTAGAATATCAGAATATAACATTGCATATTACCATTCCAAAAAATGCAGCCGATAGTCCTAAAATCAGATTTAGCACGATGTTTAATAAGCCTGAAATATAATAGCCATTTGTTAAAAGCGTTATAGTTTCATAACTGAGTGTAGAGAACGTTGTGAGTCCTCCCATTATTCCAGTAGTTAAAAATAGTCTTAAATTTGGGTTTATATTTGCTCTGAATGAGAGTTGCATTATAAAACCAAGCAAAAGGCTTCCAAAAACGTTAACCAACAAAGTGCCTGGAGGTATCAGCGTTTGCGAAAATATTTGATTCATCTTTAAAGATATAATATACCTAAGTACACTCCCAATGAATCCACCCACACCTACTGCAATTATTGAAATCATATTAAATTAGTACCTCCTATTTTGTTTAATAAATTAGTTTTATTTTGTTTATAACATTATATACATTTTAAATAATTGATATATTTTTAAATAATTGATAAGATATAACACAGTCAATATTTATTTTAACACCAAATTATATTACACTGATTATATATTAACAATCAAATAAATTATTTTATACTAATTCAATTAATACCATCCTATATTATCGAGTTCCTTCCTATGCTATTTTTTGCAATTATCCAACTATCCTACAGTTCATTTAATGCAAATCGTAAAAGTTGCACAAAGCATAATAAAACAACTCATTCAAGAATATAATTAAACTCTCTTTTTCTATTTTACTACATAAAACAAAAGATGTGGAAAGTTTTCCCAAGATTGTAAGCACATTTATTTTACTTAAAATATTTTTATGATAAAATTTAAATAATAAAACGGAGGTGATATCCATGGATTTTGTAAATTACCTTGAAGTCTTCGAGCCACATATATATGAGGATGAATTTATAAAGTTGCCATACAGGCTCTTTAAACCCAAGATAAAAGAAGGCGAAGTTTATCCACTCGTTGTCTTCCTGCACGGCGCTAGGGAAAGAGGAAATGATAACGAAAAGCAAATAACAGCAAACGAAGGGGCAACTACTTGGGCAAACGAAGAATTTCAAAATAAACACCCTTGCTTTGTCTTAGCACCTCAGTGTCCAGAAAATTCTTATTGGGGAAGTTCTTTTAGAGTTTACCATGATATGAACCAGCTTGGTCCCAATTCTTTAATTGCAACTGTTGGATTGGTTATAGATGAGCTAGTGGGAAAATTCCCAATAGATAAGGACCGTATATATGTTACCGGTTTGTCAATGGGAGGGTTTGGCACCATTGCTCTTTTAACGTTGTGTCCGGACAAATTCGCAGCAGGTGTTGTTGTATGCGGTGGTGGAAATCTCAAAAAATTGGATAAGATAAAGCACATACCATTTTGGTTTTTCCACGCAGAAGACGATGATGTCGTTCCTGTAGAATATTCAAGAACATTGGTAAAGAAACTAAACGAATTAGGTGCAGAAGTTAATTACACTGAATATCCAAAAGGCTATATGCAATCAATCGGTCTATTTCCACATGCTTCATGGGTACCTGCGTATAGAGACGAAGAGATGAAGGAATGGCTATTTTCTAAAAAAAGAAAAGCTCCCTGCTAATAGGGAGCTTTCCTCATATTCTTTTTCGAATTATTTGTACTTTGCTAAAATATCTTCTAGGTATTTAATTACATCCTCTTTCTTTTCATACTTTGGTGAATTGAATGCTATCTCTCCCCAATCTGAAATTATCTCTTTTTCGCTTGCCTTATTGTATTTTTCGAGCAATCCATTGACTGTATTTAGAAATTCCGATTTCACCATGTCATAGTGAGCAACAAAGCGTTTATATCTTTCATACAAAAGTCCTCCAGAGAAATTGACAACGTTATTCATCAAAATCTGAATTTCTTGTCTTGCTTCTTCTGAGAACGATAATGCACTTATTTGATTTGAAAAGTCGTCCATCTTTGCTTGTGTAATAGTTTTCCAAGCGCTTTTTTTTGCTATTCCAGGCCAATATGCTGAAGGATTCTTTGATAATGCCTCAATGAAATCTTTTTCAATGTTGGTAAAATCAATGGATGTAAATTCCTTATAAGCACTATTCAACAGATTGACAAAGATCGGTGTTAAGCTATTTGAGAGGTATCCTTTTTCATCATCAGCAAGTATTTTGTCAAGTTCGTTTTTACTATTTTCAATAAAGTCGTTAAACGTCTTTTCCCAATAGGAGGTATTTGAAAGTTTCTTAGATATATACTCGTAACTTTCTTTATACCAATCTACTAACTGATTGTATGTATAGACACTTTCTTGATACTCCCCAACTGTTTGGTATTCATGAGCAAGTTCATGTAGGTAATCGAATACCCCATCTGGAACTCCCCATACACCTTTCAATTCCATATACTTACACGCTTCTATTTCTCTCATGGCAAGATCTACTAACAATTCTCTTGATTCTACGTTGATAGGATTCAAAGTTTGAGATGTAAGGACTGCGAAGAATCTGTATATATCCTGGCCATACATTGATGAAAGTTCTATATCAATGTTTTTCCAATCTGGGAATCTGTTCCATCCACCTGGCATGATATCTATTGTTTTTCTAACCCACGTGCCGTATTTGTTGAAAAATTCTTTTGAGTAAGAACTTAGTAATTTTTCTAACTCACTATCGTTGATTTTTCCAAGGGCAAAGTTATTTAAACTATACAAAGAGTTATATCTCATTGCAAGAGATCTAAAAGTATTTCTTTCTGTGAATGTTTGAAGTGATAGTTCATACAAGCTTATGGAATCTATAATAGCTTGAATGGTTGCAACATCTACTTGATTTAAGAAATCGGGATTATTTTTAATATAACCTGCCAATTTTGAATAGTAAGCGTACTTAAACTTTTCTGGGATTAATTTTTGATACTCATCTGCTCTTTGGTTTAAAACGCTTTCTGGGTCTGATTTGAGTAAGTTTTTGAGCTCATCAACTCTTATTGGGTCTGCCGCTAGTGCCGCAAGATAAAAGTACGATTTTCCATAGGTGTGATTCAATTTTACACTCTTTATTAAATTCTCTTTTGCAATTTTGTACTGTTCACTTATTTGTTGTGGCAACAAATTTTTCTGATTAATCAAATTATTTCTTTGCGCGTTGATCTGAGATCTTATATTTTCTATATTTCTCTGCCTTTCACTTTCCGCTTGCAATTCGTTATACTGAAGATTTAGCCTTTGGGCTTCTGCCTTTTTCAAATTGTGCCAATTTTGAGGTGACAGTGCTTGGAATTGACCTGTGAAATTGTTCAAATTATTTTCTATGCTATCAAGTTGCTTAAGGTACTCATCAATTTTGCTCAAATTGTTTCTCAACTCAGAAAGCGTCGCATATGCAACGTTTCCACTTCTGAAGTAAACTTCAGATATGAAATGATTCCATCTAAGATATGTAGATAGACCTGTTGCTGATATCAAAATAATAGCTAAAGCGATTGCTTTTGCTCCTTTAATTGTGTATTCTTTACCGTTAACCTTATTGAAGTACTTTCCAAGTCCGACGCTTATAACGAAATTCGCAAGTAACGCATTTGGAAGCAAATGCCCTGGGAAACTGAAAACACTTTGAAATGCGAAAATAATTCCACTCAGAACCAACATAGAGAACAGAATCGCATCATCTTTATCTTCAACTTTTCTAATATTTTTTACGACATACATTACAAGTAGGAATAACATTAAAACTATGGTAATAAAGCCCAAAATACCTGTTTCAGAGAGCACCTGGAAGTAATCGTTGTGTGCTCTTTTGAAATTATTCCAGCCGTAATTGTACTCTGGATGAGCCTCTATTAAATCGGAAATACCGTACAAACCATACACTTGGTACGTACCAATACCTTGACCAAGGATTTTATGATTTTTCCAAATGTAAATCGTTGAGAACCATGAGAGAAATCTCTCGTCTCTACTTGAAACGGAAGTCATGGCGCTGAATCTATCTGTCATTTTGAAAGATGCGTAATTGTTGAATGGTGTTGGAATGTTGTATACTACAACAATGAAAACTACCATGAGTATAAATACTAGAATAGATATTTTTCTAAATCTGAGTAACCCTTTTAAAGCTTTTGGATCTTTTTTCCTCAATTCCTCTGAAATCTTGTCTTCTTTTTTTCTTAAATAGAAGAAATAAACCAAAATAAACAAAATTAACTCAATTACCAGTGCAAGATATTCTGATCTCGTTTGAGAAAAAACTATAACATCAAAATACAAAATTGCGGCGATTAATGATATTATTTTGAAAAGATACACAGTCCATAACCTTTTGATGTTCAAATATCCAAAATCCAAACTCGCTACGAAATATATCGCTATGGGAAGGAGCATGTTCAAATAGTTTGAAACAAAAATAACATTACCTATATTCGCCTTTATACTCGCTCTTTCAAATGGTGCCCCGACATTTCCAAGTAAAATATCATAGCCAATGTAAAAATTGAGAATAGCATTTATAGCGATAAATAAACCTGTTAAAACGAATATAAATAAGAATCTCACAATATATTCCTTTTTATTAATGATTGAACTAAAATAAAACGAAAGTAAAACATTTAAGAAGAGGTAAAGACCTATGTCTATCGCTTGTCTGAAGAAAAATCTGTTATCTTGGAATGTGTTTATCGTTGATAGTAAGGCAATTATAGAGAAAGCAAGCCAAGTGAAGTGAACAGGTGTTGCGAAAAATTTAATTTCCTTGTTTTTAAACAGGCGATAGAGCAAATAAAAGCCTAAAATAAAGGTTGCGATAGTTAAAATAGCGTACTTCGGTGTACTGAATTCGTAAGTGTACTGCCTATGAGCAAAAAGCGCTACCAATGGAATAGTTGTGTACCAGACTATCTCTTCAAGAATAGATAACACTTAACCCCGCCTCCTTTTTTATGTAAATAAGTTTTCCTTTAGTATTTCAGAATATTTAGAACTTTACCAAGCATAAAATAAATTACTAGAAGGATAACTAAACTCGAAATACTTGCAATTACATTAGTTTTTGAAAAATATCCAAGTAAAAACACCAAAAGCTGTATAGATACAACCATATACAGCGTTTTTCTTTTATCATTAAACCTTTCGTATATCTTGTTGTATAAATATTTCCCATTGTTATTAAATATCGGTTGTTTATTTAAAATATTTCTCAAAAGGCCAGTTGATAAATTGAAATAGAAATGCGAAATAAAGATAAAGGCAGAAATCAAATAAGGTATATTAGAACTACCGTGTCTCATGGTAGAGAGCAAACCTATTGAAAGTACTCCTCCAACGAAATAACCTCCACCACTTCCCATTGAAATCCTCGCCGGTGGGAAGTTGTATATGAAGTAACCAAAGACAGCGCCGATTAGCGCAGAGAGTAACATACCGTCGTATCTTGACGAAACTAAAATTGAAAGACCCATTGAAGAAATTATCGATACGCTTGCGCAAACACCATCCATTCCATCCATCATTTTTACAGAGTTGATTAAAATAACAACTAAAAAAATATATAGTGGGAAAAACCAATTGAATCCAATGTATTTATAAGTAAGAATTAAAGCTACGAATAACTCGACTACTAACTTTAAGGACTGTTTTATTCTCTTAACATCATCTACTAAACCAATAATCGTTAACAAGGTCAAGGAAAATTTGGTTATAATTTCAAAAGGTGTTGATACAATAACAGCAAGATATATAGCAAGCCCACCAAGGTATGGTGTTATTCTTTCATATTCTTTTGATCCCTCGTTTGGTTTATCGACAATATTGTATTTATATGCAATCTTCCCAAATATTGGAACCGTTAAAGCAGAAATAATTAGCGAAACAATCATTAAAATGGGAGAAAACATCAATTGCACCTCTCTAAAATTGGTATGGTTTTATCTCTTCTTGAGACTCTTCTTTAGTTCCATTTTCGGTACCTTGTTTGCTAGGTTGCTCAATAATTTGATTAGTGCTTTGCTTCGTTTCAAAGCTTTTATTACTCGTCAAGAGTGTTTCTACGCTCATGCCATTTTCAAGTGCTTTTAATACTTCTTCTTTCATATACGTATAATCTGTACCATTATAGCTAAGATTTGTGACCTTAACATCGCCATTTGGAAGAACGACAAATCTTATCATAAGGCTTGAATTATTGAAAACAACATTGTCATTATCAGTATCTAACGACCAGCCATTTCTTCCAAGAAATTCATAGTAAGTCTTTCTTGAGTACACTGAGTTTTTAACAAGTTCTACAAGATTTTTAGTCAATACATCGACTTTAAATATTTTGCCAATGATATAATCGGTAACTTCATCAATAACATTTCGATCGTTCATGTAAACCTTCTCAAGTAGCACTTCTTTCCCAAAGAGTATTTCGAAGTTAAACTTAAATTGCCATACTTGACCAGCGTAGTTTCCTGTCCCAGTCAAAACAACTTTATTGTTATTCTTATCGAACATCCAGCTAACATTTCTTAAAAATCTTTCAAATGCCGATTTATTGCTGCTGTATTGACTACCTTTGACAATTATAGAATTTTGAACCAATGAAATCAGCTCATTGTACTTACTTTCCTCTAACTGTGATGAAATCTTTCCTAAATCATCTACCAACCTAGAAAGCAATTCATTTGGATTTACATTATTCCCGTCGATTGTTGAATTAATCAAATAAGCTCCTTTCGATGAAATCAAGAAAGAGAGTGTAACTTTATTCTTACCAACCTTTGTAACTCCGCTTGCCGTCAACTTTGTACCTTTCATTGTACTTTCAATACTCCACGAGATGTTGTCACAACTTCCAATCAAAAGCTCACCGAATTTTTTGCTATACCCTGGTACTGATGCATTTGATATCTTTTCCTTAAACATCTCCAATTCAGATTGTAAATCGTATCCACCGTACTTGACAAGGTAGTATTTCAGTACATCTTGCGCTTCTCCGCCATCAATTTCAGAACCATTAACGAAAATGTACTTCACACTGACAGAACCATCTGATTCCAATTTAAACCCTATACTTAAAGAAATTTCATTTTTGTCAACGACATCAGTTGCGTTAAACTCTACAACATTTTCATCCTCACTTTTTATCGACCATCTCGGATTGTTAAGATTTCCGAAAATTTCTTCTATTGTCTTCGTCGAAAAATCTTTTAGTCTTCCTTGTTTTATCATATCTACAAGATTACTTTTTATACTCTGCTTGTCTATTTTATAAATATTCGCCAAAAAGACACGCATTTCGGCTGGAGAAAAAACCTTGCCATCAACGGTAATATTTTCAACAGTTATCTTTACATTATTTCCAACTTTTCTAAACCTGAATTGCATACTAACATATTGTGAATTAGCGTTTTTTCCACTTAAAACTAAAATCTCTTTACCATCCTGATTTAGATACTCATAGCCTTCTACAGTAAGATAATTGAAGAGTGCAGAAGCGTTTGACAATTCGTAATCCTCTGGTGGAATTTTTTGCAAAAGATTGTATAATGCCTTTTTGTATATTGCTTCATATTCCTTTTCAAAATCTTCGACCTTAACATTGTTCATATACAACTTCATTGAACCGTCTTTTAAAATCTCAAGGATGTATCTATTTCTCATCTCATCACTACCAATTAATTTTGGATTACCAAAGATTGGTATCTCAAAGTTCGAATTAATAAGACCATTCTCAAATGTTTCCTTAGCGGTTAAAACTTTATACTTGTCAAACGACTTATTAAGTAATTTTTCCTTGTTTTGTAATACAATCAATCCTACCAATACAAAAATTACGACGAAAATAACTAATAAACTTATCAAAGCGGCAACTTTACCTTTACCAACGTTCTTCCGCTTCATACTTTTTATCCCTCCAAAATTATTTATTTTTCCTAAAATGAATAACTACCCAAAAATATTATACTACAAAACATTAAAAACTTCTTCCTATCTTGAAAAAATTAAAGGTTATGATATAATGCTTAACGTGAGATAAAAATTTAATAAGTGGGGCCGTAGCTCAGTTGGGAGAGCGCTACCTTCGCACGGTAGAGGCCGTGGGTTCAAATCCCATCGGCTCCACCAGAATAAAAATAAAAAAGCCTTGGAAATTGAAAAACCAAGGCTTTTTTATTTTATTTTTTCAGTATTCTAAAATTTTTCAACTAAATTCATTTTTTATGACATAAATTAATGGGATGTTGAAATTAAATATCATTTAAGTTCCATCGCAGAAGCGATTAATATAAATAATATTAAACTTCAATAGAGAGGTTTAGATGTTTTAAATAGTTGAGAAATAATTCCTGAGACTTTTACAAAAGATTATTCAACATGTTAGATTATTGAAAAATGCGTATGCTTAATTATATTAAGATCTCCTCAATAGTACTGTAAATATAAAGTGAGGTGTACTACTATACAACTGTAAAAAATTTGTGGTGGTTAGCGTTATTAAGTTTGGATTTTTTCATTAGTGGTAAACACTATAGTTCTTTACAGTGTAATAATTATTGAAATAAGTGTTACTGGACTTTATTTAGCTAATAAACTAATAAAATCAAGAAAGTAGATTTATACTATTAAAAAGCGTACCTACTTTGAAAAATACATAAAATATATAAATTTGCATGGTTTGTTTGTATTATTTATTCTTTTAAAAGTTTTACACCGTATATCTCATACGCACTGCAAAGTGGTTCGTAGGGGCAGACATTGTTATATCCTCTGCATTTTCGATTTTCAAACAATGTTTTAGACATATCTCTTTTAATTTTTGATTTGTCGATATTTCCTTTTTCACTTAGAATAGAGAAGAACGTCCTACTTTGGTTCATTAAAAAAACGGGTGTAAAAATTCCTTTCAACGATATGTCGTCCATCGTTGAAACAAGCCATCCTTCAAAATCGTTTAATGTAAAAGAAACGTTAGGTTCTAAAATTTCAATAATATAAACTGGCTCTTCTTGATTTTCCCTTTCGATATACCTGTACTCTATCTTTTCTTGATCGATTTTGAGAAACATTAAAAATACATGGGAACCATTTTCTTTTATTTCTTTTTTCCAAAGAAGGTTTTCTTTGTTTTCATATTTCAAAATTAGATAATCATAAAGAATAAGTTGCTCGAATCTTATCGAGCTTAGGGAATTTTTGTAATCGATAATCGCGTATTTATTTTCCTCATCAAGAATTTTGTCTATTCTATCTATTCTTCCAATAACATGATATCTTCCAATTTCACATTCAGCACTTAATTCTGTCTTTAGTGTTTCGTCTGTGTATAAGTCTTTTGTACCTTCTTTTGATTTTTTTGAATTATCTAATTTTAAAGGTAGTGTCTTACTTTTTTGTCCAAGCGTTATTAAATACTTTGAGTCTGCAAACTCTCTCAAGTAAACTGAAAGCTTATCAAATATCTCATCCGACAATATCTTTTTCGGGATTTTGTACTTAAATACACCTTCTGAAAATGATTCGGCTGATTCTTCTATAAGCTCTTTAAGGACCCCATCGTTATAGTTTAACAACGAATATACATTTTTAGGATAGTTTATATCAAATAATTTTGCCAATACCCTATGTGTGATTATACCTTCCATTAAAGCAAGATTATTTTCCTTAGTTTTCTCTGGCAAAGTAGCTATATTTGAATAGTAAAACAACATTGGACATGATAAATAGGTCGCAATTTTGCTATGGCTGAATTCGGTCATGTTACTTTCTCCAACGACAAAGTCCTCTCTTTTCACTTCTATGATTTGACTTGCAGATTGCGCAAGCTTGTATATATCATAATCTATCTTCTTGAAAATATCATCGCTCGATATTTTTGCTTCTATGTGGTTATGTGCCAATTCAGATAAGTATTTCGACGGGACTAGTGGATCACCTGTATTTGTGGATTTTGGAAATATCAAATACGAATTTTGAGAGAATATTATTGAAAGAAAAACTGAACTTCTTTCACTTTCTTCAAGCAAATCATATATCCGTGAACGTTGATTCGTTGTTCGATACAAAAGTGGATTTATCTTACCTATAGATGGGTAGTAATCATCTATGAAATCAACGAAGAATTTGTACTTCTTCTTTACAAATTTTGATGTTGGAATATCGATTATATCTACAACATTCGCAGATTTAAATGTTTCTCTATAGCCGTTTGAATTCAATAGTACGACAAAGAGCTTAAACAATTTACTCCAGCTTGTCACTTTACTGAGTTTGCTCTCCCTCAATTTCTGAACGTATATTTCCAATTTGTTTAAGACGTTTATAAACTTGGATAGAGCGTTAATCTCTTTACCCACACTTCTAATGACGCTTTTTTGTGAGGACATTATTTCGTAATTTTCTAAAATATCCCCAAATTTCAAAATCGATGACTTTATAAACTCTTTATACCATTCAAAGAAATCTTTGCTTCCCCAATTTTCATGTATGTTATCTAGCAAACCGAAAAGTTCTTCCATTATCTCTTTGAATTTCTTTAACTTCTCAAGCCTCTCCACAGAAGATAGATAAACATCCTCTTCAATGTCGTACTCTTCTTTCTTCGACTCAAGTTCCGCGATATCTCTTTCCAACTTTTCGAAGAAATTTTTTCTTCTATCTTCTTTATTTCTCATTTCCGATGGTTTCATTCTTATGGAATAATACTCGTACTCTTTAAATAAATCTTCTATCTCATCCATCGTCAGTTCTCTTTTTTCAACGAGTGGTGATTCGATTACCGCAAGTAAATCTTCCGGTCTATACCCTTCCTCTATAGTTAACAAAGGTTGCAAAAGTATCTTAATTATATGACTTTCCGTAAGTGGATTTTTCCCACTGTACCGGTACGGTATACCTGCTTCATCAAATTCATCCATTAACCTGTAAGCTATATTAGTATTTGGAACAACAATGCCTACTTCTTCCGGGTTAACACCTTCTATAATCAAACTTTTGACTTGCTTTACTAAGTAATGGTATTCGTTGTACTGATTCTCTACATCTACTTCGCTTATGTTCTTATTTTTAATTAACTCCTCTAAATTTACAACTTTTTTATCGCACAATGAATCGTCAAATTCAAAAGAATTCTTTTCTAAGAAATCGTAGATTTCATCAATTTGACTAAACGCTGAATCGTTTACTTTTTGCCAAACAAAAAATATCGTATTTTCCGACTTTTTAACCAGCTCAGCCAATGCTTGACTTGTTAAAAGTGATAGGTTGAAAAATCCGCTGATGACAAGATATTTTCTATTTACTTCTAAATCTCTGGCATTTTCTACGTACCACTTGTATATGTTCATTGGATCGTACATATACCTTGATTGTAATTCTTTCGCGACACTTTTCATCTCACTTAAGATGTCTCTAATAATCTGAGCAAAAACCGATGTATCGTTCATCAGTTGATTCACAACGTCGTATTGATTTGTTAAATTTTCTGTGCTTCCGTGCAATTCAATTTCCCAGAGTTTTTCGAATATCTCGACTATGTACTGAACTATCGTATTTGATTTCGAAAGGGTTCTGAGGAGCAGCAACCTATCGGAATTCTGAGAATTCTGTTTATCCTTTTCCGAATCGTAAAGCTCGTCTATAATCTTCGAAATGTAAACTGTGTAAAAATCTCTATCCAAAACTTCAGCTTGATAATTATTCTTCTTCAGAAACTCCGTAACGTACTGGTTTATAACCAAGAAGGCATCTCTGTTTATCGTTTTCCCGGATCTTTCAGCAACTATATCAGCGATCTGCCTTACATAGAACCCAGTGGGGCCTATGAAAAGAAAATCCATAGGATTTTCTAAGTAAATATTCGCTATTTTATCGGCTACCAGTTCAAAATGATTATCATCCAAGGGTACTATGTACGCTTTTCTCATCTATATCACCTCTAAATTTCTTATCAGCTTTGCCAGTAATTCAATGAAATCATCGCCAGGTCTTTCAACTCTAATAACGAACCCACTTCTTGCGCCGACTAAATACCCTCCAGCAATTTCTCCGAAATCTTTAAGCATGTACATATAAAATTGGAGCTGGAATTTGTACTTCTCAACTTCTTCAGAACCATCCTTTAGATACGATGATTTAAAATCAACAACGTATATCTTTCCATCTTTGAAAAACACCTTATCTGGCACACCAAAGAGTGTATATTTCTTACCATCTATAACCACCGATTTTGCGATTCTCCATTCGGAAATAACCTTATCACTGTTTTCAAATAGATATTTGATTACATCCGCTTTCAATATCTTCTCGGGCAACTCTCCTCTTTCGACAAGATTCAACAAATCTGGATATCTTTGAACACTCATCAACCTTCTATGTATATTCTTCCCTTCGATAACTTCCCTCGAGGTTTCAAGTAACGAAGATAGAAGTAGACTTACCTCACTTTTACTTCTCTTTTGTTTTTCTTGATTTTTTTCGAAAATTTTTAATATATCTTGTTTTTCTTGACCTTCGAAAAGAGGCATATTTTCTTCAAAATCGACCTCTAGTTCGTTAACCAACTCTTTATCACTCTTCTCATCTGTAATGTTGTACAAAAGAGTTGGTGATATGTACCTTTTGTACCCAATATTCGAAAAATCTTCTATCTGTTTTCTTATCTTTTCCTCGTCTAGCAATTTTTTATTCTCTTCCCCTGAAAATTCAGAAATACTCAGCGATTTTACCATTTCATCGATTTGCTTTTTGTCTATTGTAATAGTTTTAAACTCATTATGTGCAAGGTATTGTCCAGCAGTTTTTCCTCTTTTCCCCCTAGAGCTATTAGTATTGTACGTTACCACAAATAACATCTCTTTTGCCCTGGTTATAGCCACGTATATCTTTCGCAGTATCTCAGTCTCATCGTATATTAACTCTGCTTCCAATTCTCCCTTTAATTTCTTATACTCATCCTTGTTTATATTAAACTTATCCTTATAATTCTCTATGAACCTTTTGATATGAATATACCTTCCTCCATTGTCATCCGATGGGAAGAATACCTCATCAGATTCCATCTCATTAAAATTATTGTTAACAAGGAAAACTATGTTGTACTCAAGTCCTTTTGAAGCATGCACTGTCATCATCTTAACGACGTTGTCTTCTTCGGAAACTTCGGAAGCCTCGGTCTCTTGTAATTCCTCCACTTTTGAAAGCAATCTTATTAGCTCGGAGAATGTCGACGCCTGTTGGTTAAATTCCGTAGCTTGGTCAAGCAATTTCTTAACGTTTTTCAATCTTTGGACACTGTTTGGAAATTTCGAAAGTTTAGCTAAGTAATAACTCTCGTTGATGAATCCTTTCAAAACCTCGGCTGGTCTTAAAAAGTATTTCAATTCATCGTACTTTTGCACAAGTTCGATCATTTCGGAAACGTAGTCTGGCAAATCTTCTTTGCCAAGTTTTTTAGCTGATTGGAAGAATGATATTCTCTCACCGTTTTCCCTTAATTTTCTTGCGTTTAAAACTATTTTGTGCAATATTTTGAATTTGTCGAAAGATGGTGAGAAATCTGTTGATTCGACAAAAGGCGTAAGGAAAAATTCAACGAAGTTATAGTCATTGTTAGGATTTTGAATCACGGAAAGCGCGGAAATAACTGCTCTTATTTCAGGGCGTTTGTAAAATCCTCGCCCTTTTACAACATAAAGTGGGATATTGAATTTACCAAAAGTTTCTCTGTATATCGATTCAATACCCGCTAATTTGTAACTTAAGATAGCTATGTCTTTGTACTCCACTTTTCTTGTTACGTAATCATTCTTCTCTTTATCGAAAATAGTAATCTCCTTGCCAACTAAATTTTTAATAGCCATTGCAACCAAATTTGCCTCGTCTTCGGGAGAAACTTTTTCATCGAGTGATACTATACTTAAGTAGGAAACCCTACTTATGCTCTCGTTGAGAAAATCAATCTGTGGAATAACTTCACTTTCTAACTTTTTAATATGTGCATTTGAAATGTCTTCATCTAAGAACCAAAGTTTATCGTACAAGTCCCGATAGCGCAACCTAAAAGCTTCGTGCAGATAAAGTTTTGCTTCATCATCGGATATTTCAGATATCGGCTTATTAGAATTAAAACCATTTAAATTAGAAAGCATATCGTAGATTTCATTTCTAAATATAGAATCCCTCGAAACTTTGTTAAAATAATCAACGAGAAATTCATGCGATCTGTAATTAGTTTGGAGCGAAAGTATCCTGTATTTATCAGGTGAAATCTTTGCCCTTTTCTCAAATTCATCCATCGTCTTTACAAAAACAGAAACATCAGCTCCCCTGAATCTGTATATCGACTGTTTCCTATCTCCGACATAGAATATGTAATTTTTGTCCGTGTGGATAAAATCAAATATCATGCGCTGGAGTTCATTTGTGTCTTGGAACTCATCAACTATGATATATTTGAACCTCTCTTGATAATATTTTCTAACTTCTTCATTATTATTCAAAACTTCGATAGTCTTTTCCAGTACGCCTTTGAAATCGTATTCAAAGTTATCAATTGTCTCTGCTTCGTAAAGCTCTGAGGCAATTAAACTAATGAGCCTCAAAACTCTAAAAGAATTACCTGCTTTTTTCATCACATCCAGTAGTAATTTACTAACGTTGGACTGTCTAAGCTCAAGCCTCCAGTTTGTAACTATATCCTCAACAAAACCTTTCACTCTCCAAACATCTCCAACTAATTCAAAAAGGTCGATAATGGAATCCTTTATTTCTTTCAATTCTTTTATATATCCTTCTATTCTTTTCCTTCTTTCGCTTGAAAGCATTGGGGAGAGCGGAATTTCCAAATCTTCGTACACCTTAAAAGCGATTTCCATAGCCTGCCGTGAGGCGCTATCGATGATTTTCAATTGTTTTAAATCGTTGATAATTGTAAAATTCGGGTCGACACCAGCGTAGATATTTTGCTCAATCAACACTCTTCTGCAAAAACTGTCGATTGTTGAGATAACCGCTCTGGACATATTGGAATAAACACGTTTCCAATAAGCCAAGTTACTGACTGATGAAGATGTAATCTTTTCTCTGACTTTATTCATTATCCTTTCTTTCATTTCGTTTGCGGCTTTGTTAGTAAACGTCACTGCCAAAATACCATCGACTATATCTGGATTATTCTCCTTTTCGTAGTATTCCAAAATCCCCATGTAATAGTTCGTCAAAGTGTAAGTTTTACCTGTCCCAGCAGATGCTGAGATGAAATAATTGCAATTTGGATTTTCTCTAACTATATCTGCAACGGACTTTCCAAGATTTTGCATAAAAGCCACCTCATCAATCCTATTTTATAACTTTTATAACCTTTATAGCGCGGATATAACGACTAATAATGGAAAATTCTCCACTTCTATCTCATATACGGCTTCTGGTCCTAAATCTTCAAATGCGACGACCTTCCAACTCTTTATCTTCTTACCAAGATACGCCGCGCAACCACTTGGGGTGACAAAGTAAATCATCTTGTACTTCTTTATGGTTTCAACTCCTTCAGGTGTACGCTCACCTTTCCCTATCGTCCCAATAACACCATGTCTGCCTAAAAATTCCAAAAATCTATCCATCCTCTTAGACGTCGTAGGACCTATTATTATATTCCCCTTCGAAAATGTAGGACCAGCGTAAAATACGAGAGCGTTTTTGAGCTCAATAGGTAATGTCTCACCTTTGACTTCCATTTCGACTAACCTTTTTTGCGCAGCATCGCGCATAACTATTAACTTACCAGTGTATTCAAACATTTCACCAACATTTAGTTTTTTGAGAGTCTCGGTAAGAATCTCATTCATTTTCAAACACCACTCTTCCACTTCTAAGTAAATAGCAATCAACTGAAATCGCAACGGGTAATGTTGCTATGTGTGTTGGGAAGCCGTACATTTTAACATTGTATATACCCTTACCATACCCAAGCCCCTGCACGCCAAATTTGATCTCATTCAATCTTTCCATAAGCTTCTCTTCAGCTTCTTGATACCTGATTACATTTTTTAGATACACTGACGCATCGTAATCAAATAAAGCAAGCTTTGATAACATAACTGCCTTATCAGAAGTCCCACCAACACCTACTCCTACCTTTATCGGGGGACATGCGTTTGGACCATTTTGCTTAATATGCTCAAAAATCTTCTGGGATATTGCTTCATAACTCTCCGAAGGGTTGAACATATAAAGAGCGGATAAATTCTCACTTCCTCCACCCTTAGCAATCGTCCAAATTTCAAGTTTGTTTTCTTCTATCTCAAATAAATGAACAACGCATGGTGTATTTGTTCTAGTATTGACTCTGGAAAAAAGTGGGTCACTGACGACACTCTTTCGAAAACCAAATCTTTCGTACACATCTTTAACCGCTTCATCGAGAATATATTCGATAGGTTTATCTAATAAAACATTGAAACCTTTAAATACAAAAAACTCCACCATGCCCGTATCCTGACACAGTGGAAGATATTCCTTCGAAGCTATCTCAAAATTCTCAATTATCTCCTTTTTAAATGGGCCTTCGTAATCTTTGAAAAACTCCTTTATCTCAGGTTTGATTTTTGTATTTATCTCAACGAGAAGCTCTGAAATTTTTTCAAAAACAGTATCACTCTTGATTTTTACCATTTTATCCCCCCACTTATCTTATCATAAATACCTATCAATGCTCCTCGCCAATCCCTGGAACAGCTGAAGCAGCAGGCGCACTTGATATCTCAGGTGAGATAGTCACATTCTTAATCCATTTTTTAGACTTTATTCTAATGTATGCAATTATCGATTTGACAATTTCATCACTTAGAGTTAACGCATACACAACTGGAAGTGGCTGTTTCCAAATGAACGCTCCGATAAAGGCAAGAGGCACACCCAAACACCAGAGTGTGAACGTTTCAAGTAAGAACGCAAATTTGGCGTCACCACCAGCGCGTAACACTCCAACAATCGCTGCTCCATTGAATGCTTTCACCGGCGCACCGATAAGCATTACCCACATAGCGTAAGTCAATATCTTCTTAGTATTTTCTTCTATTTTGAAAGTTGGATAGAGAATATAGTAAACAACTATTACTATAACCGCTGAGAGTAACCCAATTACAAAATTCCACACTAAAATCTTTTTAGCAAAATGCTGCGCCTTTTCGTATTCCATCTGTCCTATGTACTTACCAATAATTACGGAAGCCGCTATAACGATACCGAATGTGAACGTCCAAACGTAATTTTCAAATGAAGAAAGTATATTTCTTGCCGCATAAGCTTGAGTACCCATCCTACCGAATATTATACCGTAAACGGTCATCCCAAGAGACCACGCTATCTCGTTCAACGTTGTCGGCGTTGCGAATTCTAAAAATTTACTTAGCATATTCCGAGATATTCCACTAAGAGAAAACGTGTACGGAAGTTTCAAAGTAGATGCCCTAAGAATTTGATAGAGTGGTATAACAAATCTTGAGACTATAAGAGAGATTGCGATACCAACAAGTCCAAGTTTTGGCAAACCGAAAAGTCCTTTAACAAAACCATACGCTAAAAATATCTGAATAATGGTACCGTAAACATACGACATCATTGGGATTGTAGCTCTTTCTATCGACCTGAGGAGTGTCCTGAAAGATATCTCCAGAGCAAGACCGAAATAAGAAATAGAAATTAATCTTAGATAAAGTATTCCTCTATCAATCACCCGCGTATCATTGGAAAACATTTTTATAAACACCTTTGGGAAGAAGAAAGTCAATACGAAAAAAGCGAGTGAAATCAGTAATGAAAAGTATATCATCAAACTCATTATCTTTTTGATGTTTTCCGTATCTTTCTTTCCCCAATACTGCGCAAGAAAAATCGCTCCGCCGGTATTTAGACCAAATAAGAACAATATAACCAAGAAGCTGCCTTGGTTAGCTACGCCATTTATCGCAACCTCAACTTCACCAAGTTGAGAGAGCAAAATGGTCAAAATAAAAGTTCCCGTATTAGCGATAATATTTTCCAACGACACCGGAATTGCTATTTTCAATATATTTTTGAGCAAGTTTATCAACCTCCGATATTTTGAAATATAAAAAATAAAGTTTGGAAAACGAAATATTACATTTAAATTCTATCATAACAGGTGTATAATTAAAAGTGGAAAACAAAGTAGAAAAAATTCAGGACGCGAAAATGTGAAAGGGTGGTCTAACATGTTAAATTATAATTTAAAAAGGCATCATTGGGCACTTATAACTGGTGCTTCTTCTGGTATTGGAAAGGAATTCGCTTTTCAAATCGCGGAGAAAGGTTTAAACGTTATAATCTTAGGAAGGAACGCTGAGCAACTGAGTAAAGTAGCTGATGAAATTCACAACGCAACAAATTCCAGTGTTGTTATTATCCAAGCAGACCTCGTTAAAGAGTTGGATAGTGTGCTTGAAAACCTTTCAAGATTCGATGTCGACCTTCTTGTGAACAACGCTGGTATAGGTCTGTACGGTGATTTCATACAACATAGCTGGGAAGAATACGAAAATATGATGAAATTGAACATGGAAGTATTAACGAAACTCTCTTATCATTACGCCAAAAACTTCGTGAAAAAAGGTTTTGGAGGAATAATTAACGTAGCTTCCGTTGCTGGTTTCATGCCTATTCCACATTTTGCGGTTTACGGTGCAACGAAAGCTTACGTTTACAGCTTCTCAATGAGCCTTTGGGCGGAACTAAAAGATAAAGGTATACACGTACTTTGCGTCGCGCCTGGAAAGACGGAAACAAAATTTTTCGAAAGGGCAAAAATGGATCCCGGTAAACAATTAATGAAACCGAGCGAAGTTGTTAGAGGAGCTCTAAATGCTTACGAAAAAGGTTCTCCATTGTATATACCCGGTGTATCAAATAAACTAATTTACCACTTTGTTAGACGATTCTTTAGTGATAAATTCGTTGCAAAGATGCTTGTTAAATACTTTTAATTATAGCTAAAATATAAACTTTCAAGGTAGGTTATATTTTCCATGGTTATATCAAACAAAGACATAAAGACAATTTATTTTTGCCCAAAAAAAGCGAAGTTAGATATACAAAATGAAAATAGGCAATTATCCGATTTTCTCTTCACCACGGAGGTGTTCGGTTGTTACCTTGGAGTACAAGTTGACGAGGTATTATCGGATAATCCACTAATAGTAAAGATACTCAAATCGGGCAAGAAGATATCTGAATACCACATGCTTGAAGGTGCTTTCATCGCGTATGTTGCTGAAAGTAATGATATAGATTTGCGCGAGATTATATTTGAGAGTACCTATTACAGCGTATCAATTACACGAACAAATTGGAGACATTACATAACTAAACTACTTTCTTTACTTTCGTATTTTTGCGAAGAGTCAGAATTCAAAATCTCAAAAACACACCTTTGCAGGCTTTGTAAATATTCAGGACAGTGTTTCCATGAAACAGTGAACCTTGAGAGTCTTACTTTTATCCAAGGTATAAAAGGTAAAACTCTTGAAAAACTCAACTCCATGGGAATAACATCACTTCGTGACATAATTTCTATGTACGAAAAGCTAAAGAAAGAATTTGGAGAAGAAAAAGCACAAAGACTCTATTATCACGCAAATAGCATCATCGAAAATAAACCTGTATTATTCAAAAAAGTTGATAAATTGTCTGATGGTATATATTTAGACATAGAAAGTTACACTCCATTTGATTTCGACTATCTATTTGGTGTTCTTGAAAATGGTAGGTACATTCCATTTTTGGCAACGGATCCATCCAAAGAAAGGTATACGTTTGAAAATATTGTAAAATATTTAGAAAAAAGACAACAACCCATATATCACTTCCACAACTATGAAATAATGCGATTTAAAAAACTTTCGAAAAAATACGGCGTAAATTTATCTAAAGAACTTCTCTCAAGATTCGTTGACGTGTACAAAATATACGCTGGTCACGTAGCGCTTCCCATACCATCTTACTCACTTAAAAGCATAGCCAAATTCTTCGGTTTCAATTGGCGAACAGATATAAACGGTTTATCTGTGATTAATTACTATAGAGAATACCTTGCCACAAATAACAAAAGTATTCTCAAAGAAATTTTAAAATACAACGAAGACGATGTAAGAGCTACAGAATTCATTGTGAAAAAACTTAACGAGTTGAGTGAAATAAATGAAAATGGGGGTAATTAATGTGAACGATTTATTGTTAAGACAAAACGAAAAAAAGATTTTTTTCGAAACTGAAGATGGCAAGATAAAAATAATTCATGATGATTTTATAACAACGAATTTAATAGAAGAAAACTCCATCGATTTAATAATCACATCTCCACCTTACAATGTTAATATACATTACAATTCCTTCAGTGACGATATACCTTACGAAAAGTACACTGAATTTACAGAAAAGTGGTTAAAAAAGGCGTATTCACTGGTAAAACCCGACGGAAGAATGTGCCTTAATATTCCATTAGACAAAAGTAAAGGAAGAGAAGAGGCCGGTTTTCAAAGCGTTTACGCCGACATTGTAAATATCGCAAAAAAAGTAGGTTGGAAATACTTTTCAACGATAATATGGAACGAGGGGAACATATCACGAAGAACCGCTTGGGGTTCCTGGTTAAGCGCAAGAGCACCTTACGTTATAGCTCCTGTTGAAACGATAGTGATTTTGTACAAAGAAAAGTGGCGAAAAATAAAAGAAGGAGAGTCTGATATAACCAGAGAAGAATTCATGGAATGGACCAACGGTTTATGGACTTTCTCAGGTGAAAGCAAGAAAAAAGTGGGGCATCCAGCACCATTCCCTATTGAACTTCCGAAAAGATGTATAAAGCTTTTCAGTTACACTAATGACACTATCTTGGATCCATTCTTGGGAAGTGGTAGTACTCTCATAGCTTGCGCATTACTTAATAGAAAGGGTATAGGTGTAGAAATTGATGAAAATTACTGTAAACTTGCCACTAACAGATTAAAAAAAGAGGCGCATATAGACCAAAGAAAATTATTTGAAGGTGATTAGTATGATTAAAAATCGAGGATTCAAATGTAGAAAAAATATTTGGGAATTTATTAAACAAAAATACAACGATATAGTTGAAAGTCGATATGGCGGAAGTTTCTTGGATGCTCTCAAAAATTTTGAAGAAATATCAGAAAATCATATAAGAAATGGTATTAAAAAGTTTTACGAAGATGAAAGAAGCAGAAACCAAGCCTGGAGAAGTTGCAAGGGAGCACTATATGAATATGCTGTATTTAAATACATTGAAAATATAATTGAAAAGAACGAAAATTTAAAGGGTAAAATCGAAGTTAAAATGGGTGACGAAGTTATAGAAAACTATAAAAAACAAATAGCGATAGAAAATTGGTCTGATATTATTCCAGACGTTGATATTTTGTTAGTTGATAAGAAGGAAAATTCGGTAATAGCAATTCTCTCTTGTAAAACTAGTCTGAGAGAAAGACTAACCGAAACAGCATTTTGGAAAAGAGAACTTGAAGCGAAAGGTAAAGTTGGAAAAATTAAACTGTTTTTTATAACGACAGATAAAGATGAAGAGCTAAAAATAGAAACCAATCGCTATATAATTTTGCACATTATCGATTATACTTTTGTAACAAGTACTGAAAAATTTGAGCAATTAATAAAATTTTACAAAGAAAAATATGGAAAGAGAGAAGATTTTGATCAGCTTATACAAAAGATTAAACCAATCGGTGAAATGGAAAAACTATTACAATCTTTTTTGCTTCAAATAACCTAAAATTTAAAAGTGGGTATCAAATCTTGATACCCACTAAGTTTATTATAATATGTAATTAAAAAATAATATCATAAATACTTCAATACTTCATCAATTGCCTCAACAACAGGGCTGTGTCCAACATCTTTTAAGACTACAAGTGTTCCTTTCGGGAAAGCTTTGGCGGTGAATTCCATCTGCTCGCGTGTTAGTAAAACGTCTTTGTCACCGTATATAACTACAACTGGAATATTTACATTTTTCACTGCATCGGTAAAGTTATAGGAAGATAAGGCTCTTGCGTTGCCTTCGAAAGCTTCCTTTGCCATTCTCAACGCGTCTGCTGTTATTTTATCAAAGAATCTCTCATCATCGTAATTTGGCGCATTGAACATCAAAGCCTTCTTTATCATACCAGGATTGTAGCTGTACAATCTAACTACCTTGTACCCTTCTTCCGGCATGTACATACCATTCACTGGCGCTGGGTCAACAAGAATAAGTTTTTTAATCTTATCCGAATTCTTTATGGAATAAGCCATCGCGACAGCTCCACCAAGCGAATGACCAAGTAAAATAAAATCTTTCAAACCCAATTTATCGACAAATGCCTCTAACGCCTTTGCGTAATTTTCTATAGTTATATCACCCTTAAGTTTATCAGAAAAACCAAAATTCGGTAAATCAAGCGCATAGGCGGTGTATTCTTTTGGAAGTTTACTCAAAAAAGGCTCAAAAAACCTTGCAGAAGCGAAATTACCGTGTACGAGCACCACTGGGATTTGACCATTGCCTCTCTTTACGTAATGAATCTTTCCTTGCGATGTTTCAACAAATTTTCCATACGGTCTCTTAGAACGCATGAAGAACGGTAAAACTCTATTCAAATAAGCTGTTCTGAACCTTTTCAGATAATAACTCACGCCAAATGGCATAAACAAAACCACAAAGATTAGAATTATACCGAATATTATCGACATAGACAAATGCGTACGACTGAATAGGAACGGCAACGCAACGTATATTATCGAACCATAATATGGTCCATCCAAAGAAGCCATACCTCCGATAACAGATATCGCAAGTAAATCAAGAGAACGGGCGATACCAAAATCACTTGGTGCAATATACCCGATAACATGCGCATAAAGAGCACCTGCTATACCAGCGAACATCGAACCAATCGCAAACGCCAACACCTTGTACCTTGCAACATTTATACCAACAACAGATGCCGCAATCTCATTCTCCCTTATAGCCATCCAGCCTCGACCTGTTTTGGAATTGATTAGCCTATCGGAAATTACGTAAGTTATAAATACAAAAGCAAGAACGATTAGATATTTTTCGACATCAGAATTCCAAATATGTGGGAACGGAATCCCCCTTATTCCTGCATGCCCACCTGTCACATGTTCAAGTGTGCTGAAAAGTTGCTCAACAGCAACGACAAACCCCATAGTAGCTATGGCAAGGTAAAAACCAGAAAGCCTAAGTGCTGGAAATCCGATCAAAAGTCCCAAGAAAAACGCAACTAAACCACCTAAGATAACACCAAATATAATTGGAACATTGTAATGCATAACCAAAAGTGTAGAAGTATAAGCGCCGATGCTCATAAACGCCGCGTGACCTATCGATATCTGCCCTGAGTATCCCATTATTATATTCAACCCTAAGGAGGCAATTGAGAAAATCCCAACGAGACTTAAAATAGTTATTATGAACGAACTCTTTAAAAGTATGAATGGTATGAACGCTAGTATTATCCAAATCATCACGCTCGCCTCCTTATGTTTTTACCAAACAAACCCTTCGGGAAAAACACAAGAACGATTATTATTATCGCAAGTGATATCGTTGCTTTGAAACCTTCAGAGATATAGTTTCCAACAAGCTTTTCAATAACACCAAGTATCAACCCTCCAAATACTGCTCCTGTGAACGTCTCAAATCCTCCTAACACAGCAGCTGTGAATCCTTGAATTTGGTAGAAAGTCAACATCGTAGGTGAAACAAAGACCTTCGGAGCAGCTATAATCCCAACTAGCGCTGCCATAGAAACACCGAATGCCCAAGAGAAAGCCAAAATCTTACCAACGTTTATTCCCATATATCCAGCAATTTCCTCGTTTTCGGAAACAGCCCTTACCGCAATGCCAAATTTTGTGAATTTCATAAACAGAGCGATTAATACTGAGATAACAACAAGTGTGGTAAAAACTAAAACATCCTGTCTTCTAAGTACGATAATCCCGAAATCTCCTTTGAAGATATACGGCGTACCAGTGACAAGTTCGGGAAGAGATTTGTACTCAGTTCCCCAAATCTGCACCGCTAAACCTTCCAAAATCATCAAAAGACCAAACGTAACGATAAGCATTGAACCGTGCGATAAATGTCGTATAGGTCTCAAACCAAATCGCTCGACAAAAATACCCATAAGTGCCGCAAATATTATTCCCATAATGATTGAAACGTACATATTCAAACCCAAAGCACTTGTCAACCACCAGATGATATATGTTGCGAACATACCCATATTGCCGTACGCAAAGTTCATAACTCCACTGACTTTGTACATCATAACAAGTCCAATAGCCACAAGTGAATACATAGCACCTGTTGAAAGACCTAAAATCATTTGATTTATCATTTTTTAACACCCCCGAGGTACTTTTCTCTTACAAGGTCACTACCAAGTAATTGTTTTGCATCGCCTTCAAGAGCCACTCTTCCATTTTCAAGCACGTAACCGTAATGAGATATACTAAGCGCGACGGATGTATTCTGTTCAACTAAAACAACCGTTATACCTCGTGAGTTAATTAATTTTACAACATCAACTATCTTGTCGATAATTATCGGTGCAAGACCAAGCGAAGGCTCATCTAAAAGAAGATAGCGAGGATTAGCCATCAAAGCTCTTGCGATTGCAAGCATCTGCTGTTCACCACCGGAGAGTGTACCAGCAATTTGGTTTAATCTATCTTTCAAAAATGGAAACACATCGAAAACAAAATCTAAATCCGGCTTCTTATTCAAATAAGCTCCTGCCAAGAGATTTTCCTTTACAGTTAAAGAATAAAAAATACCCCTACCTTCTGGGCATAACACGATACCTTTCCTAACTCTCTCATGGACAGGCAAATGATTAATAGATTCATCTCCGAGCAGCACCGTACCAGATGACTTAACACCACCAACAATTGCCTTAAGTGTTGAAGTCTTACCAGCACCGTTTGCCCCTACTATCGCCGTTATCTTCCCAGCTTCAATTGTCAAATTAACGCCTTTTACCGCATGGACTGGGCCGTAAAAAACATTCAATCCCTTGATTTCTATATCCAATGCGTTATCTAATGTTTTACTCATTTTCTTTCACCTCTTTCGCACTACTACCGAGGTATGCCTTTACAACTTCCTCGTTGTTAACAATCTCCGCTGGGGTCCCTTCAGCTATCTTCTTTCCAAAATTTAAAACGGTAATCCTATCTGATATATCCATAACCATCCGCATATCGTGTTCAACCAAAAGAACGGTTACATCTTCACTCTTCACTCGAAGTATCTTTTCTTTAAAAATATCTGATTCCTTCTCCGTGAGCCCAGCAGCTGGCTCATCGAGAAGGAGTATTTTTGGCTCACTCATAAGGGCTCTTCCCACATCGATTAACTTTTGATAACCATAAGGAAGAGTACCCGCATACAATCCAAGAATTCCTTTTATACCTAAAATATCTGCAACTTCAATCGCTTTAAGCAGGGCTTTTCTCTCAGTTTTTAAATAATTATTCGTTGAGAATATCTCATCAAAATGATTGTATTGTGCATGCGAATGATAACCGAGAATCAAATTTTGCAAAACAGTTAAGTATTTAAAGATGATAACATTTTGGAAACTCCTTCCAAGTCCATAATTCACCCTCTTGTAAACAGGTACCTTAGTTATATCTTTCCCATCAACGATAACCCTTCCCTCATGTTTAACAAGTCCGGAAATAACATTAAAGACGGTCGTCTTTCCAGCACCGTTGGGACCTATAAGTGAGTGTATAGTTTTTTCTTGAACATGCATATTAAGATTATCAACGGCAACTAGCCCCGAAAATCGAACAGTTATATTCTCAAGTTTCAGCATCTCATCACACTCCTCACATTAATAAATTGACACATTGACGAGTTAGAAAAATTAAAGAGCGGTTGACGACTTACACCGCCAACCGCCAATTCATCTTTAACTTTTATGGCCTTATTAAATCTGTTAGTGGAACAAACTGTTTGTTTTTAACAACCATGAGGTACATCGATGACTTACCGCGTCTTAGATTTGGTCCCCATGTTATATCCTTTGCAAGAATTCCATTCCAATTCTTGAAACTCTCAAGTGCTTTTACAAGTCCTTCTCTTGTAAGATTCTTACCAGCTCTGACAAGTCCTTCTGTAAATACCTCAGCTGCTATAAAACCAGCAACAGCGTATGAAGATGGAATTTGCTTTGGATAAGTAATTTGGAATATGGAAATAGCCCTCTGATAATCCCTAACGAAATCAGGTCTATCTGGTGTTGCGAGTGGAACCCATCCTGTGAAGATAACACCTTCAGCGTAATTTCCAGCAAGGTTAATGAATGATGGATCAGCGTTAGGATAAATCGTTATAATCTTACTGTTAAGACCGTAATCTCTTATTGTCTTAATCCATCTGATTGTATCAGTTATAAGTCCGTAGATAACTACAACATCTGGATTCTTCTCAACCAATTTTACAACCAAACCACTGTAATCTGTATCCGCTGGGTTGTAAGAAATTTCCGCAACTGGCGACATTTTGTAATCACCGAGTTTAGTTTTAAATGCTGCGTATCCTTCCAAACCAATATCATTGTTCATATAAACAATAGCTGGTGATTTGAACTTAGCAATTTCTCCGACGTACTTTGCGATGAGTGTACCTTCAAGTGTGTAGTCTGGTTGCACACCGAATATATATCTTTTTGGAGGAACAACAAGCTTTGATGTACCCGCACCTTGGTAAACGAACGGTACTTTGTTTTGTTCAAGATAATCCATAACGGCAAGACAACCATAGGTACCGAGCCCACCAACTATGGCAAAAACCTTATCTTGCTCAACAAGTCTTTTTACTTCAACAACTGTCTTCGCGGGATTAAGCTGATCATCAGCGACTATGAGTTCAATCTTTCTTCCGTAAACTCCGCCACGGTTGTTAACCCAATTGAAGTAAGCTTTCATACCTTTTGTCATTTCTTGACCGATAACTGCATAAGGACCTGATAATGCTTGAAATGTTCCAATAACCACCTTATCGTTGTAAACTCCAACCTCTGCAAATATACTCACAAACAAACCTAAGAACAACAAAACACTCAGTAACTTTCTCATAACGACACCTCCTTTAAAATGGTGAAAAATTCAAACAATAACAGTAATACTAGATTAACCCAATTTCCTTTGCCTGCTTTGTTAACTCTTCACGAAAATCAGGGTGAGCTATTGATATCAAAGCCTGAACACGCTTTCGTGTTGGAAGACCTCTCAATCTAACAGCACCCCACTCTGTAACGATGTAATCCAATTCCTGTCTTGGAACGGTAATCGGCGAACCAGCTGGTAACATTGGAACTATCGTTGAGACCGTTCCATCTTTTGCAGTTGAGCGCATAGCGATTATCCCTTTACCACCTTTACTCTTCACAGCACCTCTGTGTGTGTCAAGCTGCCCACCTGTACCACTGTAATGTCTTGTGCCAATCGCTTCCGAGCACACGTTACCAGTCAAATCAACCATCAAAGCTGTATTAATACTTACCATCTTCTCATTTTGAGCTATAACGTACGGATCGTTGACATACCTTCCCCTCAAAAACAAAACCGCGGGATTTTCATCAAGAAATTCATACATCTTCTTCGAACCGTACGCGAACGTACAGACAAACTTTCCATTCCATAAGGTTTTTCTCTTGTTAGTTATTGCACCAATCTCAAAGAGCTCAATCATACTCTCTGTAAACATCTCCGTGTGTACCCCGAGGTCTTTTTTGTCCTTTAAAAACTTCGCAACAGCATTTGGGATACCACCAATACCCAATTGAATAGTTGATCCATCTTCTATAAGTTCGACGATATTCTCCGCAATCTTCCTCTCAACGTCCATAGGTTCAAGCAATTCCGCCTGAGGTAATTCGTAATCTACCTCTATTATGTAATCCACATCCGATATATGAACTTGTGTATCCCCATGTGTTCGAGGAGCGTTCGGATTTACCTCCAAAACAACCATATCCGCGTGTTCAAGCACATCTTTTTCGTAAACCACACTCGCAGAGAGCGTTAAAAAACCTTTCGAATCCATAGGTGATGCCACACCGACAAAAACATTTATTTTCGTTGTTTCGATGAGATTTGTCGCCGATTGGTGGAGATTGTTTGGAACGTAATACGTATTCTTTGAAAGATTCCTGTTGTACGGACCAAAAAACCAAGAGTAATTGTAAAACTTATCGAAATACTCTGGCTTACTGCAGTAATCGTAAGGTTCGGTATTCAAACACGTAAAAACCTCTAAACCTTTAGCTTTTGTGCGGTGCAAATTCCTTTGAAAAACCTTCGGTTCCATAGGAGTCATACCCACGACTATAGTCCAATCATCCTCAAGCTTTGAGAGTACGTAATCTACATCGACAACTTTTTCTTTGTACATCTTATCAAAATCCATAGGAAGTCCCATCATTTCACCCCTAATCCTCTACATATGTACTCGTAGAGATCCTTCAAGAAAAACTCTAAAACCTCTCTCTTTTCCCCCTTCATCTGACCAGCCAACAAATACCTTTCTCCTATGTAATGACCAAAACTCATAAGCATAATGGCAAGGTAATTGATTTCTTCTTCATGGGCGTATTTGCCTTTTAAAACTAAATTTCCACTTTCGACAGATTTTCTCAAAGCATTTACGTAAGGTCTATAAATAGACAAATAATACTCTTTCGCTATATCCCTATCTATAGTCTGACTCTCCCTCACTATCCTGTACATGTTTGAATGCATTTTAAAAAATTGAACAAATGCGTACAATCCGGCTATTTCTTGGACCAACCTATTACACTTTTGACATCTTTCAACCGCAAGTTTAACATTGTACTTTAGACCTTTATTTATCCAACGTACAAGTTCGTGCAACAACTCTAGTTTGTTCTTAAAATACAAATAAAACGTTCCGACCGCCATTCCTGAAGCTTTAGCTATATCGTAAACCTGAGTTTTTTCATACCCGTGAGTGCCAAATAGAGTTTCTGCGTTGGCAAGTATGTGCTCTCTTTTCTCATCGATTTCAATAACGTGCTTTTTCGGTTGAAATGCGAATACTTCCGGAATCAAAACATCGGGGCACTCTGGGACAATACCGCTCACCAACAAATCAACGAAATGCTCACCAACTATCTCAGTCTCAATTAAATCTGAGAATCCAACCACAAACTTTAGAGGAGACCAAAAGTAAAAATACCCCACATCCGTTAAATCAAATTTTTCAGATATGTTTCTAAAGATACCATCGTACTCATTCCTAATCCATTCAAAAAGATATTCATTTAAATGGACAATCTTGAAAAGCTTCTGATTCTTTTTAGCGTATTCTAAATAATTGAGAGCAGATTCTTTTAAATTGGAGGCTTTCAAATTATCATTTAAATCTTCAAAAAACTCCTCCAATATCTCCCTAAAAAGCTCGTCTTTGTTTATGTAATACTGATAAAACGCGCTCGTGCTCATTCTCGCGTGTTTTGTTATTTGTGAAATAGAAACATCAGAAAAATTTGATTTACTAAACAAATCAATAGCCGCGACTTTTATCTTATTTTTTGATTCAATTCCATCAACCCTGCGAGGAATGCGTTTTTGTTTAACTTTCTTATCAGAAGCCATGCCATCACACCTTTTTAAATTTAAAAATCACATCCTAAATTACATTCTAAACGCAGCAGCAACCTGCTGGAATCCAACACCAGATGTTAAGAAAATAATGACCTTACCTTTCAAATCTTTCAATTTGCCTTCATCGAAAGCGTCATCGTAAGCCATATATACACACGCAGAACCTGTATAGCCGTACTTATGCATAATCATGTGGGCTTTTTCCTTTGGTAATTCTAGTATTTCCATAACCTTCTCTATAGTCTTCTTCCTAACTTGCGTAAAGAAAATCATTCCAATTTCTTCTTTCGAAATTCCATACTTTTCCAACAGTTTGTTTATTAGCATCGGCCAGCCTTCTTCATTAACTGTCGCCGGGTATGCTGCTCTCAAATCTAACTTGTGTAATCCCCTCTCAAAACCTTGCAAATTCATCGTTCCAGCGCCCATGTATATACCCCAATTCTGCCACCAACTACCGTCAGCTCGTGCCACGCTACCGATGAAACCGGGTTCATCCGATGCAGTCAAAAGTAAAGCACCGGCACCATCACTGAAGAGAGCTTCCCAAGAGTACTTCCAACTGAGAAACTTCGTCATAGCGTAAGTACCAATCACAAGGACGTTTTTGTAATCTCCCATAGCTATATATCGAGCTGCAATATCAAGCATAAGTGCACCATTAGCACATGAAGCATTAACATTAAATGCAAGAGGCTCTGCCTTGTGCGCACCGATAAGATATTGTACTCTTGGCGCGTCTGGTGGAGATACAGATTCTGGAGTATCCGTACCAACGATAATCAAGTCAATCTCTTCTGGGCTCATACCAACCCTTTGCAAAGCTTTCTTCGCGGCCTCGGCTGCCATATACGTTGGCGTCTCCCAATCCTCGGAAACGTGCCTATGATTAATACCAATAACATCAGAAAAATAAGGATCAATCGTAAACATCGTAAGCTTCTCAAATTCAGAGTTGCTCATAATCTTCTGTGGAACATACATACCCGATGAAATAATCTTTGCATACCTCATAGCAAAAAATTCCTCCCTTCAAATTTCATTCGAAACTCTTTGAAATAATAGAACAAAAATAATAAATATGAATCACCTTTCAGATTATAACATAGTTATCTAAATAAAAAATCCGTTTAAAATAGCCAAATTCATAATTTATGTAGATTTATAGCAACATAAAGAAAAAATGCTTCATTTTTCGGAAAATTTTATGCACAATTACATTAAACCTAAAAAATGAAAAATGAAAAAGCCCCACTTTTCTTTCTGATTTTTCATTTCAGTGGGGCTTTTTTATTTTTTTCAGACTTAGATAATTAAACTATATCCCGAGGTACTTTTTTATATTACTTTCCTTGTCTATAACCGGCACAATCTCTCCGTTTTGTGCTGTCATGATGATAACCATGCCAGGGCCATGACCCGTTTTGAAACAATCGGAATGCACAACAACACCTATCGAAATCGAACCACTTTTGTATCCACCCGCACCGTATCCATTATAATGGTCAGTGATTGCAACCAAATCACCTATTCTAACTTCATCTAAACCCACTCTTTTTACCTCTGCTTCATCTAAGGTGTTCATATCGTAATCTGTCGCAGCCGGATTACCAGCACCTATTCCAGAACCAGTTAAATAAGCAGGGACGATTGCTGTCACAGGTACGTGGATTTTTCCATCTTTTTCTTGAATTGGTATCTTCTCAAAAAGTTCAGGGTCTATATTGAACATTTTGACGTTTGGATAATCAACGAGTTCCAATCCTTGTCCCCACGCTTTTATCTGAATTTTATCACCAATAGTCAATTTTTCCTTATCTGGTACCCAAACGAGCACATGATCAATTCCACCATGCTTACCGATGACGTAACCTTTCATTCCTTTTCCATCACCAGAAACCACCACAGCTTCGTTACCTATACAAGCTAAAGCCATACACGTTGGATTCAAATCTTTGTTGGAATTTTTGGTACTCACATCAGGTTCAACGTGGTCACCGTGCATCTTAAACGCATTATCACCTAAACCAAAATTGTACGTAATACCACCAACTCCCGGAAAATAATACGAATTCCCATTACCATCCACAACTGGCATTCTCACAACTGGGTGCGCAACTTCCACTAATATGGAGAGCTTCACTACTTTTTCTTTGTTCGTGCGCATTTTAAAACCTCCTCTGAATTTAAAAGAATTTAGAAACAACTTACCATTTTTCTCGATGAATTTTCTTCATCTCTACTTCATCTAAAGAATGAAGCTGTTTTTCTTCGTTTGGATACCCAATACCAATCACACACAATACTCTGTAGCCTTCTGGTATATTCAATATTTCCTTGACTTCACCTTCCACAGATAGGTTATTGTGGTATCTATCGTGTGCGTGACCCCAGCAGCTACCCAAGCCAAAGTTTACAGCTAAAAGCTGGATGTACGTTGCAACAATTGAAGCATCTGACATCCAAGTACTACTATCTTCCATTGCGGTAACAACTATACAAGCTGGTGCCGTATTCAAAAATGAAAATGCACCTTCGCGTGCTTTCATAATCTTTTTGATAGTGTCTTTATCTCGTACAATTACCAACTCAACGGGTTTTGAATTTCTCCCGCTTGGTGCCAAAAGCGCGTATCTTGCGATATTTTCAAGCACTTCATCAGAAACAGGCATATCTTTAAATAACCTTATACTTCTACGTTTTTGAATTATTTCGAGTATATCCATGCCAACTCCCCCTTACTTATAATATTGCTTATTATTCTGATAACTAAAAAGTACGAAGAGCTAACTATTTAAATTATAGCATAAAAAAACATAAATCCAAAATTCTAATTTTGATATTGAACGAAAAAATAAAATAAATTGTCAAATTAAATGATATAATTAAAAATTAATCAAATAATTACCTAAATAGACAATTACTATCTAATTTTCCAAAAATTGGTGGAATATAAACCACCGTAAAAACTGTGAACATTTAGAAGGAGGAAAAGTATATGGCAGAATCCAAGAAAGTACTTTATGTTATTTCGGCTGTACTTTTGTTGTCATTTTCCTTGGGATTTGCATTCGAGTTCGGTGGTGGCGGTCCAATGGTACTTTATTTCCCAGGTGGATCGTTACTTAGTCTAAAAAACATCAACGTGCCTATTTTGGATTTCAGCGAGTTCCAGTCCGGCGTATTTGCGATAGGTGGATACGGTTATGGCGGGCTTCCTGGAAAAATGAGCAGTGGTGGATATGGCTTTGCTGGAGAAAACGAAATTACAAAAGATGGCGCAAAGTATAAGCTTGAGATTTCTGGTGGATACGGTGCAGGGTACAGCAATATTTCATTTGGTCCTATTGGTTTGATAGCAGGATTGGGATTTGGAAGTTTTGACATAGCACTTAGTAGAAAAGTAAACGAGGATAACACTAGCTTAACAGATCTAAAAAATGGAACTCTCGAAGGATACCTTGGTGCTAATATAAGTTACTTATCAATTAGCGGAAGCTTGGCATTAGCGCTTAAAATTAGCAATTTTGCAGAATTACAAGCAGGCGCGATGGTATTCGCAGGGTATTCTATCGACGGATGGCAAGTAAATGGAAAACAACTAACAGGAATAATTCAAAATGATTATAAATTCTTGCTCAATTACGCGCTATATGGAGGTATAGGCTTTGGATTTTGATATATTTTTTGAGACAATTTAAGACAAAAATAAAAAACTGCCACTTGAAGTCCAAGTGGCAGTTTTTAATTTTGACTCTTTTACTATCAATTACAATCAATACGGCATACCTGACAAAATATTAAGCATATGTGGTGAATTACCCAAACCTATATAAACTATCCCTTGGAAATCAGGCGCTGGCAAACCATACAAATCCATCAATTGAACAAACACACCAGCATTTGGATATAATTTCATACCCGCAAGGTAAGTTTCGACAAAGAACTGCGTGTAAATACCATGGATACCTGCTGGATTTGCAAACCCTATTGTTAGACCTGAGTTTCTAAAGAGTACATTGCCTCCAAACAATTCCGCTGAATCTTTGAAAAGTGTAAATGCCAAAGACGCGTCGTAATACATGTTCTCTGGCTGAGACAAATTCCATAGCAAAAGTCCTAAAAAGCTTGTATCTGTGTTAAGCGCAAATACGACTGAATGCTGAAAATAAACACTGTCTATATCAAAAAGCTTTGTGTAATCATCGTTACTTAAAATAACCCAATTTCTAAATTGTACAGGTTTTGAGAAAATATTGGTTGGTACATATAATCCAAAACTCAGCGTATTTAATTTTATCGACGGAGCTGAGATACCACCGATTAAACTAAATACATTATCTAAATTGTAACCTTCACTAGACCTAGAATCTATACCTAATAAAGCGTAAACACTTGTTTTTGGCGATAAGTCAAATGAACCGAGCAGCAATTCAGCTGAGACACTGTACTCGTTAGATGGATAAATGTAACTTGCCGATATACCATAATAATCCCCCATCTTAAGAAAACCAACAAACTGTCTGTAACCTAAAATTTGGAAATCAAGGCTTTCTGGGTCATTCTGGGCAATATCCAATATAGGTGTTAAAACAAAAGCTGTATCATTCTCTATATTAGTGAATGTGAAAATCATATAAAGTGTGTGAATAAGACTGTTATCTTCAAGTTGCGTGTAAGAATACATCGGAGCCCAGGTGACCGGTTTGAGAAATTCATTGATTCTAAACGCTAATTCATCACCATCAACGTACTTATGCTGAGCTATATTAACTTTTGAGGACGGATTTTCGTTTGGCAGTTCTGATAGTTCTTGCAATTGTATCTCTTTTTTGTATATGCCGTTACCTCCGGTATTACCGTACGGGGTGTAACTCACATAGTAAAGCTCGTTGTTGTGAATTGTGAAGTCAGAAAGAAGAGTTTTCTCAGAAAGTCTGTAGAATTTTCCACCTTCAATATCATAGTAATACGGAATTATGTAATTCCCCTCGACTCTGGAGAAAAGCACTTTATTGCCTTGAAGCTTTACATAAGGACCTTTCATATTTCTGTCTTTAATCTTAGCCACTTCTTTGTATTTTTTATCGAGGATTATAATACTATTATCCAAAGTCAACAGTGCGATGTAATTTTCTGAAACATCCATATTCTTTATGTAACCATAGTAAGTGTATTCAAACAAATCATTGCTCAAAGATTTAACCTTCGATTTTAAAGATACTGGGTCGTACAAACTTACGTAAACTTCACCTTTGTTAACTCCGAAAGACGTTATATATCCTGAAGCGATAACTTTATTCTGATTTACAAGCCAAAGTTTTTTCTCAACTTTATCTAAAAATTGCGAAGGTTGGAGCGCGTATATGTTATCTCCATCGATTTTGACCTCATCCGCATTCAACGGGATATCCTTCATCTGTTTAAATTTCGCATCATCTATAAAAACTAACCCACTCTCAAAAGCTCCAACGTACGAAGAAACTGGACCAAAAGTCTGCCTTAAAAGTGCAATCTCTTTCCCTGCGGAATCAACTCTTAGTATCAACGAATTTCTGAGATTGTAGACCAACTTTCCTTGATTGTAATCTAATTTTGTAAGTGACATAATCCAGTCTGTGTAAAGCTCGTCAAACTTCTTACCGAATACCGATTCGTATGGATCTTGAGTTGTTTGAGTTGCCCCAAGGGTTAAAAATGGTATATTCGTTTGGGATGTTACATTCAAAAATTTCTTTACACTATCAATTCCGTAAGTATCGGCAAGATATTTATAAAACCCAGCTGTGAAATTGTAATACAACAATCCACCACGGTAATCATCTAAAGGCATTGTTTCTTTATACGAAAACGATGGGAAATTCGGTAAAGAGTAATAATACAATCCCGATGAAAAGAACGGATTATTTAACCTTCCGGATGAAAGCGAAAAAGAACTCTCGGCGAAAACAGTCGTACCTTCAACAAAAGGACTTGACAACTGTGGAAGATAAGGGATACCCGTTATCAGACTTATAAACTTGCCAAGCTCATCTTGATACGAAAGGTGACACATATGCGTAAATTCATGGATAATCAAATACGTATACCAATCTTCCAACGGCAGATAAAATCCCATATACCCTTCCGTTGGCCATGTGTAAAGAATTATTGTTTTATGGAGTAAAACTTGTGTATAACCATTGCTTACAGTTCCCTTATCTTGCAAGATAATAGTTATTCTTCCAGGATCGTAACCAACAAGATTAATAACATCTTGGCGGACACTTTCAAATATATTCCCTACCTTTATAGCCGTATCGATGTACCTCAAATCTGGATAAACCACATCCGCATGCTCAAAATGTAACACACCAGCGAACGATACTAACGAAATTAACAAAAAAAGAGAAATCACGGCAAACAAAAACAATCTCCTAAACTTACCAGCCATCTTTTCACCCCACCTGTTCATACAAGTTTTATACAAGTTTTATACAACTTTTATAGCGTTTACAAGCCAATGGTTTAAACTATTATAGCTCATTTGTCTATTTTAAGCAATCGGTACAGTTTTCCTATCTTCCAATGAATTCAAATACCCAACAACTATATCGTTCAATTTCGGAAATCTTCCAACATCTTTATTTCCTCTATCTTCTTCATTAACTCTTATAAGCACCTCATCGCCCACTATCCCTATTATACTCCCAGGAGCAATCTCTTCACCTTTTCCAACAATTCTGTGTTTCTCTTTTGCCTCATCGATAGAATCAGAATAAATCACCACGCCAGACTTTATAATCGCGAAATCCGTTGCGTACTCTTCCAATTCAAAAATCTCATGCGACGAGATCAACGCAGTCCTTCCCTCGTAAGTTATACTCTTTATAAGCCTCATTATCTCAAACCTCACAGTCGGGTCAAGGTGTTGGGTAGGCTCGTCCAATATCAACAATTCAGCGCCGGATGAAATCGCAAGTATAACGAAAAATAACGTTTTCATACCTATTGAATAATCCTCAACCCTCTGTTTCAAGTTAAAGTTATATCTTGCTATGAGAGTATCGTACGTCCTTTTATCCCAATTCGGATAAACAGCCGACCAAAGCGCTTCGTAATCGTTAGCTGTAAAATATCTGAAAACCTTCCTGTCTTCTGATACAACCGCTATCTTCTTTTTCACGGAAGGAAGGTAATCTGAGCCAAATAGCTTAACCTTTCCACCATCTTTTGGAATGGCGTCGAGTACACACCGTATAGTCGTTGTCTTTCCCGAACCGTTCGGACCTATCAGCGCAAATATGCTCCCCTTCTTAACTGAAAACGACACATCGCTTAAAACCTGCTTATCAGAAAACCTCTTACTTAAATTTTCAACCTGCAAAATATATTCTTCATTAAACTCCATTATCGTTCGCCTCCCTTCTTCTCAAACATCACCTGACCGAAGTACAAAACAACAGCTGCAAAAATCAAAGCTGCTAATTTATTTCCCTGAGCCGATGGACTGATAAACGAATAGTATTTAAAAGCGGAGAACGAACTCAGCATCTTATCAACCACAAACACAATAAACCCCGCGGCAACACCGTCAATTCCAAGCATCGAAAGGATTATTATCATACCGTAATAACCTGCGATAAAAATCACAACGGAAAGTAAATCTGCAAACCCAGAAGATAATTTATCGTAAAATGGGAGACTAACCATAGAACTCAAAAAAACAAGGAACATCAAAAACAAAAACTCAAACCAATATATCATCTTCCTTGTAAATGGCAAAAAAGTTAGCAAATCTATACGCTTATGTCGAATATCGCTAATAAGTGAAAAGAGAATAATCAAAAAGCCAAAAAACATCTTCGTATCAACACTTGGGAACAACATCAAAATAAAGAAAAAAACTATCGTGCGTGATTTTTCCGTAAATTGCTTTCTAAAATAAGCGAATAAATAATTAATGTAATCAACGTATTCACCCATTATTCCACACCTCCTCGATTAAAGCCAAAGTTGTGTACAAATCTACATTCTTACTCTTCAATCTTTGCACCAAATTTTCTACCGTGTTGACAACATCCCTATCGATATCTATATCCCCTGAAATAAAATAGCCAACTCCCTGCTCCGCTTCGACCAAACCCTCAACCTTCAAACGCTCAAGAGCTTTCAATATCGTATTTATATTCACATCGAAAATCCTCTCAAGCTCCCTGACAGGTGGAAGCTGAGTCCCTTTCTTCAACTGCCCTATTATTACCTTCGCCTTTATTTGGTTTATAATCTGCAAATAAGCTGGCACACCACTGTGCTTATCGACCTTCTTGAAATCCACAAATTGATTCCCGCTCATTGTCTCACGACCTTAACCCCACTACTTTGGATATTTATATCAACATCCGATAAATTCTTCAACTTAACAGTACCACCAACTGCGTTTAACTCCATATTTAGCTTTTCTTTCCCAAGGTACTCAACCTTGCCATTCACACCCGTTCCAGAAACCGTGAACTTCCTACAGTTACTCAACTTGATGTCCAAATTTATCCCAACACCTTCAAGTTCAATATAACGAGCCTCGAAAATTCCATTAAAGTCAATACCAACACTGTTACAATTTATCTTTTCAGCTTTAAACGTACCTTTCAACTCAACACCTGTACCATCAAATTCCATACCATTTGCCGATATCTCACCTTCCACCTTTACAGACACACTATCAACCTTCAAATCATCTAGCTCAACCTTACCTGAAAGCTCCACTCCAACGGCTGAAGCTTCAAAAACTTTCAAATTGTCTTTTCCAATTTTAATCAAATACCTTGAATTCTTCTTCCCACCGAATATCTTCACAGAATTTTCACTAACGTCAACTTTTAGCACGCTTGGATACTCTATCTGATTGCCTTCGACAAACTCAACTTCAGCCTTACCTTGAATATCAATGACAACATTTTGTTTTGCTTCTAAAGATTTATCTGGATGGTAAATCATACCCTCTGAACTCGAGCCAAAAATATTTTGGATATACTCCGTAAGCGTTGAAGTAAAGCTACTCTCCGTTTTAACAAGATAGCTGAACATGTAAAAATTCGCCATCGGTATCAGAAAGAAAATAATAGCCAAAACAATAAAACCAGCAATTTTCTTCGTATAGTACTTAAACACATACCCAACTAACACAACTTCGAAAAACACAATAACAACCTTCAACGGTCCATACTCCACAAAAAAACCGACCAAACCTAGCAAAACAATAAACAACGTAATCAACAAAACGTACTTAACATCCTCTCTCACACTCTCACCTCCAAAACTATTTTCCAATTTTCAATTTTATTTTTTATTTTATATTGTTATATAATTATATAACACTATAATTATAGTACTCAATACAGAAAACTAAAGTATCTTTTGTGTAAATTTTGAGTAACGTTTTGTGATAAAAGCTAAAAAATATGGCTTCGGTTCTCCCGAAGCCATATTTTCGTATTTTCTATTTTTAGAATTTCCAGAATTTTCAAACCTTCTCCGCAGCTAGTTTACCAGTCAAAATGGCCATCGGAACACCGGCTGGACTGTACGCCCACTGACCTGCTTTGTATATATCCGGAAACGCAGTCAAATACGCACGCGATAAACTATTCTTTATAGGCTGTTTTTCTCCAAGTTTACCAAACGCCCAACCAACAATTGCACCGTTTGTTGTACCCACATACCTTGCTATTGTTAAAGGTGTCGAAGAAAATTTAAAAATTACTTTATTTTTAAGACCAGAATAGACTGTATTTGATAATGTTTCAATTACATTCTCTTCAATAATGCTTTTTAAATCAGCGTACCAACCCGCGTCATGGACCATCTTTGCAAGTTCGTAATCGAAAAAGAAATTGACTATCAAACCTGTCTTATCTTCCGGAGCCAAATTTTTGTTTCTCAAAGCAGGTATAGATATCTCATACGAAGTGTAATTACAAAGCTTAGCAATAAATTCACTAATCGCGTTTTTATCAAAATTATTAAAATCTTTCCTAATTGCACTTTTCAAATTCTCAAGTTTAGAGTGCTCAATTTCACCTATACCTTCTTTGCTTGGGGTGTAAAAAAAATGCGCGTTTGATATCTTTTCAAAATACTCAACCGGTTCATCAACAGCAATAAACACCTTCACAACTGATTCAGTGGTCTTTCCAGATAACACTTTATCCTTTTCTTCCTCCATTTTTTCACTTTTTCTACCACAGCTAGCTATTTTGCACAACCTCTTCAAATCAGCTGCCCAGATTAATTTATCGTATCTCCAACTCCTTCCATCACCGTCTAGAATCAAATGCTTGTCAACATCTACCTTTTCAATCTCCGTATTTAATACAATCTCACCACCAAGTTCCCTTACCTTCTCTTCCATCTTCCGTGCCAATTCACCGATACCGTTCTCAGGGTAGATGTAATCCGTGTATGCGTAAAAATAACTCAATGCGAAAAACGCGGGTGTATTTTTGAAAAAATGCTGAGTAAGTATATCTTTAATAGATTCGTTTCGCACAATCTTTCCTACATAATCCTCAACAGGCTCTTTGAGCTTGTTCATAACCGACACGGTCTTTAGAAGTTTCAAAAGCCAGGGCAGATAAGTCTTAAAAGTCTTAAATTCTTTCTTCTCTACAAAGAGTGGATTATCGACGCTATACAAAATCTTCATACTGTTCATAACGCTCAAAATAACCAACGCCAATCTCTCTATATCTTCCACACTATCCGGATAAATCTCTTTTAGCATATCTACGTAATCCCTAAAACTTTCCTCGCCCTTCACGTGCACAATTTTGTCATCTATACCAACGGAAACTTTGTTTTTAACAAACTTTAAATCAATTCCAACTTCTTTCAGCATAGGCAAAATTATCCCAGCATTTAAAAGCGCTGGGACACCACCATCGAAGATAAAACCCGCTCTATTAAACGAATTCACCAACCCACCGCAGTAATTGTTCTTCTCTATAAGTGTGACATCGTGTCCTCCCAAAAGCAAATACAAACTAGCCGTTAAACCGGCTACTCCCCCACCTACAACTACCACTTTTTTCTTCAAAGTAATCACCTTCATTTATTTATTATTTAACATACTCATTTAACACACTCATTCGCCGCCATTCTTCCTATCATTATCGAAGTTGGACCACCTGCAGGGCTGAAAGTCCATTGTCCTGCTTTGAAAACATTCGGTATCGATGTTCTAACAGCTGCTTTCATATTCATCATACTCGCATTCACAGGTATGCCTTCCTCAAAACTCCAACCTACGATAGCTCCATCCGAACTTTTCACTATCTTGTGTATAGTAATCGGCGTAGCCGAGAACTTCGCGATAATTTTATCTTTCAACTTCACCCCATCGAATACACCTTCAGAAATAGCGTCTATAACAAACTCGCTGAATTTTTCTTTGAATTCATCGTACCATCCATCTTTGTATATCAACTCCGTTAGTTCGTAATCAAAAAGTAAGCTCACAATCATTCCCGTCTTACCCTCAGGTGCCGCTTGCTTTTCCCTCAGTGCGGGTATGGAAATCTCAAACGTGTTGTATTTTACAAACTTCTCCAACCAAGAGTAAACATCTTCTTTCTTTATGTTCTTCCAATTTTGTATAAGCCTTTTCAATTCCAAGCGGTGCAATTCGCCCAATCCTTCCTTTTTCGGTGTGTAGAACATATGCCCAGTTGCTATCTTACCGAAAAACTCAGCAGGTATATCGAGTTCCAAAAAGAGCGAGAAAACAGATTCTGCGCCTTTTGCCCTGAGAATTTTCTCCTTCTCGGTGTTAAATTTACCTTTGAATTTTTCTGGAATATTCTTCGCGTTTAAATAGAATTGCTTCAAATCAGCCGCCCATATGAGCTTTTCGTAATTGTATTCCTTCCCATTACTGTCAATTAACTTATTTTCCGATACATCCACACTCACAATCTCTGTATTCAACAAAATTTCTCCGCCCATTTCTTTTATCTTCTCCGCGATCTTTCTTGTAAAATTCCCAACCCCACCTTTTGGATATATATAATCGTTGTACAACGCAAAATAGCTCAACGCAAAAAACGTTGGCGTCCCCTTAAAGAAATGCTGAATTATTATATCCCTCAGTGAACGATTCGAAGTTAATTTATCCATATAACTTTCAATTGGTTCTTGCAATTTACCTATTCTGTAAATCGTCCTAAGGAATTTGAAAAACCACGGCACAACATACAAAAGATTCAAAATATTTTTCTTACCTTTCTCAAAGAGCGGATTATCGACACCGTATAGAACCTTCATATCCTCAATGACACCCTTAATTGCAAGGATTATCCTATCAACATCTCCCATGCTTTCAGGATACAATTCCTTCAAAATTTTCGCGTACTCATATATACTCTCCACACCGTTTATTTTCAACACCTTATCCTCAACTATTATCGACACAGGATTTGGCAGAAATTCTATGTCTATCTTAAATTCCTCTGCAAGTGGCTTGACAAGTCCCGAGTTTACAAGTGCTCTTGCCCCACCTTCGAATCTGAAACCATCCCTCTCAAAAGTATTCATCAACCCACCACAGTAATCATTTTTCTCTATGAGCAAAACATCTTTACCCTTACTTGAGAGTGTCAGTGCGGCAGTCAATCCAGCTATACCCCCGCCTACAACAATAACTTCCTTACGCACATCCATCACTCCCAACAAAATCTACAGATTTTTTAACACCTAATCCAAAAGAATCAATCATCTTAAGAGTTAAATCCCAAAGTTTTTTGGCTTCTTCCATATCTTTCGCTGGCGGGGCTAGTTCCTCTATCTTTGTGAGATGGAAAAATTTATCTGTGATATTCTCGACTTCTTTTGAGACGCCTAAATAATACAGCGCTTGTGCTGAAATCTCTGGTGTTTGCGAAATACTATCTATAAACGTCTTTTTGAACCACCTATAAAGTGCACTGTTATCCCTGCCGGTATTCGTCCTCACCATACCAGGGTGCATCGCATTTATCGTAACATTGTAAGGTTTCAGTAAGTCTGCGAAGATGTGCATCGTTAAAATCTGAGCAAGCTTTGCACTGCCGTAGGCTTTTAAACCGGTGTATCTTACCTTTTCAAATTGCAAATCATCCAAATTCAATCCCCACACAGCAAACCTGTACCCTTCAGAACTAACAAGGATAATCCTCCCCTTTTTATCTTTTTTGTACTTTTCCAAGAGGTGGTAATTAATAATAAAAGGTGCAAGATAGTGAACGACGAAATTCGTCTCAAGCCCATCGACGGTTAATGTACGCTTGTCTAAATACACTCCGGCGTTGTGTATCAAAACATCGATGGGTTCTTTAAGACATGATAAAAACTCAGCAGCTTTGTATATATCTTTCAAACTACTCAAATCAGCTAAAAAATACTCAATTTTCACGCCGAACTCCCGTTCTATATCTCTAACCAAAGCCTCAGACTTTTCCTTACTCCTATTTATCGTTATCACCCGTGCACCCATAGAAGCGTACTTCTTCGCTGTATAATAACCAATACCGGAAGTTGCGCCCGTTATCACAACAACCTTCCCATCGCACCTTTCCGTGCATTGCTTTGGCTTTTCCTTCATATTTTTCAGCATCTCAAAAACATTCGACCATTTGTACTCTCGCCAGTACTTCCACACTTTGCTTTTTTTACTTTTTTTACTTTTTTCCATCAACCAAACACTCTCCTCATGAACTTCCGGTACAATTTATTAAATCCGGGGATATTATCGAATATATCTCCCCACAAATCGTAATAATCTCTCTGCGATGCAATCTTACCTTCATCGTTAAGAATCAACCTACTCGCACCGTAAACCACAGACTTTCTAGTTTTTTTAAACAATATAGTCATTTCCCACTCAACGAATATCAAATTCCCTTCTTTCACAGCGTTTACAATCTTCATCCTCAGCTCTTGCGATCTTTTCGTTAACCTTTCAACCATCGCCTTAAATTCGTCTATACCGTGTATCTCCTGGATAGAATCCCTGAACACAATATCATCCGCATAGTACTACGGAAGCAGATGCGACCAATCTAACTTCCCCTGCTCGTTGTAAGTCTTCTCCCACAGCTCAATCAACTGCTCCAAGCTCTCTATACAGTATTTTTTCTCTTCACTATTCTCTATCATTATTTCTCACCCATCTCAACTATTTTTCAAAGCTTCCCTCTTTTTTCTGTACTCAAGTATAGGCGCATCGCCGGGTATAAGGTTTTCTCCCATGCGAAGCTCACTCTTCTTTGGAATCTGAGTTTCCACAACACGCTTATCTTGGTGTAAAATCTTTCTATTAAACGGCATACCCATCAACGCTATAAACTTATCCAAAAACCTAACCTTCGTAAAACCGATGTAAAACCTCAGATAAATCATGGTATGTTCATCATCGATGGGAACAAAAGCAGCCGTTACCCTAATTTTCTCATCTATGTGATTTTGCCACATATTCGGAAACTTAAACTCCAAGTACACTTGACTTTTTTCATTTAAACCTATCTCCTCGGGTTTTCTCGCAGGTCTTCCATCGTCAACTCGGTTAAAGACATAGAAATAAAACATCGTATCTCCAAACCACTTAACAATTGGACCATCCACAACTGTCCTATTGCCCCTACCAATAGTGTTGTAATGCACAAACGGTACATGCACAACATCAAGCTGATTCTCTATAGCCCGCGAATAGTGTACATTCCAAACTTCTTTAAATTCGCTGTAACTCAAATCACCCGTTATATCCTCAAAATACGTCGGTGGATTCGCTGGCTCACCGTCACCATACCAAATCCAGATAAAATCCGCTAATTCGTACGTATGATAGGCTTTAACCTTAAAATTCTCAGGTACCGGCGTATTTCTCCCATTAGCGGGAATCACCCGCACCCTCCCAGTTGAATCGTATTCAAACCCGTGGAACGGGCACATCACACGTTCACCGTTTGAAAGAATCCTTCCGTGCGAAATAGACGCCCCTCTGTGACAGCATATATCGGAAATACAATGAACCTTCCCTGCAGCATCTCTCCAGAGCGCAAGCTTCTCACCAAACCTCGTAACACCTATAAGCTCTCCCTTTTTAACTTCCTTAGAAGAAAGCACAATATACCACTGGTTTTTTATCATATAAATCTTCCCCCTTTATTTTTTAATCTCCAAAAAATAATTTCTCAATTCCACACGGTGCTTATATAAAACCACAATAGCATTTCCAACGTACAACAAAACCAACTCTGGCATACCATTAAAAGCCTTCCAAATTGTGTAAAAAAGCAAAGCAATGAACCCTAACAATACTCTAAAGGCATCCTCTTCGGGAGTTGTCTTTTTCTTCCCTTTGATTTTATTGAATATAGAAAAGATTGTAAAAACGCCTCCTAACAATATAGGTCCTTCCCACTTAGTCAAAACAGACCAAGCGCCAAACATCGTTGCAACAGCCTTACCACCTTTGAATTTCAAAAAAGGGGAAAACGCGTGCCCTAAAACCCCCGCAAACGCCGCAACAGCTAAAACGTATCTATTTATACTAATTATACTAAAAAAATTATTCCAAGCGAAAAAAGCAATTGGTAAAACCCCTTTAAAGTAATCCAACGTCAACGCCAAAAATCCATACTTCCAACCTGCTGCTCTCCAAAGATTCGTTGAACCAGGATTACCATCTCTCACATTCTTCAAATCAATACCCTTCAGCTTGGCTATAATATACGCATACATAACCGAGCCTGATAAAAATTGAAGAAATATCAAGGCAACATAAAAAAGATATCTTTGCGAACTTTCCATGCACTATCCTCCCAATTAGACAATCTATTTTATTTATTTAATTTTTATTTCCCTTCCACGCCATGTAACTTTCTTAAGGATTGTGGTTTTGTACAAAGAATAAAGAAAAACAACAGCAAAGAAAATAAAATGTAGCGGATAAATGATCGCATCGTACCATTTGTAATCACCTATCGGTTTGGAAAGAAGATAGACTATAATCGCAAAGCCTGTATACCTTAAAACCACATACCCCAAAGGCATATTAAAAGAAGCAAAAGACGAATAAAAACCAGATAACCAAATAAGAGCGATGAGAAAATTCAACACTCCTCCGCTAATAGCCCCTGAAGACATATTCTTTGAAAACCCCTCAAAAAGTTGCCTAAAACCATTTGGATACATCCTGAACTTGACAATACTGTTACCAAGTAAATTCGTCACCCTAATACCACTCTCAACATACAACTTCCCAAGCTTTATATCCTCCAGCACTGAATCCTTTATCGTTACATGTCCGCCAGTCTTTTCGTAATCTTTCCTCGAAGTTAGTATAACAGGTCCAAATGCTCCAACGGGCATTTTAGATGGAAATCCCAACATATTACCAGCGTACGTAACAACAAGATTGAAAACCAAATTCAAATGCTCATAAAACTTCTCAAACCTTTGGTACGGCCAAACGGATATTAAACCGCCGTATCTTCTGTACTTACTAACCAAAGCCTCCAAAGTCTTCTCACCAGGCTCAACATCCGCATCCATAAAAATCAAAATATCACCTGATGAATATTTGTAACCATTCCAAATTGCCCAAGACTTTCCAACCCACCCCTCAGGTGGTTCTTCTTTCAAACTAATCAACTTGATATCCTTATTATCATTCTGGAACGTCTTTACAATCTCTGCGGTTCTATCGGTGGAATCATCATCCACAACTATGACCTCATATGGTTTAACCGTTTGCAAATTTAAAAGGCTTAAAATCTTACCGATATTACTCTCCTCATTCCTTGCTGGTATGATAACGGAAATACTAAATCCATTTTCTTGAGCATTTTCAACGCTCTTAATATCCTCAACATCCAAATACCTTCTCTTTGAAAAGAACAAATAAGCAAAGGATATTAACACAGAAAGACCAATCACTAAAAGATGAAGTGGAATATCTAAAAACCTCAATCCATTCTCCCCCTTTTTTACATCTTTGATATTTATTATATCATCTAAATATAATTCAAAATTATACATTGACTATCTTAAAAAAATTAGTATAATTAGTCTATACTTAGTCTAATATAATCAAAAAATATACAGAGGTGGATACAAATGGAAGAGAAACTATCAAGTATTAACGGTATTGACAAAACTAAAAAGGTTTTAACAACATTATTCTTTATAGTCTTTGCTGATATGCTTGGTTTTGGCTTAATTATACCATTACTTCCGTACTATGCGAAAGAATTTGGAGCAAAGGATATAGTAATAGGATTCCTTTCGATGATATACCCATTGGGTCAGATCTTTGCGTCTCCACTCATAGGGAGGATGTCTGACAAATTCGGAAGGAAAATTGCACTCCTTTTGAGCGTTGGCGGTACATTCCTATCGCTTTTGTTGTTAGGCTTTGCAAAATCACTAACGTTGATATTTATTTCAAGGCTTTTAGATGGATTAACAGGTGGAAACATAACCGTAGCTCAATCTTACATAAGTGATTTTACAGACAAAAAATCACGTGCCAAAAGCTTAGGGCTTATAGGCGCGGCATTTGGTTTGGGATTTATTTTAGGACCTGGGCTAGGAGGATTTTTAAGCAGGTGGGGTTTTCACGTTCCAGCGTTTTTTGCAGCAGGCCTTTCGTTTATAAACCTTCTAAACATTACCTTCCTTTTACCAGATTCCAAACCGCTGAAAGATGCAAGGAGAGTGCCATTCACATTCGAAGAGATGAAAAAAACAATCAGCAGGCCTGTTGTGTTTTACCTTCTTTTAACGAAATTCTTTTATTCATTTGGATTCACAACATTTGAATCAACATTCGCACTGTTTTCACTCAGAAGACTTAATTTGCCTCTTTCACAAACAAGCTTTGTCTTAGCATATGTTGGAATTCTCATAGCATTCACACAAGGATTCCTTGTTGGAAAAATTACCAAAAAGTATAAAGAAGATGATATAATAAAATCACTGATATTTGTGGTAGTACCATTTTTGATACTTTACTCATTCTCAGCAAACCTAATCACACTCATTTTACTCTTAACACCTCTATCTGTTATATCTGGACTAATAGGAGTTTCCGTAAACTCCATCGCAACGAAAACAGTTGAAAGAGACAGATTAGGTGGTACACTTGGGATATTCAATTCCGTTGATAGTTTAACAAGGATAATAAGCCCTCTTTTCGGCTCTTTAATAATTCAATACATAGGTCCAAAATACCTTGGACTATTCATCGGCACTTCACTTCTAATAAGCTCATTTATCTTCTTCTTCCTATTCGCACCAAATTACGAAACATATCAAAAAAGCGAAAATTACGCAGTTTAATTAATTTAGTATTTAGCATAAGGGGGAGAAAACCAATGGAAGAAACAAGCCAAAACAGAAAAGTTGTCTTACTTCACAACTTTGAAAAATCAGAAATACTAAAACTCATGAAAGCGGTCAAAGAGACATTCCCAGGTGAAGAGATAATCTTCGCAAGCACAACACCAACAAGCTTAGAATGGAAAGTCAAAGACCTAATCGACGAACTCAACAAAGAACATGAGGAATTTAAAAAAATGAAACAAAATCAGCAGAACCAAAAATAAAAAAATAAAAAATAGAAGGCAGGCTCAAAAGCCTGCCTTCTATATTACATATTTTCGTATTTTTTAGTTTATTTAGTTTATTAGTATGTCAGCGCCTTGTATGCATCGACAAGTCCGTATCCAACGTACTTGTTCCAACCAGAGGTGTTGTATGTATATCTAGGAATCTTGTACGCTGTCTTTATAAGTCTTGACCTAATTGCTTCTGGCGTTGTGTAACCTTTTGCGTAAAGCATCGCTGCTAATGCTGAAACATGTGGTGTTGCCATCGATGTACCTTGCAAGAACATGTATGTATTGCCATATGTTGGTGTCCATGTTGTGCTGAGAACACCGTCTGCGTATCCATCGCCGTTTTGGTCAACGCTCGTATCTCCACCAGGTGCTACAACATCAAGATAGTGTGTTACATATGCTCTCTTATATGAATCGTAGTACCTTGTATAGTTGTAATTTGAGTAAGGTGCTCTCTTGTTATCATATCTTGTTGCGCCAACTGCAATTGTTTCAACGTATGCTGCTGGATATGAAAGTGATGAACGATTTTCATTACCAGCCGCACAAACTAGCGTTACATTCTTGCTGTATGCGTATTTAACCGCATCCATAAGTACTTGTGCTCCACTTCCACCAAGGCTCATGCTCACTATCTTTGCTCCGTTATCAACAGCCCACCTTATACCTGCAGCAACATTATCAAGTGTTCCAGAACCATCCGCACCAAGTACCCTTATCGGCATTATCTTTATTCCATATCCACCCCAGTTAACACCAGCAACACCAAGGCTGTTGTTTGTAACCGCTGCTATTGTACCTATACAGTGCGTACCGTGGCTAACATCTTGAGCAGGATCCGTTGGATTGCTATCTCCATCAACAAAGTCCTTACCTGTTACAAATATTCCCTGCAAATCTGGATGCGTAAAGCTTACACCAGTATCAATAACAGCAACAACCACATTCGCCGATTTCATTACATCCCAAGCCTGTGGCATCTTTATATTATTGTAATGCCACTGATATTTGTAATACGTATCATTTGGAGTAGCAAGCGCTCTGTAAATATAGTTCTTGTCAACTGACTTCACACCTGCAACTGTGGAGAGCAACTCTGGCTTTTCCGTTCTTACCGTTACTATAGCAACGTCTTCAAATTCGTATGTTCTAACTACCTCAACATCCTTCAAACCACTAAGAGCTCTGATAGTCGTTTCAGAGTTTTCAATCTGTACAACATACTCGCCTGGTACAAAATCTTCTTCCGTTCCAGAAACACCGAGCTTGTCCGAAACACCGAACTTGTCCCTTGGCTCAAAGTTCCTTGGTTCAAAACTGTTTGTACAGCTGTACACAAAAAGAACTACCAGCAATACTGACAGTGCAACAACTAAATACTTCTTCACCCTAAATACCCCCTTTGGAAAAGATGGATGATGTGAATATTTTACTGTAAATTAAAGTTAAAAATCAACATACAAATATTAAATTCTAAAGAATTTGCAATTTATTTTTTATTAAAACTCTCAAAATTTGTATACATTTGAAAACAAAGTGTTTTTGTGGTAAAATAATAAGAGAAGGTGAGAATATGAACTTTTCCTGGGACTACTGCGAAGGAACTGAAACGATAATTAGAAAAATGATTTTCGGCACATCTGAAGATATAAAAAACTTCTAAGTGAGTATGGAAAAGAAAAATAAATGAGATTTTCTTAGAGAATCTCTACAGGCTCGGCTCTAAAGATAAGAATTTTTACAAAATTATTCTAGAGGTTGGCAATGAAATACTCGAAAGAAAATCAAAGAGAATTTTTAGAAATCCCTCTTTCAATTAGATACTTTCAATAATTTTACCTTACTGGTGGACCAAATCTTCTTTTAAAATATAGCCATCGATCTTCTCCTAATTTTGATTTTTCCTTTTTCCCAATAAGAACTTTAAAGATAAGGTATGAAAACAAAATTTTTACGCTTTATCTCCATATAGCGTTTATATTTTTTTACTTTTTCTTGATATCGAATCAAGCTCTTTGTACAAATCCCCAAGTGCTTCCCATATTCTAAGATACACCTTCCTATAATACTCCAAATACACCTCATGTTCATTCATATCTGGATAGAACTCCTTTTGGATGTGTACCATATTTTTTACGGCTTCCTCGACAGAATTGTACACCCCAAGCCCTATAAAAGCTGCAATTGCAGCACCTAAAGCAGAAGTCTCATTCGTCTGTACCTTATACGTAGGAACTCCAAACATATTAGCCGTTATTTGCGATATCTCATCGCTTGTCGCTCCACCACCTGAAAGCCCTATCCTCTTAATCTTCACCTTTGTCTTCTTCTCTATACTTTTAACCCCTTCTATCAAAGCGTAATTTATCCCTTCGATTATCGCCCTGTATATATGTATCCTCGTGTGCTTATCGGAAAACCCAATTATCGCTCCCCTCGAGAAAGGCTTATCAAGTCCAGCAGTCCAAGTTGGCTGAAGCATAAGCCCTTCACTACCAGCTGGAATATTTTTAAGCCTTTGATTAAGCAATTCTTCAGCGGTTGTACCCAACATCTCAGCTTCCCTAACTTCATGGTGCGCGAATTCTTTTTTGAACCATGAAATTAACCAATATCCTCTGAAAACTTCTATTTCAGGATTGTACTTCCCTGGTACAACGGATGGATAAGACGGCATAAACGGCAACGGCTCTATATATTTATCCGTCGTTGTTTGGATCGTAGCCGTCGTACCTAAACTGATGCTCGCAACCTCTGGTGAAAAACAACCAACTGCTAAAGTTTCACACTGCTTATCCGCCCCAGCCGCTATCACAGGCAACCCTTTCTTCAAACCAGTTTCCTTAGATGCCTGCTCACTCACATACCCAATCAATCTAGTTGGTTCAACCAAATTTGGAAGCATATTTCTATCAATTCCAAACAAGTGCCATCTGTAATGTCTTGGGTTAGAAATCCAATCTTTTCTTTTGTAATCGAATGGTATATACCCCACCTGCGATGCTTTGGAATCCACAAACTCACCTGTAAGTTTGTAAGTCAAATACCCAGAAAGTAAAAGGTACTTATGCACCCTTTTCCAAATCTCCGGTTCATATATCCTCATATAATTTGCCTTACTTCTTCTCCAAGCCATATGTGCAGTTGGTTTCTTACCAATCAAAGAGAACGCCAAATTCTCCCAAAACGTCAATTTCGGTTTTCCCTTTGCCTCACGCTCATCGAGCCATATGAAAGCATCCCTCAAAGGCTCCCCTCTTTCATCCACGACAACAACAGTGGCTCGTTGCGTTGTAAGGGTTACACCTTGAATCGAATCAAAAATAACCGGATAATCCTTTGCCAACTTATTAGTGGCACTACACAGCGCATTCCAAAAAACATTTGGATTTTGCTCCGCCCATCCCACATCGAGTGAATAATACGGTTCAAATTCAACTTTCTCCTTTACCAACATCTCCCCTTCGTGCGAAAACACAATCGCCCTCAAACTCTGAGTACCACAATCAATTGCCAAAACATTCAACTCAACTCACTCCTTATCACTCATAAATACATACTTTATTAAAATTTTATCACATTATATTATCCTTCAAAAACCTTCCATAAAATGATATAATCAATCTGAAACAGATAACAACCAAAAAAACAAAAGCAAAAAGCAAAAAACAAAAACAAAGAAGGGGGAAGCAACATTGCGCATAGGGGCTAAACTCATCTTCATTTTCATCATTTCTGGTCTTGTAACAACATTTGTTCTCTCATGGATTATCGAGCTGTACAAGTACCAAAAACGCCTTGTACCCGTTGAAAACGTTATCGAAAACACAGCGTATTTGGAAAGAATACTATCTGAAATATACCCAGAAAAACTTTCTAAAGAGAAAATGCAACAAATACAAACACTTATCAACAACCTAAAGCACGAAAAAACCAAAAAAGTACTTCCTATAAAGGCTTTTTCACTAATTCAGCCAATCTTTTCGGCTGTTAACGACCAAAACCTAAGGTTCATGGTACCATCAGAACCTGTTTACAGCGTCCTTCCATTCAGAGTCCAAATCATCGACAAAAACGCAATAGTCACATCAACAGCAACAGACAAAATCCCTGCAGGCGCCAAAATACTATCGATAAACAAAATACCAATAGAAAATCTAATAGACCAACTCCTTCCTTACACCTCAGGAGAAAATTACGAACTCAGAGAACAACAACTTTCTCAACTAATCTGGCTCTCACCAGAACTGCTTTGGAAAAAACAAAGATTCGTATGGATATTCTACAACCAAGAAGAATACGAAGTGCAATACACATTTGAAAACCAACAACAAACCGAAAAAGTAAAAACGGTAACACTCTTCAGCTATCCAACCTTAAGCGCAAAGTACCAATCAATCGGTTCAGAGCCACCGTACACCTTTGAACGCATAGACGATGTTGGGATTATAAAGATTCGCACGTTCTCACTCTCAGGTACATCTTACAACAAATTCCGAGAATTCCTTGACAACACAATAATATACAACAAAGACCTGAAAAAAATCATCATCGACATCCGAAACTCCCAAGCCCAGGACTTCAACATCTTCAAGGAAATCTACGAACATCTCATACAAAGCAACATAAAGTTTACACGCAATATATCATTAATTAACACAGCATACATCTTAAAGACACTTGAAAAATACGGCATAGAATTCACACAAACCACAGGAGAAATCCTAAACCAAACATTCTCGCATGAATTCAAACCAAGAGAGCCAAACATAAAAGCACAAGTTTGGCTTTTATTTGACAGATACACAAACAACGCAGCGCTTGATTTCGCTTACACATTCAAAAAACTCAACCCAGGCAGAACAATAGGCGAACCAACATTAACAAAAATCAACCACACAACGGACATAACGTACCAATATTTAGATAGCATAAGACTGGCTTTAACTTATCCAACATCAAAAATAAACGAACCAGACGGCAACAAACCACTAGAACCTGACCACACTATCCAAATCACAACACAAGACAGAATAAATTACCTAAAAGAAGAAAAAGATGAAGTAATGCAGAAAGCATTGGAAATAGTTCGAAAATAACAGAAAAGAAAGGGGATTGGGTATGAAAATCTACGTCGATGGTTCTTACAACGAATCATTAAATTTAGCAGGTTATGCATTTGCTGTTGTTGAAAATGAAGAAATAAAATTTGCACAAAAAGAAGCAATGATATTAAGAAATGGCAATTCCGTAACAGCCGAGCTAATTGGAGTAATAAAAGCACTAGAATACTGCCAAAATCAGGGTATACAAGAAGTCACAATTATACACGATTACAATGAAATACCAATGTTCGCATTTTCGTATAGAAAGACTAAAAACCCGAGTATAAACTCATACGTGAGAAAATTAAGAGAAATGCGTGAAACAATAAAAGTAAGCTTTCTAAAAGTCAAAGCTCATACAGATGACAGATTCAACAATTACGTTGATGAACTATCCAGAAAAAGCATAGAAGAATTTTTGGAAAGATTGCTGAAAAATAAAAACAATAGCAAACACTCTTCAGAAAATCGATAAAAACCAAACAAAGACACTCAACTCAAAATTTAACTCTATATTACCGCAATGTATAAATTTGAATAAAAAATTGACCTGAAAAGTTTTTTTGGTTATAATAACTTACGCAATCGAAATGTCAAAAAATCTGGAGGAAGACATATGAAAGCAATAATCCTAGCAGGTGGAAGTGGCGAAAGATTTTGGCCGTTATCGACTAAAGAAACTCCAAAACAATTTTTGAAACTTTTCTCTGACAAAACACTTCTCAGAGAAACTTTCGAAAGACTTTCATTTAAATTAAAACCAGAAGACATTTTCATAGTCACGAATAAAATTTATACCGAAATCACTCACCAAGAAATCCCTGAAATTCCAAAAGAAAACATTCTCTCTGAGCCACTCAAGAAAAACACAGCACCAGCATGTACATATGGGACATTGAAAATGGCCCCAGAAGAAATAATTTTAGTTGTTCCATCAGACCATTACATTCCAGAAATTGAAAAATTCTAGCAAACTGTTGAAACAGCCGAGCAATTTTTGGAGAGAAATGATGGTATAATAACCTTTGGAATAAAACCAACTCGAATTGAGACAGGCTATGGTTACATAGAATCAGGTGAACAAATTGAACAAAACATATCCATAGCCAAAAAATTCCATGAAAAACCAAATTACGAAACAGCGCAGTTTTACATAAGCCAAGGTAATTACTTTTGGAATAGTGGAATGTTCATGTGGAAAGCAGAGTATTTCATTAAACAACAAAAAAGTGTGAACAAACTCCATCGATAAGCATAGATTACGCATTAATGGAAAAAGCAGACAGAATATACACAATCAAATCCGAATTCATATGGTCAGATGTTGGGAATTTCAAGTCGCTGAAAGAATTAGGAGTAAGCAATTCTAAAAACTCAGTGACCATAGACTCACAAAATGCATTTGTGCTTACAACCAAACCAACGATAGTGATAGGGATAAATGATATAATAGTTGTTGAGAGTGAGAATGGAATATTAGTCTGCAAGGCTGAAGAAGTTGAGAAGATTAGGGAAGCGATGAAAATCATGAGACAAATATGAAATTATTTTTTATCTTTAGATGTTAAATAATAGTGAAAACTATTAACAAATAATGAAAATTAATGAATTCATTTAATTTAAAAATATTGTTTTTACTTTATCTTAGGAGGAATAAAATTGTCCAGAAAAAAAAGAATTTTAATAATTTCCCTCCATTTTTATCCTGAGCAATTTAGAATAAACGATATTGCATTAGAATTTGTTAAAAACAATTACGATGTGAAAGTCGTAACTGGTATTCCAAATTATCCTGCTGGACGTTTTTATAAAGGTTACAGTTTTTGGAAAAGAAGAAAAGAAAAATGGAATGGAATAAATATACAAAGGTTGTTTATATTTCCTAGATTTAAGAACAAAATCACGTTAACTATTAACTATCTATCTTTTATTGTATCAGGATATTTTTGGTCAAAAATAGAGAAAGAAATCTTTGATTATGTATTTGTATTTGCAACATCACCTATACTTCAAGCACTTCCTGCAATATGGTATTCGAAACGCTTCTCAAAACCAGTTTATTTGTATGTACAAGATTTATGGCCAGAAAGCCTTATAATAGCTGGTGGAATAAAAAATAAATATGTTCTAAGTGTCGTTGATAAAATTGTTAATTATATATATTCAAATTCGCATTTAATCTTTGTCACATCTCAGGGTCTAAGAGAAGAAATACTAAAAAGAAATATCGAAGAAGATAAAGTAATATACTTACCACAATATGCTGAAGAATTCTACAAACCTATTGAAAAATCTACTGTACCTGAGTTTGACAGTAAAGTTTTCAACATCACATTTACAGGAAATGTTGGATATGCCCAGGGATTAGAAATACTTCCAAAAATTGCTAAAGTTCTTTTGGAAAAAACGTCTAAAAGAATCGTCTTTAATTTAATCGGTGATGGGCGAGCAAAAGAGAAATTGATAAAAATAATTAAAGAAAATAATGTTGAACAAATGTTCAATTTTGTAGACTATAAACCTTCTAAAGAAATTCCAAGGTACATATCCGCAAGTGATGTTGTTTTACTTAGTTACCAAAAAAATGAGCTCCTCTCAAAATACATACCAGCAAAATTACAATCATATATGGCTTGTGGTAAACCAATACTTGCAATAGCTGACGGCGAGACAAAGCGTATAATTGAAGAAGCAAAATGCGGAATTTGTGTTGAACAAAATGACATAAATGGAATTGTTGAAGCAATTTTGAAACTTTCTGAAATGAAAAATTCTGAACTTCAATTGATGGGCTATCGTGGTTACGAATATTATATTAAACATTTTAGTAAACAAGTTTTGATACCAAAACTTTTAAAATATTTTGAATAATATAATATTAAATTACTGGAGGCGAAGCACTATGAATATAGAACTTTTCAAAGATGATTTTAAAGATAAAGTGGTATTAATAACAGGTGGAACAGGCTCTTTCGGTAATGCATTTTTAAGAAAAATTATGAATTTAGACGTTCGTGAAATAAGAATATTTTCAAGAGATGAGAAAAAACAAGATGATATGAGGAACTTTTACAAAAATCCAAAACTAAAATTTTACATTGGCGATGTAAGAGATTACAATTCCATTCAACATGCTACAAAAGGTGTGGATTATATATTCCATGCTGCAGCACTTAAACAAGTTCCATCTTGTGAATTTTACCCAATGGAAGCAGTTAAAACAAATATTATAGGTACTGATAACGTGTTGACAGCAGCTATTAATAACGGTGTTAAAAAAGTTGTATGCCTAAGCACAGATAAAGCAGTTTATCCAATAAACGCAATGGGTATGTCAAAAGCTCTCATGGAAAAAGTTGCTATTGCAAAGTCAAGGGAAACCGACGAAACAACGATATGTATTACAAGATATGGTAATGTAATGGCATCACGTGGATCGGTGATACCATTATTTATCGATCAAATAAGAAGAAATGTACCAATTACAATAACCGACCCTACAATGACAAGGTTTATGATGAGTCTTGATGAAGCTGTTGAACTTGTGCTGTATGCTTTTAAGAACGGGAAAAGTGGCGATATATTCGTCAAAAAAGCACCTGCTGCTACAATAGGTTTGCTTGCGGAAACCATAAGAGAATTATTAGGAAGAGAAAATCATCCAATAAAAATTATTGGAACGAGGCATGGAGAGAAAAAGCACGAAACACTTATTACTCGTGAAGAGATGGCCAAAGCTATTGACCTCGGAGAATTTTACAAAATACCGGCAGACACAAGAGATTTGAATTACGACAAGTATTTTTCAATTGGTGATGAAAAATTATCAGAGGTTCAAGAATACACATCTAATGATACCTATATGCTTAATAAAGAAGAATTAAAACAAATTCTTCTTAATTTGTATGAAATTCAAGAAGATTTACGTGAATTTGGAGTGATAAAATGAAAATACTAATAACCGGTTCAAATGGTTTCATAGGTAAAAATCTAATTTCACAGTTAAATAACTTAGGATTCAGTGATATAATTGAGATAGATTCAAATTCTACAATGCAAGATTTAGAGCAAGCGCTTTTGAATGTTGAATTCATATTTCATCTTGCCGGAGTAAATAGATCTCAAAATGTTGATGAGTATTGGAAAGGAAATTTTGAGTACACGAAATTCATATGCGATTATCTAATCGATAATAAAAAAAGCATACCTATTGTATTTTCTTCTTCAATACAAGCAGAACTAGATAATCCCTACGGAAAGAGTAAGAAAGCAGCTGAAGAAGTACTTCTTCAATATTCGAAACATGCTAATGCCAAAGTTTTCATATATCGTTTGCCAAATGTTTTCGGAAAATGGAGCAGACCTAATTACAATTCCGCAATAGCTACTTTTTGCTATAATATAGCTAGAAATCTGCCAATACGCATAGATGATCCTGAAAAAGTTTTGAATCTTGTTTACATCGACGATGTGGTAGATGAATTCATTCAAACTATGAAAAACTTTGAAAATCTGGAAAGTGGGTATCATAAGGTAAAAATAGAATACAAAGTGAAGATTTCGCAGATTGTTGAAAAGCTTTATACTTTTAAAAACAGTCGTGAATCACTGTTAATGCCAGATTTAAAAGACTCTTTTGATAAGAAATTATTTGCAACTTTCATTTCTTATCTTCCTGAAGATAACCTAAATTATGAATTAGAAATGAAGCAAGATAACAGAGGATGGTTAAGTGAATTTATAAAATCCGAAAATTTTGGACAAATATTTGTGTCAAGGACAAAGCCTGGAATTACTCGAGGAAACCACTGGCATCATACAAAAGTCGAAAAATTTCTCGTTATTTATGGTGAAGCTTTAATAAAGCTTAGAAAAATAAATTCTGACGAAATTATTGAGTATAAAGTTAGTGGTGATAAACTCCAAGTAATTGATATCCCACCAGGTTATACGCATTCTATAACCAACATCGGACAAAGTGACCTAATTACAATCTTTTGGGCAAGTGAAATATTTAATCCTGAAAAACCAGACACATATTATTTGGAGGTTTGAATAATGAAGAAACTTAAAGTTATGACAGTGGTTGGCACAAGACCTGAAATAATCAGACTGTCTGAAGTTATTAAAAGATTAGACTCATGTGCTGCAGTTGAACATATATTAGTTCACACTGGTCAGAATTATGACTACGAACTAAATCAAGTATTCTTTGAAGACTTAGAAATAAGAAAACCAGACTACTTCTTAAATGCGGCCACAGGTTCCCCTGTAGAAACGATAGGAAATATATTATTAAAAATAGATCCTATTCTTGAAAAAGAAAAGCCAGATGCTTTTTTGGTACTTGGAGACACAAATAGCTGTCTTTCGGCTATAGCTGCCAAGAGAAGAAAAATACCAATATTCCATATGGAAGCAGGTAACAGGTGTTTCGATCAAAGAGTCCCAGAAGAGATAAACAGGAAAATTGTTGACCACATTGCAGATATTAATCTAACATACAGTAGCATTTCCCGAGAATATCTTATCCGCGAAGGATTCCCACCAGACAGAATAATTAAAACAGGCAGCCCAATGAAAGAAGTCATAATGAAAAATTGGCATAAGATTCAAAATTCGAAAATTCTTGAACAATTAAATTTGGATGAAGGTAAATACTTTGTTCTCTCTTCGCATAGGGAAGAGAATATAAATGACGAAAAGCATTTTTATATGCTTGTTGAAAGTATAAATAATATTGCCGAGAAATACCAATTACCAATCATTTTCAGTACACATCCAAGAACCAGAAAAATGATAGAACAGAAGAAAATTCAATTCAATGAACTTGTTAAGCTTTTAAAACCACTAAGTTTTTCAGATTACGTGAAACTTCAAATATGTGCAAAAGCAGTTTTAAGCGATAGTGGTACGATTAGTGAAGAAACATCTATTTTAGGATTAAGAGCGCTTAATATAAGAGAAGCTCATGAACGCCCAGAAGCGATGGAAGAAGCAACTGTAATGATGGTCGGTTTAAATAAAGAAAGAATATTGCAAGGTCTTGAAATATTAGAAGAACAAAAAGATGGCACAATAAGAATAACAAAAGACTACGATGTTGATAATGTTTCTGAAAAAGTATTGAGAATTATTTTATCGTATACTGATTATGTAAAAAGAGTTGTTTGGCAAGAGCATTGAGAAATGTATTTAAAAAATATATTTGCTAGGAGGTTTTATGAAAATCTTACAAATAAACTCGGTTTGTGGAATAGGTAGTACAGGGCGAATAGTCTTGGATATACACAAAACACTTTTAAACTCTGGACATGAAAGTTACATAGCATATGGTCGTCCACCTGCCAAAAATTGTCCAGAAGCTATTCAAATAGGCTCTAAATTTGATGTCTATTCGCACGTTGCCTTAACAAGAATTTTTGATTTACATGGATTTGGCTCAAAACGTGCAACAATTAAATTTTTAAAGGAATTGGAAAGAATAAATCCAGATATAATTCACTTACACAATATTCATGGTTATTATATAAACATAAAGCTTCTATTTGACTATCTCAAGGAAAAAAACAAACAAGTAGTATGGACTCTCCACGATTGTTGGGCGTTCACAGGTCATTGTTCATATTTTGATTATATAGGTTGCGAAAAATGGAAAACTGGCTGTTTTAACTGCCCACAAAAAAATAGATATCCTAAAAGTTATATTTTGGATAACTCAAAGAAAAATTATGAAATGAAAAAAATGATTTTTACTGGTTTAAAGAAAATGGTAATAGTTACTCCTTCACAATGGCTTGCAAATTTAGTTAAACAATCATTTCTTAAAGAATATCCCATAGAAGTTATTCCAAACGGAATAGACACGAACGTTTTTAAACCAACTCAAGGCAATTTCAGAAAGAAGTACAATTTAGAAGGAAAATTTGTTATACTTGGAGTTGCCAACATTTGGGAGGAAAGAAAGGGGTTAAAGTATTTTATTGAATTGTCAAAAACTTTAGATAAGGATGAGGTAATAGTTTTGGTTGGATTGAATAAAAAACAATTGAAGGAAATGCCATATAATATAATTGGAATTGAAAGGACAAATAGTGTAGAAGAACTAGTAGAAATATATTCAGGCGCTGATGTTTTTGTTAATCCAACATTGGAAGACAATTTTCCAACTGTAAACTTAGAAGCTTTATCTTGTGGAACTCCTGTGATAACTTTTAACACTGGTGGAAGTGTAGAAACAATAGATGAGAATACTGGATTTATTGTTGAAAAAGGAAATGTTAATGATTTTTATGAAAAAATAAAAATAGTAAAATTTAGTGGAAAAGAAAAATATAGTCAATATTGTAGGAGTAGAGTTGTTGAGTTTTTTAACAAAGAATCAAATTTCGGAAAATATTTGAATCTATACCATGATTTATTTGAAAGAAATAATTTGAAAAAAGAAAGGCAATAGTTCCAAAACAGTGCATTGAAATACAGAAATACAGGAGAGGTATTCAAAGATATCTAATTTATATTGATTTTTGTTCAATTTTCTGGGAAACCTTACAGCCTTATTTAAAGTCATATGAAAGGATGTTAAAGTATGAATTTAAAAAGCAATATTAATAGTTATGTTAGTCTCTATGAAACAAGGCTTTTTGTTCAATATCAATCAAAAAAATACTTGATCTTAATCTTAAAAACTCTAATAGTCTGTATAGTTTTATTATTATTGCTATATGACTATAATAAGATAACTAATAATTTAGCGGCAATAACGTTAGTTTTTATCTCATTTCTATGGGTATTAGAAACTCTTAATAATCTACCAATGTTTTTAATGGCTAGTTTTATAATGTATATAAATTACAGTATATCTATTGGCGAATTTTTAACAACAGTTCCTACTAGTTGTCCATTAAATGAAGTTGAAAACCTTGTAAATTATGGTATTGCCATACGCGTAATTCTTGTTTTTATAACAATCGTTTTTATATTTTATAAACCTCGCCCATATTTAACTTTTAATCGCCCATTTGAAATTGAAAATGATTTTGTTTTTTTATCAATGATTTTCATATCAATATATATTTTTTTTCAAACTAGAGATATTGATCGTACTGTTTACAATGTAGCAATTACTCCTGCTTTTGAATATTCCAAAATATTTTTCCTTTCTTCTAGTTTCATGGTTGGAAAAAAAAAGTGGAGAAAAGTACTAATAATAATTCTATCTTTACTTTATATTCTTAAAGATTTTTATTATGGAGGTCGAGTTACTTCTCTTCAAATAATTTTTGTTCTAATACTTACTTTGTTTATTGAGCATTTAGATTATTCTAAATTGTTACTTTTAGGCTTTTTCGGATTAATACTTTTAAGCTTCATCGGAGCATATAGAGCAAGTTATACATTTAACATATCTTTATTTGATGTTTTAAAAATATTATTTTCATCTCTTTTTGTTTTTGATACAGCAACTTATAGTTTTTACGCTTCTGCGACACATATAGCTGCTTCGCAGATTGCAAATTTAGATTTAAAATTTGAATCTTTCTTTCAATTTTTAGGAGCAGTTTTTACTTCCAGTAGTTTTTTTTCAAAATCTGATGTAACAACTCTATCAGCACAATTTTATTTAAACGTTGGTGGAGGTATTTTGCCAACACATTTCTACTTCTGGGGATCTTGGAGTATGGTCATTCTTTTCGGATTACTTTTTGTGTTTTTTTTGAACAGACTAAGATATAATTCTTCATTATTAGCCCGTCTTACATTTTTAACTATAGTAATTTCATCTCCACGCTGGTATGTTTATGGGCCATTGAATTTATTAAGAGGAGCTATTTTCCTACCTGTGATTGTTTATATTTTTATCTTAATTCTTAACTCATTATCTCGTCACAAATAAAGAGCATATTAATAAACAGATAATTAAATATAAATCAAAGAATAGTTAATTATGAAATTTATCAATTTTTTTGCCAAAATAAAATTAAGTACGCAATACTACTCTATTTTTAAAGATTATAATAATTATAGTAATCATCTCATTTTCGTTCTCATATAACTTGCATAGGTTCCTTACTACACAAAAACCATTTACATAGTACCGTATGTTGCTAAATTTCTTGAAGCTCTTTTTCGCTTTCACAAACACCTTAAATAACGAAAATTTCGATTCACATTCGTTGTTTTTACCTAGTCTTACTTCTCTGTGCTCAACATTATCAAAATTTAGTTTCACTGCTATCTCGTACGCTTTTAGTCCATCGGTTATTAACTCTATTTAGACTTCACTACCATGAACTTTAAATACATTCTCAAACTCAAAAAGCGAAAGAATAGAAGATAACTTGATAATC
>NZ_LNGG01000027.1:0-7281 GCF_011057735.1 Fervidobacterium sp. 2310opik-2 | reverse complement strand
TGAGAACGATATAGATAGGGAAACGGAAGAATTTGAAAGGATGAAAGTTGAAAGGCACAGGCTGAGGAAGAGAAAGCGGAACAGAAGTTTTGAAGTTACACTTTCTGCATCTGAAACGAACGAAATAACGGCGGATTTTGTAAATTTCCATGACATGGTTACAATGAACACAACGAGGGTAAGGGAAAGAGAAGAGTTTGTGTTTTTTGGTGAAAGAAAGTTTAAAGTAACGTTCGCAGTCTTTGCAAAAGAAGATTTGGTTTTTGAACTTATCATGATCGTTTTTGATGAAGTTAGAAGAGCCGCAATGAGGGCATTTGAGTTGGATATTAGTCATGTCGGGATACCTCCTTATTGAGAGTATATTGGGGGGTGTCCCCTATTTAAGAAGATAATATGATTTTTGAAATTTATCAATACCTTTGGTTAACAAAATCTAGTTTTATTGTACCACTTTGGGGGTGTTTTTCTCTTCTTTTTTATTTTGTCTCATTTACTGGGTTCAGTGCATTCTCAGGGGAGCTTTTATAAAACTAATAGAGTGTTTAGTGGAAAAAAGAATTGAAATGTCGATATTGAAAATATTTAGTTATATGAAAAGAAAGGTTACTTTTTTAATCATAGAATGAAAAAATTAGAGATGGTATAAGTCAAAGGCATAAAAAACTGAAATGGAAAATAAGTAAGCTGTATTGTTGAAGACAGAAAGCTAATATAAATTTTGAATTTGTACTTTTAATATTTAAAGCATATATTATAATTATAAATGTTTTTGGAAAAAACATATAAAAAGTCACATTTAGTAAATAATTTTGATTATATAAGATTCTTTTTTTGTATTTTTTATATTTATATAATCTTTAACAATAAATAAAAAAGGAGGAGATTTTTTGGAATCTTTTAAAATAATTGTTGTCTCACCTTTTTCTCCTAGATATTCTAGTATAGCTTCAATAAGATGGGAGCTATTATGTAAGTATTTATCAAAAAAATATAATGTATCATTAATTACAAGTAAATTTTTGGATAAGAGGATTGAAAGATCTTTTTCACTAGGCAATACAGAGCTAGTAGAAGTTCCTATAAAATGGAGTTTGAAAAATATATATTCATATTCAAGAGAGAGTTTTGAAAGGCGTGAAAAAAATGAAAATATTATATCTTTAGTTTTAAAGTTTATTAAATTTTTTATTCCCTCTAAAATAAGGAGCGAATTTTATTTTTTATTAGAAAGGATTTTTCCTATAACACCAGAAGGGATAGCTTATCAAAATATTAAGCTTTATAAATCTGAAATTGAAAAAAGACTTTCTAAACAAGGAAAAAACATATTAATAACTTCTTATGGACCGTGGTTTACTTTGAAATTAGGTAAATATTTTAAAAATAAGTATAAAGATATAATATGGATAGCAGATTTTAGAGATCCTTCTTTTAACTCTGTTCATCATGAAGTTTCAAAAGCGTTTTTTTTTAAATTTCAAACGAAGAATATTTTAAAAAAAGTAGATCTAATTACGGTTGTTTCTAAGAAAATGAAGGAAGACTATGAATCTATAACACCGAAAAAGGTTTATTTTCTTCCTAATGGATATGATGGAGAATTATTTTCTATTGAAAAATTGAAAAGCAAAATAACTAAAAGTAGAGGGTTTCTTACAATTTGTTATACAGGAAGTTTAAATGCTAAAACACAAAATATTTCTTATTTTATAGATGCTTTGGAAATGGCTTGTCGGATTGACACAAATATTAACTTTGCATTTAATTATGCAGGGTTTCAGTTTGATTTAGTAGAAAAAGAATTTTCAAAAAGGAATTTAGGTAGCTTACTTAACAATCATGGAATGTTAACCCGAGACGAAGCTCTTAATTTGCAATCCGTTTCTGATGTATTACTTTTAGTAGTTTACACTGGTGAAAACCCAGAAGAAGGCAAATCAATCAGAACAGGAAAAGTCTATGAATATCTTGCCACTGACAAACCTATATTAGTTATAGGTCCTAAAAATTGGGAAATGCGAGATGAAATAGAATGTGATGGTGTTTCAAAAGTTTTTGAAAAAAATCAAACTAACGAGATGGCTGATTACATCATAGAATTGGCAAATAAAGAGAAAATTGAAATAAACATTCAAAAGCGTAAAGAAGTTTTAGAAAGATATCTTTACAGAAATCTCGCAACAGAGTTAGAAAAAGAGATAGAAAACTTATTAAAGCAAAAGGAGTGGTAACTAAAAATGAAAATCCTATCACTAGTTGGGGCACGCCCACAGATAATCAAAGAAGCAATGCTAAATAAAGAATTTCAAGAAGCCGGAATTACCGAAATACTCGTCCATTCTGGTCAACATTACGATTACAATATGTCTGATGTATTTTTCAGCGTGTTGAACATAAGGCAACCTGATTACAACTTAAACGTAGGCTCCGGTACTCATGCGGAAATGACTGGTAAAATAATGATTGAATTTGAAAAAGTTGTAATTAAAGAAAAACCTGATATGATATTGGTTTACGGTGATACAAACACCACATTAGCAGGTGCGCTGGTGGGCTCAAAATTAAAAATACCAGTTGCACATGTCGAAGCAGGAATAAGGCAGAAACCAAAAGACATGCCAGAGGAGATAAACAGAGTGCTCACCGACCATGTGTCAAGTTTATTATTCTGCCCAAGCGAACTTGCGGTAAAAAACTTGAAAAAAGAAGGTATTGAAGAAGGAGTGCATTTTGTAGGTGATGTGATGTACGATTTATTCTTAAAAATGAAGCCACAGTTTAAGTACGAAAAATTAGAAGAATTAAGACTAAAAGAGGATGAATATATAGTATGTACGATACATAGGGACTTCAACACAGACGTAAGGGAAAAACTTGAGACAATTCTTCAACAATTAGCGAAGATAGGGAAAGAAAAGAAGATAGTATTTCCAATACATCCGAGGACGAAAAAGAAGATAAAAGAGTATGGGTTAGAAGGATACACGAAAGATTTAATAATAACTGAACCGCTGGACTATTTGAATATGATGGGTGTTATAGAAAAAAGTGGGATGGTAATAACAGATTCGGGAGGATTACAAAAAGAGGCATATTGGTGTGGAAGAAGGGCGTTAGTGGTAATGGAAGACACGGGGTGGAGAGAGTTAATAGAGAACGGGTGGAATAAGTTGGCAAAACAAGAAGAGATATATGAAAAAGCAGAAGAAATTTTGAGAGAGGGAAACAAGAAATATCCAAGAAATGTTTACGGAAATGGTGATTCGAGTAAGAAAATTTTGGATATATTCAAAAATATAGCTTAAATACTCTATTCTAAATGGGAGGAACAGATCAAATGTGTGGTATAGCTGGAATAATTAGTAATGAACACATAAATCCAAATCTAATTAAGAATATAGCAAGTAAAATAAAGCATCGAGGTCCAGATGACGAAGGTTATCTTCTTGTAGATGAAAATTTTCTCATTACTGCCGGAGGAGATGACACTCCTGCTAATGTTTGGAATTCAAATTTACTTTATTCGCCAAAAACTCATATCAATTCCATTGAGAATATGAAATTCAATATTGCGCTAGGGCACAGGAGATTATCTATATTAGATTTATCTCCCACAGGACATCAACCTATGTGTGATGAAAGTCAAAAAATCTGGATCATTTTCAATGGAGAGATATACAATTATTTAGAATTGAAAGATGAATTAAAACAAATAGGATACGATTTTTTTACAAACACAGATACAGAAGTCTTGCTAAAGGCATACATAGAGTGGGGAACAGATTGTGTAAACAAATTCAACGGCATGTGGGCTTTCGCTATATTAGACTTAAGGAAAAATACTTTGTTTTTGTCAAGGGATAGATTTGGAGTAAAACCATTGTATTATTATTTTGACAATAAATATTTTGCTTTCGCGTCTGAAATAAAAGCTCTTTTAAGTTTACCATTTATAAAAAAGGAAGTAAATTACGAAGCAGTTTTTGATTATATCGCTTTTGGCTGGGAAGAACAAGGTGAGGAAAGTTTTTTCAGAAGAATAAAAGAATTAAAACCTTCTCATAGTGTAATTTTAAACTTAAATAAATACGAATTAAAAGTTTTCAAGTACTACCAGCTTTCGTATTACGAAAAGTTCGAAAAATACAATCCTGAGAAAGAAAAAGAATATGCAGAAAACACAAGAGAATTAATATTCAATGCAGTAAGGCTAAGACTAAGGTCTGACGTAAAAGTTGGGGCTTGTTTAAGTGGAGGACTTGATAGCTCAACAATTGTTTCTGTAATGAACGAAATAATAAAGAGAGAAAATTTATCACAAGTGGGAGAATCTATAAAATGTTTTACTGCAGCGTATGTTAATGAGAAAATAGATGAAAGTAATTGGGCAAAAATTGTTGTAGAAAATACTCAGTCTGATTGGATAAAGACTTTTCCAAAAGAAAATGAGCTCTTAGAAGATTTAAAAGATATTATATACACTCAAGAAATCCCTTTTGGCTCTACTAGTATATATGCTCATTACAGAGTTATGAAAATTGCTTCTGAAAGTGGTGTGAAAGTTATTTTGGATGGTCAAGGTGGAGACGAATTATTTACAGGATACATAACATATTTTCCTACAATATATAGGGAATTTGTTAGAAACTTTGATTTTAGAGATTTATTAAATGAAATAAAAAATATAAACAATTCCCCTGTTGATTTAAAAAATATAATAAAAAAAAGCTACTATATTAGAATTTTCAAAATACTTAAAATTTCAAAATTTAAGAAACTTCTTATTGAGCAAATTTTTTATCCAGTATCTTTGATTAATCATGAATTTTACAAAAAATTTTCGTATAGAGTTAAAGATAGGCAAGAGAAAATTCCTGATAGTCTTAATCAACAACTGTATCACTTTATTACTGGGGTCAATTTAAAAACTTTGTTGAAATATGAAGATAGAAATTCTATGAGATTTAGTATAGAATCAAGGACTCCCTTTGCAGATGATATAAATTTGATAGAATATATATTTAGTATTCCTTCTGTGTATAAAATCCACAACGGATATTCTAAATATATTTTAAGACAAGCAATGAATGGGATTATACCAGAACAAATAAGAAAGAGAGTGGACAAAATAGGGTTCGCAACACCGGAAGACAAATGGCTTAAGAATAATAAAAAACTCGTAAAAGAAGTTTTGTCCAATTCGGAAATATTAAAAGAAATCTCAAATACTCAAAAAATATTAAGAGACTTAGAAAATGAGACTATATTTAACAAAGGATTTACACTATGGCGATTTATTAACTTATCAATATGGTATGATTTATTCTTCGATAATAATTATTAATTATGGAGGGAAAAAATAAATGAAAGTCCTTATTTTAACAAATCTTGCACCAATTTCTTCTAATTTAAATTCTGGAATTTTTATTGTTCGAAGATTGCAGAAATATGAAAAGTTTAATGTTGAATTCGATGTAGTCTCTTTATCTTTTGAAGATAATCAATTAGTTTTACTGATTAAAAAACTATTAAAAAAGTATCCAGTACAATCAAAGCCTGTTGAAAAATACGAAAATATTCAATTCAAAGTTGCTTCAATTTATAGACAACTAAATTCTTTGCTAAAAGAAAAACTTTTCAACGATTACTACAAAACTACTGAAAAATACTCTGTTGAAATTGAAAAAATGCTTAAAATAGAAAATTATGATTTAATTCATGCTCATGGTATGTACGGTATACCTGCTGGTCTGATTGCAAGTATTTTATCTGAAAAATACAACAAACCGTTCATCGTAAGTTTGCACGGCAGTGATGTAAATGTAGTCATGCCAAAAAGAAGCAAAATATATGTTAAAGTCCTAGAGAGTGCTTCGGCTAATATTTTTGTTAGCAACGCTATTTTGGAAAAAGCAAAATCGTATGGATATTCGGGGAAAAATGCGGTTGTAATTCCAAATGGATTCGATGAGGAGATATTTAAACCTTTGGATAAAGAAAGTGTGAGAAAAGAGCTTGAGATTTACAAAGAAGGATATAAATACATTGGATTTGTTGGTAATCTTTTACCAATAAAGAGGGCTGATAAACTCGGTGAAATATTTAATCTCATCGCTAAAGAATATCCAAAGACATATTTCATAGTAGTTGGAGATGGTCCGTTGAGAGAGGAAATTAAAAAGGAAACAGAAGGTTTAAATATCATCTTTACCGGTAGGATACCTCAGCAAGAAGTAGCAAAATGGATGAACGCAATGGATGTTATGGTTTTACCAAGTAGGCAGGAAGGATTTGGTGCCGTGGTAATCGAAGCGCAAGCGTGTGGGACTTGTGTAATTGGAAGTAGTAATGGAGGGATACCTGAAGCGATAGGTTTTCCAGAGTATGTAGTTCAAGAAGGGGAAAATTTTGAAGAAAGGTTTGCTAAGAAAGTGGTTGAAGTATTAGAACATGGATATGATGCCAACAAGCTAATAGAAAGAAGCAAAGGGTTTACTTGGAGAAATATTGTGGCAAAAGAGATAGAGGTCTATAGAAACTGCTTTATTTTCTAAAAACTGGAAATCCCAACATGTTAAATTAAGATAATTCAACACTTTGTAATCGATTGGAGGTCTTACATGTGAAAATAGCCTTACTATCTTTTGATAATTCAAAGGTTATAAATACCGGTGGAAAACACGTACATCAGGAGCTATTAGAACGTGGGCTCACAAAACTCGGACATGAGGTAAAGACGTTTTACCCTCCGATTGAAACTAGAAAATGGGTTAGAAGTATTAAAATTGTTCTCTCCAATCCAGCTTCCTTGTTTTCTTACTATGTTCGCTTTAAAAAAATTTTTCATATGAAATTACGTTTCTTTTCTTCTCTCAAATTAGATGATTTTGACATCGTCCACTGCCATGATGTTGGAAGTCTTTACAATATTGACCATCCGTCGACAGTTTTAACATTGCATGGATACCTGGCAAGGGAAGCGGTTAATTACTCGCCTAACATTTCCGAAAAAGACAAACGTAAAATTTTCGATTTTTGCATGCAAATAGAAAAAAGTGCGGTGAAAAAGGCTAAGCATATTATAACTGTCGACAGTAGGTTAAAAAATTATGTGATTCAAGAATTTGGCTATCCAGAGGATAAGGTTACTGTTATATACAACGCTGTTGATACTGAACTCTTCAAACCTGTTACAAATGAAGAAAAAATTTTACTTCGAGGTAAGCTCGGACTCCCAAAAGATGCCTTTATTGTACTTGTTCCAAGAAGATATGTAAA
>NZ_LNGG01000026.1:0-120422 GCF_011057735.1 Fervidobacterium sp. 2310opik-2 | reverse complement strand
ACGAGATAGCAGTGAAACTAAATTTTGATAATGTTGAGCACAGAGAAGTAAGACTAGGTAAAAACAACGAATGTGAATCGAAATTTTCGTTATTTAAGATGTTTGTTAGAGCGAAAAGGAGCTTCAAGAAATTTAGCAACATACGGTACTATGTAAATGGTTTTTGTGTAGTAAGGAACCTATGCAAGTTATATGAGAACGAAGATGAGATGATTACAGCTTTAGCTTCCATCATCACTACTAGTTAACAGCATCAATACATCTCTTATTTATTTTTTCTTTCTTCAATAAAACTTTCACGCAATCTTTCAAATATATGCTTTTGTGATACACTATAAATTCTCTGTTGTGATAAATGTCTAATAATAACATAGAAACGAAAACTAAAGACAGGAGGTGTTTTAGGATGTACTCCGCAAGTATATTTGTAAATGATTTGTGTAATTACAACTGTGTTTATTGCTATAGACACATTGGTAAGGGTGAAATTGAGAAAGAAAAGCTATTCAAAATACTTTCCCATCTAAAGAAGATGGGGTTTTCAAAGGTTTCATTTGCTGGGGGAGAGCCAACCTTAGTGAGCTGGAATATATTTGAGGCAATAAGATATGCAAAGGATTTGGGATTTGTAACAGAATTAATTACAAACGGAACAAGGAATGTTGAATTCGAATGTCTTGATATTTTATCAGTTGATATTGATTCTCTAAACGATGATTTGAATTTTAAGCTTGGTAAAAGAAGAAATCACTTCAGACGTGCCGAAGAATTAATTGACGAAGCTTTAGCGAGAGGCAAGTTTGTTAAAGTAAACAGCGTTTTAACAAGATGGAACTATGATGATATAGAAGAAGTGGCTAGATGGATAAGTGGTAAGAATATCTACAGATGGAAGCTATTTCAATATCTTCCATCGATAGGGAAAGCTAAAGCGAATAAAGGCTTACTTGAAATTAGTAAAGAAGAATTTGAAAGAAAGGTTGAAATTGTTAAGCAAATTCTCTCTGGCTGGAAAGGACAATTTATATACGAAGACAACGATTATATGTCTGGAGGATATGCTTCCATCGACCCAAATGGGAAGTTCTATGTTTCAAAAAAAGTCGAGGATGAATACGAAACAATCATATTGGGTGATGTACTTGAGTTTGATATAGAAAATTTCTTGAATAATCCGAATATGAAGAAAGAAATATTTTTAAGACGTTCAAAGCTAAATTATGAAACTTTCTTTCCGACGATTCAGTAAAAGAGTAAAAAAATGCAATAAGAAAAGACTTTCATTTTACCCAATCCCAAAAGGGATTGGGTTTTTTACTTTTTCAATATCTAACTACTTATTTTCCATTCTAATTTTTACTCTCAAATATCATATTCCCTAGTATTATTCAAACTATTCGTAAGTTTTTTGTATAATGTCTGATAATAACATGGAAAACCAAAAATATGAATGGAGGTGTTTGGTATGGTAAAGATTTACACAGACGGAAGCTACATTTCAGATCTTATCGGTTACGGTTGTTTGATACACGCAAACGGTAAAAAGAAAATTATGGTTGAATTTAGCAGACCAAAGACTCATCTCAAAAATGTTGAAGCCGAAATAAAGGCTTTAATATTTGGAATGGAAGCATTGTTAAAGTCTGGAATATCTTTCGAAAATGAACACATAGTTTTGGCTACTGACCAAATGAATATAGAAAATCTTCTAACTAGATATGGCAAAAAAGGATTATTTAAAGGATATGAAGAAGATGACGATTTTGAACTTTATGAAGAAAAATCTGCCAGAGAGACGGTGAAAGAAAAATTCTTCACCGAAAGTGGGATTAAATTCTTGCAACTAAAGAGCAGATTTGAAGAAATGGGTTGCAAGGTATCATTTGAAAAAGTTATCAGCCATTCTCACGTTTTCCACAATGAATTGGACCAATCAATAAAAAGAGTATTAAAAGAAAAGGCAGCAGAGATATCATTAAATAAAGCACATGGCTCGAAAAACATTCAAAATGAAAAGAAAATTACTTACATGGTAAGCACAAGTATGTTTACTGAATATCAATACAATTATATGAGATTCATAATAAAGAATTTGAGAATGGCTGGCAGACCAATGAGTATGGAAGAAATAAAAGTATTAACAATAGAAGCTCCTTACAAACCAGGGAAAGTATACTTTGCGAAAGAAATAGAAGGACTAATTAAAGAGATGGCTTCACGCAATTATATAAAGAAAACGGAAGACGGCAAATATGCCTATATTCCTGTGGAACTTGTATATCCAAAATCAGCAAACAATACAAGCGCTAAAGCTGCTCTTAAAAGATAATTAAAGAAAGAATAGACAATTAGGAGATGATTTATATGCTTTCGGAAATGAAAAAACAAGCTTTGGAGCATGAAAAGAGATTTAATTTCCGGGCAGCTTTAGAATTGTACAAGCAATGTGAAAACGAGTTAACAATAGAAGATGGGTCGCTGATAAGGTATGCTTTGTTACTTTACGAATTTCAAGAATACCAAAAAGCCCAGCAAATACTCGAAAAGATAGTTATAGTTCACAAATACTTCAAAAAGAAAATACTCAAACTCCTTGCCGAAGTGTATGAAATTAACGGTTACAACGACAAAGCTCTTTACATATACGAAAAGTTGGGAGAGAAGAACAAAGTCTCACAATTGAAAAGCGAGGAAGAACTTCAAAACCCTAAAGCTGCGTATGTAAAAAAGTTTATTGAACTATTCTCAGGAAGGGAGGATGTTTTTGCACTACAGACTGACAATGGTTATTTCCCAGTTAGGAAAGCTTTAACAGATATTGATGTGATAGAGCACTTATCTGGGAAAAAGACAATAGGAATTTATGTACTCAAATCAAATGACACGGTCAAATTTGGGGCGATAGATATAGACATCTCCAAATCATTTATGGAAAAGAAAGAATATATTCTAGAAACAGAATGTAAGAGCAAAACTATTGAGCTATACAAAATTTTGAAATCGGAAGGCATAGCTTCGTACATAGAATTCAGTGGGAATAAAGGTTACCACATTTGGGTATTTTTAGACAAACCTATACCAGCATACAAAATGAAATATATGCTTGAAAAACTTTCATCAAGAGTGCAAATAAGCGAAGGAATAAAAATAGAAATATTCCCAAAGCAAATTCAACTTAACGGAGGTCTTGGCAATCTTATTAAAGCTCCGTTGGGGATACACAGAAAAACAAAAAACAGATGTGTATTTGTCGATGAGAACTTAAACACAGTAGATGACCAGGTGAAATTCCTTTTAAATATCCAAACAAACCAGAGTGAGCATATAGACAAAATCTTCAAGTCACTCTTTGGGAGCTCCGAACAACTTGAGGAGGTTGAGATTAGTGGTGAGAAAATACCAAAGGTTTCAAAGAATAATTCAAAACCCAATGAAAACAGCGTACAGTCGAACACTTTACAGGTCAAGAAATCGTTACGCAAGAAAATTAATGAGTCGTACATTGGTGATGCCGCGATACTTTCGGAGAGTTGTTCAATCCTATCCCAAATTCTTGGGAAAATCGAGAAAGAAGCAACTATCTCCGAAGATGAAGAAAGAATTTTAATATCAATACTAGTGCGAATAAAAGACGGTAGGAACATAATTGATAAAATCCTCCAAAAGACAATAAATTATTCTACCCAAAGAATTGATAATCATATAAAAACCATGAATACAATACCTATAACCTGCGAAGAAATTAAAAAGACCATACTCAATAAAAAACTGCCAATTGATTTATCAAAATGTGTCTGCAGATTTTGCGAGCCATTAAACACACCTTTAAACTACATAGACAGCAATTTGTACATACAAAGTTTAGATATAAAAGATCTCGCGAGCGTGATAATCGAAAAGACAAAGGAAAAATTAGAGATTGAGAGTCAAATAAAGAAACTAAAAAACATACTATCTATGAAAATGGAACAAAGTGAAATTGAAACGGAGCTTGGGAGGATAAGAAAAACGCAAGATGATGATTTGGAAATTACAATTTAACCTGTACAAAGCGATTGGGGGTGAGAATGGATGATGTATGTTGTAAGCTATGATATTGTTGATGATAAAAGGCGAAGACATCTTGCAAAATATCTTGAAAGTTATGGTGTTAGAGTCCAATACAGCGTCTTTGAGACAGAACTCAATGAAAAACAACTGAGCGCAATGATAAAGGGGATAAAGAAAAAAATAAACACTTCGGAAGATACAGTAAGGATATATCCTATTCAAAAAGATTTGAGGGACAGAATAATAACGATAGGTACTGATAAAGGTAGCTTCTTCGACGAAGAGTTTTACATTGTAGGATAATGTATAAAAATTTAACTAAAGAAAGGAGGTGCCAAAGATGGAATATTTACTTAACATGTTTCCAATCAAACTCCCGATAAAAACCAAGAGACTTTATTTTTACAACAGCGAAACTAATCCAGAATTATTTGCGAAAAATCTATCGAGAGTAAATAAAATAAGATTTTTTTCTTCGAATGACCTTGTTTGGGTCGAACTTCCAATGATAGATACTAAGCTTGTACCTTTTGAAATCAACAAGTACAAAATAGATCAGGAAGAAGTAATTGAAAATGATGAAAGCTTATTTGTAAAAACAATATATTCGTACATTTCGAAGATTTTCCTCGAAAATGGATATTTGAAAGTTTTTAGAAAAAATATATACATCTCCCCAGAACCTTTGGGAGTATTCAAATCAAATGGAGAAATTGCTTACTACTTATCGTATACTATTAAAATTGAAAAAATAAAAGACAGACATCATCTTACTATACTTCCAAAATTTGCTTTTTTGTCAAAAAATCCTGTAACATCGTCTAATGTTAAAACCTCTTTTGTTTTTAACAAAATTTCAGGCAAAACCTTCCCTGTCTTATCGATATCTGATGATGAACTTAAAATATTGGTCAATAATCAAGAAATAACCGTTAAAAATCCAGATAATTACCACTACAACTTCTCATCTCAAGAAGCGGAAAAATTTGGAATTTTGAAAGAAATACATACACTTTACAAAGAAAAATCTTTTGAACTAATCAAAAATATACCATTTCAACTATCTTTTTTAAAAGACGTAATCGATTTCTCAAGTCAATATCGGGTAACTAAAGAAGAGATTATATCAGAGAAAATAACTTACAAATTTAATCAAGGAACCTCTGAAAAGCCGAGTGAAATATTCAAATTAGGGCCTATAAAAAACGGGAGAGACATAAAATTCACTTTTTTCTTTTCTTCGGAAGGCCAACTAAAAGAGTTATTACCAGTTTTAAAAGAAATACTCAACCCAACAACAGGTATGTTTATAAAAGCGCTTAAAAATCTTGGGTTTAGCAAAATAGAGTTTATAAAAAATCCAAAAACAAACAGCTCAGTGTTCTATTACGAAAAAGAATCTCTGGAACCACTTGATAAAGAAATAATTAACAACATTAAAGATAGGATATATGCAATAATTATACTCGACGAATACCATGGCAACATAACGCCATTAATCAAAAATTTCCCTCAAAACTTTATACTCCTTCCAGTACTAAAAGAAAACATTATAAACAAACAAATATTCGTAATAAACAGCTTTGCATACAAAGCACTCAATTTTACTCCAGAAACAATACCATACTATGTAGACATAGAACCGGGTACATTAATAATAGGAATAGACTTTAGTAACGACACAATAAACAAAACCAGTAAGATGATAATTTCTGCAGTAGATTTCATCGGAAAAGTCATATACATCGGTGTGAGGAAAAAATTGACTTTAGATGAGAAAATCGATCCAGATATATTTTCAGATGAACTTTTAAAAATACTAAATCGTTACAGGATAAATTACAAAGACAACCCCAAAAGAATTATATTTATCAGAGATGGTTCGTTCAGAGAAAATATCAATGATATAGAAGAAACATTCGAAAGCCAGAAATTAAAATATGCATTTGCTGAAATAATAAAAGACTCAACAATAAACTCCGCGCAGAACTTACAAGGAAAATTAATAAAGCTCTCAAACGAAATGTATACATACTTTCCTGTGACATATCATAACCAAAGTTCAATATTAATGAGGATAGTACTAAACAAAACAGACTATACAAACGAAAAAATAGCAGAGACAATCCACAAATCGACATCTTTGTACAGCCCAACACCATACATGCGACTAAAACTCCCATACACACTTTACATCAACGACAAAATAGGAATTATGGGTGGTGAATGGAAATTTTACATCCCATACTTCATATAGGTGGTGATGTATATTACAGTATACATTATTGAACAAGGCGCTGTGCTCTCTAAAAAAGATGGGAAAATGATAGTAACAAAAGCTAAAGAAATAATAGGAGAATTTCCGCTAAAGAAAATAGAGAGAATAAACCTTCTTGGGAATATAACCTTAACAACTCAAATGATTAACTACTGTTTAGACAACAAAATAGAAGTAATATTCATGACCCAGCATGGACGTTATAGAGGCAAACTATACACAGACGAATACAGGAACGTAATACTGCGCTTAAAACAATACGAAAGAGCGAGTGACGAAAAATTCAGACTTAGAATAGCAAAATCAATAGTAAGAGGAAAACTAAAAAATTACTATGAATACCTATCACAAAAAGCGAAAAGACTACCTAAGGGTACATTATCAGAAGAAAGAGCAGGGTTAAGAGTTACAATCGAAAAAGTCGAGAAAGCGAAAACAGTGAACGAAGTTATGGGATTTGAGGGAATTGGTTCAAAAATATACTTTTCAGGCTTCAAAAAATGCCTAAAAAGCGATGAATTTGAATTCAAAGGGCGAACATCCCATCCACCAAAAGATGAAATAAACGCTATGCTATCTCTAGGATATTACTTCCTTTACACTGAAATGCTCTTAGCCTTGAACTCAGTAGGCTTAGATCCATATCTAGGTAACCTACACACAATAGACGTATCAAAACAATCATTACTATTTGACTTAGTTGAAGAATTCAGATGCATAATAATCGACAACTTCGTATTAAAACTAGTAAATTTAAAGACAGTAACCAAAGAAGACTTTGAAAAAAAAGAGAACGATATTTATTATTTCAGTAAAGATGGAATAAAAAAATACATAAGCGCATACGAAGAAATGATGTCACAAAAACTAATATACCACTTAGATGGTGAGGAAAATTACATAAGGACGATATTTGAAAAACAAGCAAGACATTACGCGCGAGTCGTACTTGGAGAAGAAGACGAATACATACCTTACAATTACATACTCGAATGAATTTGGCCAAAGCTTGAATACGCTCAAGCTTTGGCCTTTTTTATTAATGTAAAGATATTTCATTGACAAAAAAATAAAGAAATGTGGTATAATTTAATCAAAGAACACCAAAAAATCAAAAACTCCCATAAAGTGTTGATAATCATTCGCAATAATCTTAATTGCATTTAAATAAAATCATTTTTGAACAGAACTAAAAACTCAATCAATCCAAAATCGGCATGAATAATTGATCCTCTCAACTTTTTAGCTTGGCTAAAATTCAAAGAAGCGCATAAATAGACAAATATCTTAGAATGTTAGCATTACGAAATACCGTTTCCCTACCTATTGTTACAACCATATTTCGATTGTGAAGAGATTGAACCAAGCAAGTATTCATACTAATTTAAGTGGTAACAAGCTAAAAAATAGGTTGGGAATCGGCATGAATAAAGAAGATAAAAGCAAAATTAGTCAAACTAAAAATTTTTTAGACAATCAAACTTTTGAGGTAGGGAAAATCGCGTTTCAAGATAATAGAATTTATGCTCATTTTGAAAGGTAACTCTCAGGAAGGAATTACTCTCTGAAAGAGATGGAAACCCTTAAGGCGGTCCTGACGAGATCGATTAAAAACGACCTATCTCAGGAAGGAATTACTCTCTGAAAGAGATGGAAACCTTAAGGCGGTCCTGACGAGATCGATTAAAAACGACCTATCTCAGGAAGGAATTACTCTCTGAAAGAGATGGAAACTCGTGAGCTCATAGTCTTCATAAAATTCATGTCCGAACAACTCAGGAAGGAATTACTCTCTGAAAGAGATGGAAACTAACTTTTGTCCTAAATTATAACCATACTCATAATTCCCATACTCAGGAAGGAATTACTCTCTGAAAGAGATGGAAACAGTACCTATATAATACTTCAGTAAGTGTATCCGCCAGTTCTCTCAGGAAGGAATTACTCTCTGAAAGAGATGGAAACAAATCTTCTAAAATGATGGCTAAAACACTGATTGGTAAGCTTTAGGAATGAGTTACTCTTTGAAAAAAGATGGAAAAGTAAGCCTAGGTAGCATTTAGAGAGGCATTTTTGAGAGGTATCCTAGGAAGGAAATTTCCTCTGGAAGCGGATGAAAACAGTAGCAATGCTAGTCTTGATAAGGTTGCTGATGATTTGTTTTTTTAGGGAGGAATTAATCTATTGCAAGACAAGCTTTTTTGTAAACAACCATAGGTTTAGGAAGGAATTGCTTTCTGAAAGAAATGGAAACATTGTTCAGCTTTCACAACTTCCTGTGAAAACACGCTACTGCACTCCTTCTGTTTGACTTATAATTTTCCAACTGACGCAGAGTATCTTGACAAAATCTGGGTGGGGATAGTTTGTGTGTTAAAAAAAATGAAAAATGCCAAGTTGTATTAACTTGGCATTTTGTAAATCATCAAATTGGCGTTTTAAATTATGTAACTATACTTGCCTTTAGAAAAAATAAAAACCCTTTGCAGTGCTGTGTTTAGTATATTACTTCTATGTTTTTTACGTCTTTTTCGTCTAATTTGAATAGTGTATATACCATACCAATGTATAAAAGTTCTGTTGCGTCAGGTATGTGTAAGTAGATTTCTACATCTCTGTCTTTGCTGACTAGTGTGTATCCTTCTTCTTTAAAGTCTTCTTCTTCATAGTTATCAAGTGACCTGGCTATGGTGGTGAATACTGTGTTTCGTATTCTAGTGATAGTTACATCGAACTGACGCCAGTGTGAGCTATATGCCAAAATGAATCCTACCTTTTGTTTTTCTTTAGATTCTTGTATTATCTCTGGTATATGTTCTATCATAACGTCGTAGATGAAGTCGTTGCTGTGTTGAACCCATGAAATGATATTAGGCAGTTGCTTGACAAAAGTGTTGAAGTGTTTTTCTTTGAATTCGATAAGCGATGAGTGATATGGTAGTGTTTTATGGAGTACACGTTTAAGTGATAGTCCCATAAAAGAAAACCCCCTCCTTGAGTGATAATTATAACTTATCCAACTGATAATAGTTGTCCTGACACAGTCCAAGCTGGAACTGTTTATTTGCCTGTTAAAAATTAATAGCGAAAATTGTTTGATAAGAATAAATATTGAAAATGCTTGTTCTGGAATGAAATAAATAAACTACTTTGGAGGAATTCGTTATGTGTTTATTACTCTTGGAAATATTCAACATAGTTGTATTTTCAATTTTGTGGAAACTCAGAACTGCTTAGAGGAAGGAGCTATTTTCTGAAAGAGATGCAAACTGAGATGTTTCCAATTTATTAACAGACATTAATGGAGCCTTTAGGAAGGAAATACTCTCTGAAAAAGATGATAATTGAAAACATGTTTAATAGAATCTTTCTTTAGTTTTTGAAGCACTTAGGGAAAAATTTTTGCTGAAAAAGACAAAAATATCCAATTTGTGTTTAACGATTGTGAAGTGAGATTAAAACCATAGTGTTGGAGCGTACTTATTTTTTAAATTTAAAAATGGCATTTTACTTTAGGAGGAGGAAGCTTTACTCCTCCTTTTTTCTTTGTTCAAACTTATTCATCTCCTTTGGAATTTGTAAATGTCTAATGATTATTTGGGAAGATTTCCAAAGGAGGGATAAGGATGGGAACAGCAATTATAACTTTTTTGGAAGATGAAAGTTTTAAAACACAATGCTTTAAATACAAATTTTCAGATGATTCAGTGCTTTGCGGCCAACTTTTCGGAAAGGTTTTGTATGATTATCTTTCTTCAAAAAATATAGAAATAACGAAAATGGTTTTACTTGGAATGGCTAATTCAAATTTCGAAATGCTTGTAGATATTTTTCCAGAGGAATATAGAGAAAATTATTTAAAATTTCTCGATAAGGTAAGAGATTACGACATTAAAGAAAAGAAGAGAATTATGGAAAAGTTGGTCGCAAAACTCAAAGAATTTCTTAATTACGACGTTGAACTAATAATTATCGATAGCACAGACAATTTCTCACGATTGCAAAAGGAAATAGGAAAAGCCGTTATGAAAAGTGTCGCTCACGGTATAAATCGTGTTTATTTAGATATTACTCATGGTATTCGCTTTATTCCCTTTTTGGCTTTAGGAATACTTCTTCCAGCAAGGTATGTGGAAATAGAAAAAATCTCTATTTTTTATGGTTATAGAGAATCCCATAATGATTTGAAACCAGCTTTAGAGCTTAATGGACTAGAAGAAATGATATCTTTCGATGAGAATATGGCTATTTTTAAGTTCAGCGGCGATTTTTACAAACCTGCTTCGAAGATTTTCAAGCAAAAAGCAGATAAAATTAGAAAAGCGTATGTCAGCTTTGAATTAAACAATGTTGATATAGATCTGTTCAAGGAAATATCACAAATAGGTCAAGATTTGTACTTCTTTAGACCTATACGGAATGAATTATACAAAGTTGCCAAATGTAATTATTTAGACGAAATTTATATGGAAAAAGCTGAATTCTATTTTGAGAGAGAACAGTACTTTAAAGCCATTCCTCTTGTATTCGAAGCCATTTTAGTTGTTACTATCAGAAAGTTTTTTGGTAAAAAGAATTTTAGCCAAAGTTACAAAGAAAAAGCAAAAAGATTTGTTAATAAAATTCTGGATAAACCAGATTCACAGGTTTTTATAACACTTTGGAGATTAAGAAATGCGATAGTGCACGGCCCTGAAAAAAGTAATGGCAAAGGTTCTTCTTTAATTAAAAAATTTGAAGATGAAGAAAAATTGAAAATATTGTTTTCTCAAGCCAAAGATATTTATGAAAAAATCAAAAATTACGAAGAAAACTTTTTATTTAACCTTAAAACCGCTGTTTGATTTACTAAATGTCTAATATTAATTTGGAATAGTTGTGAAAATTAAAATGTGAGAGGAGGGATTGAAATGACTTTGTTCAATACATTAAAAATTTTGAGGATAAATTCTAGAAAAGAAGAAGATAATTCAACTAATTTAAGCAATCCAAAAGATTCTTTTACATCAGAAAAAGTAGATAACATTTTACAAATTAAAAAAGGAAACAATACATACCTTGTCCCAAAAATAATTGGCAACAGGTATGTTATAAATGACGTTTTAAGTGCTTCATCAGGCTTTGGATTCATATTAATTGCTTCTGATAAAAATGTTTTTGGCCGGAAGGTTTTGATAAAAGCTACAAATTACAAAAATCGCATTAGAAGGCAAAACTTAGAAAATGAGGAAATTATAAAGAAAAGAAGGTGGAGTATAAAATATGAGCTCAATGTTTTGAGGTATATGAGAATTTTGAATATTCCAAACACTCCTGTGATTCGTGACTATATAGAAGACTATAACCCAACAATTCAATGGCCAGATGGTAAAGTCGATTCCGGCGCACCATTACTGGAAGAGTATGCGTACAATGAACCGTACATAGTCTTACAATACATACAAGGCTTTACACTAGATAAGTTAATCATAGAAGAAGAGAACAAGAATTCTAGAGATTGGCAAATGTTTACTTTGAATTTGGCGAAGCAATTGTTGAAGTTTTTCAGAAAGATGTCTCGTGTCGCTGTTAAGGATGAAAAAATCAGCAGTTTTGTTTACCAAGATTTGAAACCAGAAAACATAATAGTGACACCGAGTAAAAACATAGCACTTATAGATTTTGGCGGTGTCGCAACAATAACTAAAGACGGCAGGGTTTTGAATTACGGAGTTGGTACACCAGGTTACATGCCTCCAGAAGTTGCCAATCCCTCACTTAAGAGCGAGTTTAACGAAAGAGCAGATATATATACTCTTGGTATGTTAATGTATGAAATGCTCACGGGTATCTCACCATCAAAATTTCTTACAAAAGACAAGTTTACTGCTAAGGTTGATTATTCGGAATTGAATTGCTACGAGGAGTTAAAAGATATTATTGTAAAAGCAACACAACCTAACCCGAAGGATAGATATCAGAACACATCTGAAATGCTTGATGATGTAATGGATGTTTTGAATAATATCAACTTAATAGATTAAATTTTGGAGGTGTGAGATATGGTTTCAGATATTAATTTGAAAGAATCTGTAAGCTTAAAATGGAAAAAATATAATTCGGATTACGAAGATAAAGAGAAAATGTTGAAGATAAATAATTATTCAAAAACTTTTAATAAAAGCTACGTTGAAAACACTTCAATAAAAAACGTTAAGTATATCAGATTTTCATTCAAAAACTACGATAAGGATAACGATGAACAAATTATGTATAAACTGATGAAAGCAGAAAGAATAGTTAAGATAAATAATTACTTATCAACAGAGTTCTTGCCAGAGATAGTAGATATTTATTACAAGAAAAAATCTGATAAGCAAAAAATTTATATAGTCAAAGAATATGTCAAAGGAATTTATGGTACTGTTAATTTCCTTGAGTGTATTACTAATCAAGTCGATGTAATTTACGATGATTTTGGAAACAGTAAATACCTAAGATCTCGAAGAGTAATTGACCAAATTTTAGATAAGATAATTGATTTTGAAGAATACCTTTATTCTAAAAATCTAACTTATGTAGGTATACATCCTTCTCATTTCATTTTAGGGATAGATTCTATTATAAAGTTTTGTGGTGAAAGTTATATTTTGAAACATAAAGATGGGTATATTGATGATCCTTTATATGTTGACCCAAGTAAATTTGGTAATTTAATCATTTCAAGATATACACCTCCTGAATTAGTGGAATACATAGAAAGCGGTGGGAAAATAAAAGTATCGGTATTTGGAGTTATTTCATATCAACTAGGAGTACTACTTTTTGATCTTGCCACTCTTGGTTTATTCTTAAGAAACGAAATTAAGAAAGATAAAATTATGAGCGCCAAAATATACTCAAGAAGCTATTTGGTTGGGCAAAAAATAAGAGAATCTATACTCCAACTTATAGATGACGAATTTAGAACTAACATCAAAGATTTTAATACAATACGTCAAGTACTCCAAGAGGTAATTAAACCGTTTTGATTTTTGCGGTGTTGAAAATTAAAGAAAAAACTAGAAAGGGGTGAAATAAAAAATGAAAAAGTGTTTAAATTGTGGTGCGGAGATTCAAGATGATACGCTTGAATTTTGTGACTGTGGTGGTTTTTTAGTAACTGTCGAAGAAAAAAATGAACCAATAGTAATTCCTGCTGAATTAAACGTTTCTCAAGACGATTCAACAGATAGCAAAAGTAATGAAGTCAACCAAGTCGACGTTTTTCAAGAAATTCAAGATAGTGAAGATGCCGAAACAACCGAAGAAGATGTAAACTTCTTAGACAATCTAGAAAAGTTAAAAATTGAAGAAGGCGATGATGTTACAAATGATTTAGACGCATTAAATCTCTTACAAGACGAAGAAAGTCTAAATGATGAAAAAGAAGAAACAACTCAAGAAAAGAATGTATTTCCAGAGAATGTTTTGGAAGACATAAGGACATTAAATATTGTTCCAGAATTTATTGAGGATGATGAATTTTCTAACAATGATTTTTCAAAAATAGTTGTAGAAGAAGATAATGAAAATAACGAAGATGATGACATAATTAGTTCTGTGCTTTTATCCATAGAATTTAAAGATTCCTCGCAAGAAGATGAAAAAGCATCGGAAGGAAATACGGAAAATGTACAATTTACTTATGAACCAATAGACGAAAAAGTACGTATAGAAGTTTACAAATTGAAGAAAAAAATAATCGACAAAGAATTTTCCTTTGATGAAATTGTTGTTGGAAGAAGTGCCATAGACAGGGAAGTTGATATAAACTTGAGAGATTTTGATACCGAAAAGTTAGTTAGCAGGAAACACTTGAAAATATTTAAACTCAAAGAAAGATACTATGCAAGTCGTATTACAAAGAAAACACCTGTTTATCTAAATTCCAAATGCATGATGCCAAATGAAGTATACGAATTGCACGATGGCGATAAGATAATAATAACAAGAGAAATAGGTTTAATAATTAGAAAAGCGAATTGAAAAACTGTATTGTTTAAATGTCTAATAGTAACACGGAAAAATTTAAAAGACATGGGGAGGTGAGAAATGAGCACTTTCTTTTTCATTTCTTTTGAAAATCCTGGACAATTGACTTTATTTAGTAATTACAATGTTAATGACATATAAAACTGTGGAGGTGATTAAGAAATGATAGAAAAAATGGTGGAATGTACAGTCGTAACTCATATGTTTTCAAAAGAAATTTCAACTAACAAAGATGGTTCAATTTCTTCCGGAACTTCCTTTGAGCTACGACCTCAAAGTGTGAAAGGTGTATTGCATTACTGGTTCCGAGCAGTTGCACCAAGAGTTATCGATATTACAAAACTAAATTTGCAAAACGCTCCAAAAAGCCAAAGAGAAGAAATTGAAAAAACATACGGAAAGTCCAAGTACCCAGGATTAATGTACTTTGAAGAATTGTTATTTGGCTCACAAAAGCAAAAAGCACCGTTCAGTATTTCTGTTAGTTACGATAAAAACTCACAAAATTTACAGAGATTACCAGTGAATCCAAATAACGATTTGAATTTAGGAAATTATGCGCACAAATATGCTCTGTACGGTTTAACTTACAAATTGAATAAACAAGACAGAGAAGAGTATTTAGTAGAGCACTTGAAACCCGGAAATAAAATTAATCTTGAGTTTTTAGTCCAAGACGAAGAAACATGGAACGCTATATTATCGTTACTAAAACTTGTAAGTGTATTATCTGGTTTTGGTGCAAAAACAACAAAAGGTTTTGGAGAATTTGAGATTGTAAAGTTTACAGGTCAAAAGCAAGGGGAAACTTTTAACAGAAATTTATATTTAAACGAGCAAAATATTGAAAAGTTAATACTTGAAGTCAAAAAAGCATTGGAAGAGTTTATAGGCAAAAAAGATAAATATAGTTTACTCGTTCTTGGCGAAACCAAAAGTGAAGTTGATTATCCAAATCTCCTTAAAGAAAACTATGTTTTGAAAAAAGTAATTAATGAAGTAAATGATTTTTCTTTTTTACTTTCAAAGCTATACAGTACAAACCCGAAAAATTTAGGTTGGTACAAGAGACTTAAGAAAAGTATAAGGTACATAAATGGTAAAGATGGATACAAAGAATTGAAATTCATTGCGCAAAATCCAAATAAGAAGATAAGTATACTAAATTTGGGAATCACAGGCTTACCAGTGCAGTATAGAGATATGAAGGATAAGAAAAATATGAAAATTTTCCCGAAACTTCCGTGGAAAGACGAAGATGGGAGAAAAACATCGGTTGTAAGAATTTTGATATCTAAATCGAACAACAAATACTCTGCTTATGCTCTCTTCTTAAAGAGTAAGATTACAGAAAATGACGAGGTTATTGTAGAGTCTGACTATACTAACCAAAAGACGGTGGTCAAAATAGATCAAGCTAAGATTTTAGAAAAGATAAAAGAACTAATAAAAACAGAAAATAAGAGCTAATTGGAGGTGATTCACTTGATTACCGGTAAATATTGGCAAGACAAGATAAGTGTTTTATTGCACGATCCAATAGTCAAAGCTTTTGATATATTTGGTCACGAAAGCATTGCTCAAGAATTATGTGATATTGCGGAAGTTCCAAAAGAAAGAGGAGAAGAAGATATTATAGCAAGTGCATTTGATAGAATTCCATTGCCATTTGAATTAGATAAGTCAAGTCAAATAAAAGTTAGAAAAGCAGATTATTTTATACATCCAATTAGTTTAGAGAAAAAAGAAAAGATTTACGAAAATTTCAATAAAGAAGTTGCTCTTAAGACTTTAATGGAGAAAATAAAAGAACTTAAAGAGAAAAATCTTTTTTCAGAAAATAGCAAAGATTTCCAAAAGTTTTATCATGCACTTTGGTGGGAATTACCTGAAATAGTTAATATTACGTATCTTATCCCTGCTGATACAAGAGTCCCAAATCATTCCATAATAGACCATCTTGATATAGCTGCTGCTGTTAAGTCTACCGAAAAAGAAGGAAAAATTGATCCAGCGTTAATTGCATTTTCTATTCCAAGTGTCCAGGAAGTTATTTCACAAGCAAGAAAGACTATTGACCTTTGGGCAGGAAGTTATTTAGTTTCACACCTTATTTACAAAGCCATAGAATACATCGGACTTAGATATGGTTTTGACAATATAATCTATCCGTATCTTAGAGGTAATCCGTTTGTTTATAAAACCCTCTTAGAAAAAGATATTAAACTAAATACCCAACCAAGAGCCGATGAGAAAGTTGCATCGCTTCCAAATACATTTTTAGCAATCGTTCCACGCGATGAGGTAGACGAGGTAATTAAAGAGTGTCGTAAAAGAGTTATTGAAGAGTGGGAACGTATTGCAAGTGAAGCTTTGAGCATTTTGAAAAACGAAATTGATAATCCAGACTTTATTAACGAAGAAGAATTCAAAAAGCAAATCGAATTATTCCCAACAATATACTCAACATATATAGATTTGCCAGACAATGCAAAAGAAGTGGAAAGAAGAATTCACGAATTATTTGGCGAAGATGAAACACTTAAAAAAGAAATCACTCAATACAAGGAATTATTAGAAAAGATTAAAGAAAATAAAGGTTACAATGAAAACGCCGGCAACTTTTATAAATTCGTTTTCAAAATAATCTCATCAAAAATGAGCTCATCAAAAGCTATAAGGTACTTCAAAGGTTATTCAAGCGATGAAAAAGTTGATAACAAAAGAGTCCCAGATGATTTCGGTGGTGGAGTTAGAGCATGTGTTGTATTGAAAGATAAGAAAGATGAAGAAGAAGTTACAGATTACTTAGGTGCGTTGAATGCGACAAAAAGGGTACTAAGAAAAATACTCCAGAAGAACATAAGGTATGAGTCAACGGAAGAAATTGCGAGAAAAAATAAAGTCAACGAGAAAAATACTTCAGATCGATTGAAAAACTCATATATAGCTTTCTTAATGATGGATGGTGACAATGCAGGAAAATTGTTATCTGGTACATTTGCACCAAAGTTATCAGAAATACTTCATGACGAAGTAAGAGAAAGGCTAAAAAGTTCAGAAATTCTTGAAAAAATGGATTTAAGATATCTTGCACCATCTTACCAAAGAACCATCTCAAGGACAATGGGTTTATTCTCATCTTTTGTAAAATACGTTGTTGAAGATGAATTTGACGGAATGCTTATATATTCAGGCGGCGATGACCTTTTAGCAGTGTTACCCGCTGATAAAGTATTGCTTTGTGCTAATAAGCTAAGAAAAATATACTCTGGAGTTGGTGGAGAGAAAGTAATAATCGATGGCGATGAATACTTATTCGATAACGAATTAGTCTGGAAGAACGGAAAACCATACGCGACAATGATGGGTAAAAATGCCACAATGAGCGCTGGAATAACTGTAATAAACCACAAATCACCACTAAGAATAGGAATCGAATATTCTAAAATAGCCATTGAAAGAGCAAAAGAAGAAATTAAAAGGAACGCTTTTAGTATAGCCACTGTAAGAAGATCGGGTCAGATGGAATTCGTCGATAGCAAATGGGAATACGAAGGACTAGACGTTATAGAAAGAGTATACAAAATATACAACGAAACAGAAAAACTGAAATTCTCATTAAGAGCGTTTCGAAAGATTCTGGACGAGGATTTAGAAGTACTTGGTAAAGACTATATTGAAGATATCGTAGAATACGTATTTGAGAAATCAGGTTCTCCAAGCAAAAATAAACACGAATTTAAAGACCTGTTTGAAGTTACAAAAGCTTATTTCAAAATAGTTGCAAATCAAGATGGAACTGACATCAATTCAGCCATAAAGCTTATACTAACAATCGAATTTCTGAATCGAGGTGAGAACAGATGAGTTTGTACGCAATCTACTTTGAACCAGAAGACTGGGTAAGCTTTAGAGAAGTAAGAAGATTCGGTCCAAGTGATATCGTAAAAACTGTGTTTCCTTCGCCTTTACCATTTTACGGTGCTATTAGGAGTGCGCTTTTGAAAGAACTTGGAATAAATTTGGAGTATCACAAAAAGCCAGCGATAACAAAGGAAATAGAAGATTTAATCGGTACAAAAGATGACCCAGGAAAAATAAAACTTTACGGACCATATATATATTCTGAAGTAAATGGCGTTAAGAAACATTACTTTCCAGCTCCGAAAAATATATACAAGAAAGGCGATGAATACAAAAAGATGGTCTATTTAGATGGTAAAGCAGGTATCGAAGAACTAGACTTACAGCTTGCATGGATACCAACTACCGACAACACTGAGCCAGACGAATACTTCATCGAATTAGAAGAGCTAGCAAAGTTACAGAAAAATGAACCATTCAAACTTTCTAACCCTGATAACTTTACAATAGAGGCAAAATACGGGGTAGGATTGAAAAGGAATGAAAAATCAACAGAAGAAGGATTAATCTACACAATGAATTTATACAGATTCAAAAACGGTGGATTTTTCATGATAACTGACTGTGAAGAAACAGTTGAATTAGTGAAAAAGTTAGAAGGTGTCTTCCTAGGTGCTAAGCAAAGATGGGCAAAGATAAGTATTGAACAATTTCCAGATGACATATTCAAAGAGCCAGAAAGAAAGAACTCCGATATAGTCGAAATAATGTTAATAACTCCGGCAATATACGAAGATGGTATAGCACCAAAAGACCTTAACTTTGGAGAAGTGAAAATAAAAGCCATAGCAGCTGGAAAGAAAATACCAATCTCTGGTTGGGACTATGAAATTGGAATACCAAAGACTTTGTACCACGCTGTCACTCCAGGTACTGTTTATTATCTCAGTGGCATGCCAAAAAACAGAATAACAGTTTTATCACAAAGCAAACTGAATCAATTCGGGTTTGGAAGATTTATTTACCTATAAAAACTCTCAGAGAAGGAGGTAAGACAAATGGAAGGGAAAAAATTAGTTTTCACTATGTATGCTGAGTCTCAGATTCACGCAGGTAAGGGTATGGATGTCGGTGTTGTTGATTTACCTATTCAAAGAGAAAGAACAACAGGATTTCCGATAATTCAAGGTATTAAAGGAAGCATAAGAGCAAACTTCAAATTTGAAAATAATCTAGAAAAAGAAATATTCGGAAGTGATCCAAAAGATCAAGAAGAAACTTCACCAGGCAAATTAAGTTTCTCAGAAGCCAAAATACTACTCTTCCCAGTAAGAAATCCTGACAAACTATTTATTTGGGTAACATCTCCTCTTGCGCTCATTAGATTTTTCAAAGCTTTAGACAAAACAGATATCGTCGAAAAAATTCAAAACAAGGTATTCGAAGACGGAAAAATATACTCTGCAAATAACGTTCCAGAAGGAAAAGTTTGGGTAGAAGAATTAAGCTTTGCGCATGAAGAACTTGATTGGGTAGAAGAAGTTTCAGAATGCATTGCTACAAATATCGCTTCGGTTGAATACATAAAAGATAAAATGAAGAAAGATATATATATTGTCAGTGATAAAACGTTCTCACAAATCTTAGAAGCTTTCACAGAAATAATGCCGAGAATAAGGATAGATAAAACTAAAGGAACAGTCCAAGAAGGTGCTCTATGGTACGAAGAATATCTTCCACAAGATACCGTTCTATTCTTTGTCGTTAGAGAAACAATATATGCAAAAAATGGTTTAATAGAAGAACTCAAAAAAGAAATTGATAACAAAACAATGACAATTGGTGGAAAAGAAAGTGTTGGAAAAGGCTTAGTTTCTCTCAAATCTGTGGAGGTGAAATAATGACTAAAATAGCTAAACTTGCTGCTGAGTGTGTTAAAGACTTTGAAAAAAACGTTCAAGATAGTTCTGAAAGAAAGAAATATGTTTCAAGAATTAAAGGTTTGGGAAGCTTAATAGTGCAAAATGGATTAGCTGGTGCGATAGTGTTTATAAAAGCTAAAGAAAAAGGTCAAGCTGGAAAAGCAATTTTAGATCATCTCAACAAGATTATCGAAGAAAAAACAGGCGAGAAAGACTTTGTTGAAAAAATAACCAATCCTGATAATACTGAAGAAATTATGCAATCAAAATATCTACAAATTCAAATGACAGCGCTTGAAGGAGTCAAGTGGTTAAGAAGATACGCCGATATACTATTATCTGAAGAAGAAACACAATAAACGCGTAACTTGTCAATCCGATCATAAGGAGGTGAATCGCGTGGATTTTAACAGTGAAAACAAAAGCCTATATTGGGACAAATACTTATATCTCAAATACAAAAGCATTGAAAAGGCCAAAAACAAACTAGGTGAAATACTAAATAACTTAAATCAAATGTCAAAACTTTCTTTCTCATTTATCGATGAAAGAAGAAACAAAATAGTCAACGAATTCAAAGAAAGAAATATGGTGATATTCGATAAAAATTTAACCTTAAAAACACGATTACTAATTGGAAGTGGCTTACCATCTATAACGGAAGTAGGCATAACACTTTCGAGAAATTACGGAATACCAGTAATACCAGCAAGTTCGATAAAAGGCGCGTTAGCTTACTATTGCGAAACTGAGAAAATACTTTCTGAAAAAGAATATACAATAATTTTTGGCAGCCAAGACCAAAAAGGAGACGTAATATTCCTAGATGCTTACCCTGTTGGCGAAGTAAAATTCAGTATAGACATAGTAAACAACCATTTCCAGAAATACTACATGGAAGGAGAAACACCAAACGATTGGTACAACCCCATTCCAGTAACATATATAACCGTTGGGAAAGGCACCTTTAGATTTACAGTACTCGCGGAAGAAGAAATAGACGAAAACCTAAGAAAGAAAATTGAAAACGCGTTATTTGATATGCTTAGAAAATATGGAATAGGTGCAAAAACAAACTATGGATACGGAAGATTTAACTAAACTAAACGATAAGTATCAAAAACCATTCTGCATTTTTATTTTATTTCCTTCCTTTCTAAAAGATTCTCCCTCTTTGCCAAAAAGAGGGGGAATCTTTTTTTCTAGTTCACACGACAATCCTCCCTGACTTAAAAATTTCATTGACAAAAAAAGAAGAAAATATGGTATAATTTAATCAAAGAATACCAAAAAATCAAAAACTCCCATAAAGTGTTGATAATCATTCGCAATAATCTTAATTGCATTTAAATAAAATCATTTTTGAACAGCACTAAAAACTCAATCAATCCAAAATCGGCATAAATAATTGATCCTCTCAACTTTTTAGCTTGACTAAAATTCAGAAAAGCGCATAAATAAAGAAATATCTTAGAATGTTAGCATTACGAAATACCGTTTCCCTACCTATTATTACAACCATATTTCGATTGTGAAGAGATTAAACCAAGCAATTAATCATGCTAATTTAAATGGTAACAAGCTAAAAAATAGGTTGGGAATCGGCATGAATAAAGAAGATAAAAGCAAAATTAGTCAAACTAAAAATTTTTTAGACAATCAAACTTTTGAGGTAGGGAAAATCGCGTTCCAAGATAATAGAATTTATGCTTATTTTGGAAGGTAACCCTTAGGAAGGAAATTCTCTCTGAAAGAGATGGAAACTCCTGGTCGGGGAGGCTGACGTAAGTCAGCCTCCTTAAGGCTTAGGAAGGAAATTCTCTCTGAAAGAGATGGAAACAAGTGAGCTCGAACGCAGGCTCAAAGCTGGTGCAATTACACACTTAGGAAGGAAATTCTCTCTGAAAGAGATGGAAACTAAGACTTTTCAAAAGACTTGCTAAGTGATGATGACTTAGGAAGGAAATTCTCTCTGAAAGAGATGGAAACACTAAGGTGTGCGCGCTGTTACTCTGTGTTATTCCTTTTGCTTAGGAAGGAAATTCTCTCTGAAAGAGATGGAAACTTGTACATTACGAAGTTACGCTCTTCTATAGACTTGAGCTCTTAGGAAGGAAATTCTCTCTGAAAGAGATGGAAACATAATCTTCTTCTGTGATTTTGAGTGGGACGTGTGTGAGTCTTAGGAAGGAAATTCTCTCTGAAAGAGATGGAAACTTAAGGCGGTCCTGACGAGATCTAGCAACAAAGTCCTTTCCTTAGGAAGGAAATTCTCTCTGAAAGAGATGGAAACGACCAAAAAAGGGGGGAGGTGGGCCCCCTATTTCTTTTTGTCTTAGGAAGGAAATTCTCTCTGAAAGAGATGGAAACCACTACTTCTTCCCGCCGGAGGACCGCCTCTGACCACCGACTTAGGAAGGAAATTCTCTCTGAAAGAGATGGAAACGAAACTCCTGGTCGGGGAGGCTGACGTAAGTCAGCCTCCTTAAGGCTTAGGAAGGAAATTCTCTCTGAAAGAGATGGAAACCCACCTCCTTTCAATTTTGCTCAAGAACAGCAATATTAACTTAGGAAGGAAATTCTCTCTGAAAGAGATGGAAACTTAAGGCGGTCCTGACGAGATCTATTAAAAATGTCCTTTTCTTAGGAAGGAAATTCTCTCTGAAAGAGATGGAAACATTTTGCTCAAGAACAGCAATATTAATTGCTGTTCTTTCGCTTAGGAAGGAAATTCTCTCTGAAAGAGATGGAAACCCCCACCAACTACTTACTTGTTTCCATTTCCACCAGGCCGCCCTCCTTAGGAAGGAAATTCTCTCTGAAAGAGATGGAAACCTCAGCCCCAAACCTCTACAGACCGATAATATACTTTCCACTTAGGAAGGAAATTCTCTCTGAAAGAGATGGAAACCTCTTGTTGTTACTATTATTACGTTTTCTTGGAAAATCACTTAGGAAGGAAATTCTCTCTGAAAGAGATGGAAACAAGTAAAGAACCCTTTCAAAGTTTTCGAACACTTTTCTCACTTAGGAAGGAAATTCTCTCTGAAAGAGATGGAAACAAAAGAGAAATAGATCCTCTGGAACCCTCTTCTACGCGCTACTTAGGAAGGAAATTCTCTCTGAAAGAGATGGAAACTGTTGCTTGATAACTGCTCTTTCTGCGGCTATGAGTTGTTTTAGGAAGGAAATTCTCTCTGAAAGAGATGGAAACGAAATCCTGGTCCGTGAGGCTGGCTTTCGCCAGCCTCTTCCTTAGGAAGGAAATTCTCTCTGAAAGAGATGGAAACTACTTTCGCCTCCTTTATTTAATTGAATATGTATCTGCCACCTTAGGAAGGAAATTCTCTCTGAAAGAGATGGAAACACCGTGACGCCTATAATGATGGCTGCCACGCTGAGAATACTTCTTAGGAAGGAAATTCTCTCTGAAAGAGATGGAAACTTTCTGTGTTACGATCTTTCAATCATATATATGAACATTACTTAGGAAGGAAATTCTCTCTGAAAGAGATGGAAACTGTCCAACGATGCTGCCCATGATTCCTCACCTTGTTTGAACTTAGGAAGGAAATTCTCTCTGAAAGAGATGGAAACAGCCCATTAGGCTGAGGATTTGTATCATCAAGCTTACCATACTTAGGAAGGAAATTCTCTCTGAAAGAGATGGAAACCCGCCCCGCGCTGGCGGTGTTTCTTTGGATCACGTCTTACGCTTAGGAAGGAAATTCTCTCTGAAAGAGATGGAAACATACTTGAAGAATCTCAAAAATCTCTTCGTAGAAACCTTTACTTAGGAAGGAAATTCTCTCTGAAAGAGATGGAAACGCGCTAGCGAAGTTTTCCATGATAAAGTGATATCACCTATCTCAGTAAGGAATTAATTTCTGAAAGAAATTGGAATTATAATTTATTGAAACAGTTCGTTTGAACTATTTCTTAGGAATAAAGGATAAAGCTCATTTTTTTAATAAAAAATTTTTTCTTAAGAAGATAGAAATTTGCCTGAAAAGATTTTGGTGGCTTTTAACCACCTTGCGTTTGTTTGTTAAATTAATTCGCAAAATAAATATAATATTGATGAGTAGATTAAGTTGGAAGTATGTAAATACTAATCCCTCCATTTGAAATCTAGTAAATGTCTCAAGGGTATTTAGAAGGGGCTTCTCTGCAAAAAGCACAAATGTTATGAACGCTAGAGGTAATTGTTTATTTTTATTAATTATTGTCGCATTTAATGAAAGTAAAAAAACTGAGACAATATAATAGGGCGGAACATCTTTGAACAAGGTTATTAATTTAGAATAATAAGGCTTTTAAAACTTGATTTTTTCAAATTTTTTCTTTATTCATAATTTTCAAAATTTAATAATACTAAAATATAACAATTGAAATTACTGTATTTTGTGATATAGTTAACTAACAAGAAGAATTTTTTTCAAAGGGGGAATACGTGTGGATAGGGATGTTAATGCTCTTTTTTATCTGCTTAAGCTTTCGAATTTGGTAGATACTGATTTACAATCTGATGAATATTCTGATTTTATTAAAATTAAGTTTTTTGAAATTAATGACAAAGAAATTAAGATATCTCCCATGAGAAATATCTTTAATTACCTAGATGTATCTTCCTCAAATCCAGTCTGGTTTATGCCTTCCAAGTACGGTGATTATGTTTCCTGTACAACAAATTTGGATGATAACATTAGTAAAAGCATAGAAAGAATTGTTGGGGAATTTAGAAAAGAAGTCTCAGAATTTGGTGATAATCTAAGTTTCAATTTGGCAGATAGATTGGTAAAGAAATATTTTAGTTTTGTGTCTTTTTCAGAGCCACTCGATCAGAGTGTTAGCGTGTATCAATACTCTAAGTTGTTTGCTCTCCTAAGTGGTTCAATCAGAAGATACTGTGAAGAGGAAAATAAAACTTTAGATAATTTGTCCTTTTCGGATAATGTTTTGATGTTAATTGGTGGGGATATATCCGGTATCCAAAGTTTTATTTCTAATGTTTCTAGCCGTGGGGCTTTGAGGTCTTATCGCGGTCGGAGTTTCTTTGTTGAGTTTGTTCAAGAAATTATCGTTGATAAATTATTGTCAGCATGTGATTTGAGTAGGTTGAATGTCTATTTTATTGGTGGGGGCCATTTCTATCTGATAGTTCCCAATATTGAGTCTTTCAAACAAAAAATTTTGAATGCTATCAAAGAGATAAACGAATGGTTTATAGATAAAAGATTAGATATTTCTGTGGTTATAGATTGGACTGAATTTAGTCTGAAAGACGCTAAGGAGAACTTGCAAGAAGTATTTTCAACTTTATCAAAGAAGCTTAGAGTCAAGAAATACAAATCTGTTTCAATCGAAAATATGAAAAAAGTTTTTGAGCCGCTTAACCTTCGTGGCCTTGAAGTTTGCAGAATATGTGGAAGAAAAGTTGATAAACTTTACGAAATTGTAAGCGGTTCAGGCGAAAAAATCGCGTGTGATTTTTGTAGGATGCAATATATATTTGGAAGAGAAATTATGGATCCAGAAAATATTTATATAGTCGAGGAAGAAGGTCATGAAGGGTTCGAAATACTTGGTAGGAATTACAAATTCGTAAAAGAAATTAGCAAATCAGGTAATTTTAAAGGCTTTAAAATAAGAAATTTGTCTGAGATTTTGGTAAATGAGTTTGATGTTTCTCCGATTGATGTTGTGTATTATTCTTACAGTCAAGATTTAAGTGAAATTGTTCGAAGCGCTCCAGGTAAAAAACTAGCAGCGTTTCAAGCAGATGTTGATAATCTTGGTAATTTCTTTAGAAATAATCTTAAGAAATCTTCGATTTTTATTTCAAGCATGGTTTCTAGTTTGCTAACGTACTTTTTCAAGCAGCAAATAGTCCATATACTAAAAGATAAGAAAATCACGCTTGTTTACGCTGGTGGTGACGATTTATTCCTTTTAGGAAATTGGAAAGATGTAGTAGATTTTTCTAAATTATTGCGTGATGAGTTTATCAAGTTTATATCATCGAATGTTTTATCATTTTCTGCAGGTTGTGTAGTTTTCAATGATAGGGAAGGAATTAAGTCAGTTAAAGAAGCGGTAGAAGAAGCCGAAGGTATTGCGAAAGGTAATGGAAAAGATAGCATAGCTTTTACAAATGCGGTTAGAAAAGTAAGTGGTAAGTTAGAGAAAAATCTGACTTTAAAGTGGGCGGAATTTGATGAATTGTACAAGCTTTATTCTCAAGCAGAAAGCTTAGCCACATATGTTGATAGAAGTTTGATTCGTAAAGCTTTGAATATTTCTTACGAAAATACGCCTCTTGCACATGCTTACTATGCGTATTTGTACGCAAGAGAGACAAAGGAAAAAGATGAGAATTTGTTGACACTGCTCATGAGTAATTATGAAAACGTTACAGAAAAAGATTTAGATTTGGTAAACGCAAAAATAAATCTCATTTCACAATTTTTAGATTTATTGGTCAGAAAATAATTCTATTTTTTGAAAATTATTCATTTTACAGCTTTAATGGGAGGTGTTAAAGAGGTTTAATTATTCTTTTTTAGAATTCTAAAGGATTTTTAAACTAAGTATACCGAGTGTATTGAGTATTAAGTAATTTTTTAAAAAACACAATCTGTAAGGGGGAGAGGTTATGAGTAGTTTGAATTTGACTCAATCTAAGTCAGGGATACTAAAAAAGAGTGTTGATGAAATTTTAAAAGACGCAGAGAGTTTCAGTAAAGTTGCAAGAATAAACACTAATCAGATTAGAAAACTACATTCCCATGTTACAAAATTATGGACAAGGTATAACACATACAGGATAGGTGACGAAAACACTCGTAAGAATAAATTGAAAGAGGCGATAGAAGAACTGAAATTTATTAAAGCTTTCTTAGCTTATCAAGAAGGAAGGGGAGTAAAAGGTTACGAAGCTTTAAATTCAAAAATTACATCGTTAGTTGATGAAGTCAATGACGAAGAAACATTTGATAAATTCAAAAAATACATTGATGCAGTTGTTGCTTATTCAAAACTTGAAGAGAAAAAGAGTAAAGAAAATAGAAAATAATAAAGGGGGACAGATTGTATGAGTACTGCAGTTGCAAGATTAAATGGTAAGTTTGTTATAAGAGGGGTTATTAGACTTTTGACTGGAATGAGAATAGGTGGTACAGAAGCTGGTTTTGCTATTGGTGGTGTTGATAATCCAATAATAAGAAACCCACTTAATGGTCAACCATATATTCCGGGGAGTTCACTTAAAGGCAAGATGAGATCATTATCTGAAAAACTTAACAAACTTCCTTTAAATAGAGAACATCGTTCTGGTGGAAAACCTGTTAGAAGACATGAGTGTGACGATCCAACATGCGTTGTGTGTAGAGTTTACGGGGCATCTGATGACCAGAGAAATCATAGTAATGATTCAAAGAATATTCCAGGAAGAATAATTGTTAGAGATGCGCACCTTACAGAAGAATCCATTAGGCTTTTGGAAATGATGGATACAGATACACCGTATGCTGAAATTAAGTCTGAAAATACACTTGACAGAATTACTTCATTTTCAAGCCCAAGGCAAACTGAACGTGTGCCCGCTGGTGTTGAATTTGAGTTTGAAATAATTTATACAGATATCGACTATTTAAAAGGAGAAGGTGCTGTTCAAAACTTTAGTGATGAAGATATATTGAATATTTTGAAAGTTCTCGAGCTTATCGAAGAAGATTATATAGGTGGTTCTGGGAGTAGAGGATATGGTCGCGTTAAATTTGAAATAACAGAAATGTTCTACAAACCAAGTGAATATTATATTAAAAATGATGAAAGTAAAGTTAAGGTAATCATTAAAGAGAAAACATCATTAAGCGAGGCCATAAAGAAACTTAAAGAAAAAAATGTTTGACAAATTTATAATTCCGAGGTGGAATAAATGAAATTCTTAATTTCCCTTAATTTTAAAACGGGTTTTAGGACAGCTCCAATAGCTGAGTCTGATAGTACAGATGAAGTTATTTCTTCAGATACGCTACATGGTGCAATGGTTTACTGGGCGTACAGACTTTTTCCGGAAAAAGCAAAAGACTTTGCCTTAAATTTGAAAGTTTCAAATATGTTTTTTAAACAAGATAACGAGTATTTGATTCCAAAACCGTATATTATAGACACTATGGACTTCGACAACCCTAAGCCTATTAAAAAGTCCAAATACGTTAAACTGAGTTTTTTGAAAGAGATTATTAAAAAGGGTAAAGTAGAAAATTCTGATGTGGTGGGATTTGTTAAATCTGAAAGTATATTAACAAAACAACTGGTTACACGTAATGCTTTAGACAGAATCACAAATAGTTCCCTGATGTATTCCATGGAGGTAGTTAGGATAAATAGTAATTATACACCTGTTATACTTGTTGATTTAACAAAAGAGTTTGAGACAGAACTTGTTACAATATTGAAAGTGCTCGGTGATTCAGGAATAGGGGCGGATAATACATATGGATTTGGTATATTTATACCAGAATTCCAAAAAGTACCTCCAGAATTTGAAAATGAAACTGGAAATTATTACATAACTCTTGGGTACTATGTTCCTAACGAAGATGAATACGGAAAACTAAACGAAGGGTTTTATAAATTGAAAAGAAAAGCAGGAGTAAAGAAAGATAAGATGGTGAGAAAATATGAAATAAATTTTGTTGATGCTGGCTCGGTATTCACTTTCAAACCGCAGGGAAGGGGAGTTATCGAAGGTAGCGATTTCTTTATTCAAACAACTCCAATATGTTTGGTGTTGTAATTTTGTGGGGGTGCTTAACGTGTCAAGCGAATTCGAGAAATGGCGTAAAGTGAAACTTAAATTATTAACCCCTTTAAGAGTAGGAAGTGGTGAAAAATACCCATTCTTTACACTTGCAAATGCTGGAAATAGATATTACAGATTATCATTGAAGGGATTTTACAATAATTCTTCCAATGCATTGGATTATAACCTAATAAGATTGAATAGGGAACTTAAAGATGATGAATATCTGTACGAAGTCAGTTTAAAATTTAATCTTGATAAAAGTAAAAGTGGCTTTAATGAAGTACATGAAATGCTCCACCATCCAAGTGGAGGTGTTTATATTCCGGGGAGTTCCATAAAGGGAGTTTTGAGGCTTGCCTTTTCACAACTTATATATTCGAAAGATAAGAAGAAGTTTGAAGAAAATCTAAACAACGATATTAAATATGGTAAAAAGAGCTTTAAAAGCACAAATGATTACATAAACAATGAATTTAGAGCTCAAAGTAAAGAAATACACAATGACTTATTCAGATTTGTAATTGTATCTGATACAAATATCGTAAATACAAAGACCGAGATATGGAGAGCAGAGATAATTAATTTTACGAACGGAAACATAGTTAGAAAAAGAGGAAGGTCTTTCCTCGTAGAAACTATTCCACAAGGTACAGAGTTTGAGTTTTATATAAAAATTGATCACGAAAGATTAGAGAATCTTAAGAAGTATGAGAGATTGAATTATGATAAAAAACTCTTAGATAACCTTACATTAGATGGCATATTCAATTTACTAAACGAATACTACTCAACTGCACTAAAAGATGAACTTAGCATGTTTGAAGGGTACAGAAGCAGCTCTTTGAGAAATGTGAATTTGAATGAACTAATAATGTTCTATCGAAATTTGGAAAACAACAAACACAAAATCCGTATAGGTGATGGCGGAGGATTGATGTTTACCAGCCTATTCCCAATGTTAAGTCAGGAAAATAGAATTAAAATTAGGAATATTATAAAATACGTTGGTAACATGCGCGCACCACTTAGTAGGAATTATATTGTAAAAGGTTCAGAAGATTTCTTTACACCTGTTCAAATGGGATGGTGCGAGGTGAGATTTGATTGAGGCCTTTTCTAAAAGTTCACAATGGAATAATCGGAAGATTTCCATTAATAATAAAGGAAGATATCACAACTTCCCAGGCTGCCTGGGAAGTTTTACTTAATGCTATTAAGGAAATTGATAATAAAGTTTATCAATTTTTGATTAATTCTCCGGATGGGACTTTGAGGGTAATAGGACCAAAAAAAAGAAAAAAGGGAAATTTAATAATTGTTTCTTCACCATTCCCACCATTGTTCAAACATTTGCTTTTTACATTGCCAAAGTATTTTAAAAGCAAAGTGGAGAAAGATGATTTCTTTACTGAAGTTATCTCAATCAATGAACTTTTTGGAAAACCAGGTCAGTATTATATCGTCTCCGATGAGGTTGTTAATCTAACGAAAGCGGTTAAAGATTTTAAAGCATATATAGGTTTGGATGTGTCGCCTAGATATATACCAATTGATTTCAAAAGAAAAAAAGGTAAGTATTATTATTTGTTCAATATAATGACTTCGGAAACTGTTGCGCTTGTAAAGTTTCTTAGATACTCAGGTGTTGGAGAAAATAGATGTTGCTCTAACAATGATATCGAAATTTATTCTTTAGGGGAGTGATTATCTTGTTTTACAGCTCAACTATAACCTTAATAGCTCAGAATGATACAGTTATCAGCAATTTTATAGGTAAAAAAATCCACGGTTGGTTTTTTAAATTACTAAAAGAAGCAGATGAGCAACTTAGCACGGTTCTTCACTCCAATATTTCAAATAAATCATTCACAGTTTCTTCGTTTATTGGTCAAAACGTTAGTAAGCCCCTTACTGTTGAGAAAGGTAAACCGTATCATATTCGTGTTACTTTTCTTGAAGATAGATTGTTTGAAATATTTTCGAGCAGATTTTTTGAGACAAAATTGCTTAACGAAGGTGTTAGTATAGAACAAGCTGAGTTTGTTGTTGATTCTTTTTCGATAGGTAATTTAAATAGATGGTCTGGATATATCTCTGAAGAAGAGTTGTTTGAATATGATAATACTGATAAACAAGTAACTATGAAATTCTACACTCCCACACTTTTTAAAATCGGAGACATCCATCTGAGAGAGCCAGATCCAAGCAAGGTTTTCACAAGCTTGTTGCTCAAATTTAATACTTACAGCAAAATAAAGCTTGATGACGGCTTGAAAGATAGATTTGATCAAATAAAGGTTGTATACAACGATACGGTACAAAAGAGAGTTTACCTCCCAGGTTATTATATGCAAGGTTTTGTTGGCACTGTAACTTTTGAGGCACCAGAAGATGAAAAGATAACAGAAGCAATGAATATTTTATCGCGATTCGCATTTTACTCAGGTGTTGGTTACAAAACAACAATGGGACTTGGACAAGCGAGTAGAATTGAGGAGAAAGAATAAAAATTAGTAAAAGGGGCGCAAGTGTGATATATGGAAAAGTTTACGGCTGGTTATGTAAATACCAGTAATAACTTTGTGATAGCAAATTTAAAAAAGCATAGAAATGAAAATGGAAAGTACTATCCCATATATTGCGTTTTGAAAAATATCCTTCAAAGAGGCTGTCCCACAGTTATGTCCGAATATCTCCAGGAACGTATAGGGAAACTTCATTTGATGGGAGAATTTAACAAAAAAATCTTACTCATCGATAACGATATTCCTAAATGGAAAAGAGTATTTAAAGATAAAGCAATTAGAAAATTCTATGAAAAAGACATACTTGAGTATTTTAAACCAAACAAAGAAGTAAATGAATATTTTAGATATAACTCAGAACCTTTGTTATTCGACATTTCTTTTGCTCAGAAATTAATCTTGCCTGAGCTGTACGAAGATGGAACGGTAACTTTTCGTTTGCCACCATTGAACTTGAATATACATATAATTCACGAAGATAATAGAACACAAGAAAATAATAGGTATTTTAGTGATAAATACTCAGAAGATTTTATTTATGTTTACGACAAAAAATCCAAACTTAAGCATAGTTTAAGTAGTCTTTTCGGTAGATATTATCAAGTGAATAAAGTTTATGATATTGAAGATAAGGAAATAAATCTATTTATAAAATTGTCTGAATTGAAGGAAAATAAGGGATATTTAAATTACAAAATGCTTACGCTCTTAAAGCTTTTAAACAGAATTATAATTGATAAAAAATTATACAATTACCTTTTGTTGATTTATGACACTGAATTTTACAAAGGAAGCTATTTCAAAAAAGCAATTCTAGCGACGGCAGTTATACGTTTTCAAATACTTTTAATTGAATTGCTCCAAAGAGAAGTTCTTGATATCGATTCTGAGGTTTGGAATTTCAATATCTTAAGTCATGATGCAGAAAACTTTGCCGAGATGGCGATCGAAGACACTTTCATATGGTTAGAGAATTTGTTTAAGCTTAATAAGATAAAATTCAAAAGGCCGAGGGTGAATGTAAGATACTGCAAAGATTATTCTGAATTCGTTTTTGATGAAGGTTACGTAAACATAGACTTCAGTGTAATGAAAAGATGGACAGATGAATATTTAGACTATCCAGAAGTTATATACGTCAGGACTGATTACTTTGAAGAAGAGGATTATTTCAAGGTTTGTACCACCGAACCTATTAAATACAATTTGAATGAAAAGGATGAAAATGACGTTAACGCTCTAAGGTTCTTTTTGAGAAATATTTTCGGATTTAAAGAATTCTATCCTGGCCAGGTACCCATAATAATTGACGCATTGGCAAGGAAAGACATTATTGGCTTGCTCCCAACTGGTAGCGGAAAGTCATTATGCTATCAATTATCCGCTTTGCTGCAACCTGCTATAAGTTTTGTTGTGTCACCTCTAAAATCGTTAATGTATGACCAAAAGTATAACTTAGATAAATTTTACATAACAAGAACAAATTATATAACAAGTGATTTAACTTATGAGGAGAAAGCAAAGATAGGTAAGGAATTTTCCGATGGGAAATATCTTTTCATATGGATTTCTCCAGAAAGATTCCAAATACAGGAATTTAGAGAATATTTAAGCAAATTAAATCGTGAACAGCACATTGCTTTAGCGGTTATCGATGAGGTTCACTGTCTTTCCGAATGGGGGCACGATTTCAGAACATCGTATTTAAATTTGATAAGAACGATAAGAAAATACTGTCCATCAGCTTCTCTTTTGGGGTTAACCGCTACAGCTTCATCGTTTGTTTTAGAAGACCTCAAAGCCGAATTTGGAATTGGTTCGGGAAACATAAGAACTTTGGCTAAATTTACAAGGCCTGAGTTGAAGTTTTTTGTTCACAAAGATGAAGTTGGAAATTACGAATTGAAGAAAGAACTTCTTAAAAACCTAATAGATAAACTTAATAGAGAAAGAAATATATTCGAATTAAAAGGTGAACAGACCCAATCAGGTCTTGTATTCACCCTATTCAAAAATGGTCAATATGGATGCTATAGTCTATCAAAAGAACTTAGAGGAATATTTGGTAAAGATATAAGGTGGTACTCTGGCGATATACCAGAGGTTAAATCTTTTAGAAGAAAAACAAAAGTTATGGACGAAAAAGAATTTGAAGAATACAAACGTAAAGTTCAGGTGGATTACAAAGAAAACAGATTTCCTCTGTTAGTTGCAACGAAAGCATTCGGTATGGGAATTGATAAGCCAAACATAAGGTACACGATTCATTTTGGCCTACCAGCATCTTTAGAAGCTCTTTATCAAGAAGCAGGTAGAGCCGGAAGAGACAAAGAGCCCGCCGAGTGTTATGTGATATACAGCAAAGAAAATATACCTAAACACGAGTTGGATGAATTATTTAATCCTAATACATCTGTTGAGAGAATAGGAGAAATTCAGAAAAAATACGGTTTTTCCGGTAACGATGTTTTAAGGATATTTTTCCTATGGCTTGGTAACAATAAAGGAGTAAACGAAGAATTTAGGCTCATGAAATTTGTATTTTTAGGATTTGCTAGGCCTCGTAAAGTTGGGTTGATAGACTGTAGAGCTGTTAATATTAGCTTTTCAGAGCTTCAAAAAGTGATATATAGATTGAGCCTGTTAAAAATTGTCGACGATTGGACAATAGAAAATTGGACAGAGGGTTCGGAAGTTATAAAAGTTTATTTTTACGATTACAACGAAGAGAAGGTCTTCAAAGCATTAGTTGACTACATTAATAAATACGACAAAGAGTTCTCTTTAGATGAAAGGTATATTAATAACAGTAAATATGGAAAATACGTTGGTATATATGTTGATAACTCACTAGACTTCTATGATAAAGCATTTAAAATTCTTCTCGAATGGATATACGATAACATTGTTTACAATCGAAGACAAGCTATTAAAAATGTTATGGAGCTATGTGAAAACTTTAAGGATAGTGATAGCTTTAGGGAAGAGCTTGAGAGATACTTCAGATTTACAGAAACATCTTACATTCTAGACCACATTGCCCAAAACCCAACTGACTATGAAGTATGGTTCCAGGTGTTTTATAAACCCAACGGTGAATTTATTAACAAAAACGATGCTGGAGAAATAAAGGGTAGCTTGACAAGGTTACTTGAAAGTTATAGGTACAACACAGGTTTGAATTTCATCAGTGGTATGATAAGGCTTATGCTCAATGACTTTGAAAATCAAGATGGCCGCCCAAGAATGGAGTCGGCGCTTGAACAGATAAAGACATACGATGAAAAAGTACAAAGAGCTATCTTTCAAAGAATTTTGAAGCTAAAAGATTTGTTCAAAGACGAATATTCAAAAGTCGAACTCAGTAAGATTCTACTCTCAATCTTACCAACAGAAGTAGAAAGAGTTTACAAAGAACTAGGTGATTATTACAGCTTGAGTATAATTCTCGAAGAGCAATTAAACAGATTGAAAAGAATGAAGTTGAAGGAGGTTTTTTATGATTGACGTTGAAAAGCTGAAAAGTACTATAGACGATTTGGAAAATGAAGTGGAAAATATCAAGAAAATTTCAAAAATAGTAAGCGAAATTGAAAGAATAAGCAAAGAAGTGAAAGCTAACAAAGAGGAATACAATCAAATTGCAAATGATTTGATGGGAATAAACAATAAAATAAGTGGAGCTATAGAGATTAATCATAAGTTGCTGAACGAAGTAAGGCAAGAAGTTGGGAATTTTCAAAAAGTTAATGCAGAAAAATTGGATGAAATAAGCAAACATACAAGAAATTTCAGCAGTGAGTTAATGAACATTTTGACAAATAATTACAAAACCCTCGAAGAAAAATTAAATTCTAAACTCAATAAATTAAGTGAGGAAATAAAAGAAAATCATATCAATTTAGTAGACGTTTTGGAAGAAGATGTAGCCAGAAGAATAGATAAAAGTATAGAGAAAACAAATCAAGAGATAAAAAATATCGCTAAAAATCTTGAAAAGACGATTCATGAAGAAAATCAAAAGTTATTGGATGAATTGAAAAAAATAATCTGGCAAAATGAAGAAATTAAAAGAAGCCTTAAACTTCAGAAAATTTTCTTGATTTTCCCACTATTTTTAACTACGATATTGTTTTTAATAGCACTTTTTGCTTATTTTTCTTCTATGTAATTAATATAAAAACAAAAACCAAGGAAAGTGGGGTGATAAAGCTTCACATTGGTGAATTTATATATCTAAACTTATCTAATACAGCTTCTCAGCCTTCGTTATACAGAGTATTTCTTCTTCCAGTTGTTGAACCAGCGTTATCCAACTCTTTGACCAATTTTTCAAATTCATCATAGTCTTTTGCTTTGTAATAATAACCGTTATTACTTGAAAGCTTGTAACCAGGCGAGGGAATGTGGAAGGTTTGGCAATTTCCACAAACAAATATCCTCGGTACTTTTTTCGCACCATCTGTTGTTTGAAATGAATAATCTGAAGGGAAAACAGTTTTCGCCATAAGTCTTCCACATTCTGGACAAACATATGAAGAGATATAGAAATTTCTGGTATAGATATTCCAAACAGGCATAAATCTTTCCGGAAGGGACCCCCACATTGGTTGTATTTCTTCATATTCGAAAGGAGTCTTTTTAAAAGTCACACAAAAAACCTCCTTTTTTTAATAATTAATAATAATCATCATATTCATCATCGTCTTCACCAATATACTCATCCCAATAAAAGTACCATCCACACTCTGGGCAAACTTTTACATTATCACTTAAATATTCTCCGCATCTTGGACAACACTTTTTGTAAAAAACCCAACCACATTCATAGCAGTGTTCCTCATCATCTCTGCATTCAGTACCACATCTTGGACATGCTTTCCATCCATATGGCATAGAGTCAACCTCCTAATCCCGTAACATAATTACAGAATTATAGTTAATTAATATTATATCACTATGATACAATAATATTAACTAGTTAAATTTTACAATCTTTATGGAGGAAAATTTATGATTAGCAGACTTAAATTCCGATTCAAAATTCTTTTAATTTCCCTGATTGTGGAAATTCTATTTGCTACACTTGGTTATGCTTTAGGAATTTTATTTGGCTATACTTTTGGTGGAATGGTTGAACTTGCGTTTGGTATTGTAGGTCTTATTCTTGGATTAATTATTAGCAACAGCTTAAGTGTAATTGCTTTTACAAAAAGAAAAAATATTAAAATAAAACCATGGTTCGTTCTTATAATTAATATTTCAACAGTACTTTCTATACTTATTTTATCTGAACCACTTCGCTTAAATCAAAACACATATTTGTTATTACTTATTCTAATTGTACTTCCACCAATTGTTCAAGCAATTTTTTTAAAGGTATAATATAATGGTAACCACCGAGTAGTGAAAAATATACGATTCAGGTGTTTGTTTTAGGGCATTGAAAAGAAATGGAAGACATGGAGAATGGTATAAAGTATGGCTTTCTAAAAATTGTGAGCATTTATATATTTATTATGTTAGAAGTAAAAGAAAAAGGAAAAGCTTGCAATTTTTTAATGGATATATTTATTTTTTAGATATTCTATTAGGCAAAGTAATTTTTTCGTTTTTGCTTTCATTTTTTCTTTTAAAAATTTTATTTGCGTAAAAATTTACAGGGAAATATTTTTAAAACGTTCGAAGCTAAAATATTGAAATGTATTTCTAAGAAATTAATAGCCACATAATTAAATTAGTTCAATAATTTATTTACAAAAAAGATGATTTTTTAAATTTTCTCAAGATATATGGGGGTGAAGGGGTTGATAAAAATTTACACGGACGGAAGCTACGTTTCGGGTCTTATTGGATATGGTTGCTTGATACATGCAAACGGTGAAAAGAAAATTACGATTGGATTTAGCAAACCAAAGACTCGCCTTGAAAACGTTGAAGCCGAAGTAAGAGCTTTGATATTTGGAATGGAAACATTATTAAAATCTGGAATAACTTTTGAAAATGAACACATAGTTTTGGCTACTGACCAAATGAATATAGAAAATCTTCTAACTAGATATGGCAAAAAAGAACTATTGGAAGAAAATAAGGAAGATAATGATTTTGAATTTGATGAAAAAAAACCTGCCAAAAAAATGGTGAAAGAAGAATTTTTCACCGAAAGTGGGATTAAATTCTTGCAGCTAAAAAGCAAATTTGAAGAAATGGGTTGCAAGGTATCATTTGAAAAAGTTATCAGCCATTCTCACGTTTTTCACAATGAATTGGACGAAACAATAAAGAAAATATTAAAGAAAAAAGCAGCTAAGAAATTATTTAATAAAGTAATAAAGTCTAAAAAACTTAAGCAAGAAAAGAAATTTACTCGTGTAGTAAGCGCAAGTATGTTCACTGAATGCCAATACAATTATATGAGATTCATAATAAAGAATTTGAGAATAGCTGGTAGACCAATGAGTATGGACGAAATAAGAGAATTAACAATTTATGCCCCTTACACACCAGGAAAAGTACGCTTTGCGAAAGAAATAGAGGGGCTGGTTAACGAGATGGTTTTTCACAGATATATAAAGAAAACAAAAGACGGCAAGTATGACTATCTTCCTGTAGAACTAGTATACCCAAAATCAGCAAATAAAGAAGTTAATTTGAAGATATTCCTGCGTTCTCGTGTCTTTCACAGTGAATTAGATGAACTAATAAAAAAGATATTAAAAGAAAAACCAGCCGAAATATTATTGAATAAATCGCAAAATTCAAAAAAACTTCAAAAGGAAGAGAAAATTACTTACATGGTAAGCACAAGTATGTTTACTGAATATCAATACAATTATATGAGATTCATAATAAAGAATTTGAGAATGGCTGGCAAACCAATGAGTATGGAAGAAATAAAAGCATTAACAATAGAAGCTCCTTACACACCAGGGAAAGTATACTTTGCGAAAGAAATAGAAGGACTAATTCAAGAGATGGTTTTACGCAATTATATAAAGAAAACGGAAGACGACAAGTATGCTTATATTCCCGTAGAACTTGTATATCCAAAAATCAACAAGTAAAGCAAGTGAAAAACTAGTTTGAAGATTTATGTTGGAAGAATGGAAATTCTATATTCCATATGAACATATACTCGAATGAATTTGGCCAAAGCTTGAATACGCTCAAGCTTTGGCCTTTTTTATTAATGTAAAGATATTTCATTGACAAAAAAATAAAGAAATGTGGTATAATTTAATCAAAGAACACCAAAATATCAAAAACTCCCATAAAGTGTTGATAATCATTCGCAATAATCTTAATTGCATTTAAATAAAATCATTTTTTAACAGCACTAAAAACTCAATCAATCCAAAATCAGCATGAATAATTGATCCTCTCAACTTTTTAGCTTGACTAAAATTCAGAAAAGCGCATAAATAAAGAAATATCTTAGAATGTTAGCATTACGAAATACCGTTTCCCTACCTATTGTTACAACCATATTTCGATTGTGAAGAGATTGAACCAAGCAAGTATTCATGGTAATTTAAGTGGTAACAAGCTAAAAAATAGGTTGGGAATCGGCATGAATAAAGAAGATAAAAGCAAAATTAGTCAAACTAAAAATTTTTTAGACAATCAAACTTTTGAGGTAGGGAAAATCGCGTTCCAAGATAATAGAATTTATGCATATTTTGGAAGGTAACTCTTAGGAAGGAACTACTCTCTGAAAGAGATGGAAACTTTGATTGCCCAATAACTGTCCGAACCAACGGTTATTTCTCTTAGGAAGGAACTACTCTCTGAAAGAGATGGAAACCTTTTGGTGGTGTCTCAGGATTTCGGCAGAAGCTATTCACTCTTAGGAAGGAACTACTCTCTGAAAGAGATGGAAACAGAAGTTGAGAGATGAGCTGATAAAGGTTGAAGAAATTCACTTAGGAAGGAACTACTCTCTGAAAGAGATGGAAACTGGTGTCTCAGGATTTCGGCAGAAGCTATTCAATTTTCAACTTAGGAAGGAACTACTCTCTGAAAGAGATGGAAACTTAATCCACACGACATGCTTTCAAAAGGAATACTGTCTCTTCTTAGGAAGGAACTACTCTCTGAAAGAGATGGAAACCTTAAGGCGGTCCTGACGAGATCGATTAAAAACGACCTATCTTAGGAAGGAACTACTCTCTGAAAGAGATGGAAACAAATGGGGGCTTACGTGCCCCACTACTTCTTGTTGGAATTCCTTAGGAAGGAACTACTCTCTGAAAGAGATGGAAACAAGCTTTCTACTTCTAATGTTACAACCTCATTCTCAGGCACTTAGGAAGGAACTACTCTCTGAAAGAGATGGAAACGTCAGCAAACCAAAATTTGTGACCTTGTGATTTTATCAATACTTAGGAAGGAACTACTCTCTGAAAGAGATGGAAACCCTTAAGGCGGTCCTTACGAGATCGATTAAAAACGACCTATCTTAGGAAGGAACTACTCTCTGAAAGAGATGGAAACAGTCAGCCTCCTTAAGGCGGTCCTGACGAGATCGATTAAAAACTTAGGAAGGAACTACTCTCTGAAAGAGATGGAAACAAAAATGGGGCTTTCGCCCCACTACTTGCTGTTACTATTGTCTTAGGAAGGAACTACTCTCTGAAAGAGATGGAAACTGTAAAACAGGTATGTTGTGTGGAAATCATCGCCACATCTTACTTAGGAAGGAACTACTCTCTGAAAGAGATGGAAACTGAAGGGCGATCCTGATGGTATCTAGCAACAAAGTCCTTTCCTTAGGAAGGAACTACTCTCTGAAAGAGATGGAAACAAAAAAATGGGGCTTTCGCCCCACTACTTCTTCCCGCCGGACTTAGGAAGGAACTACTCTCTGAAAGAGATGGAAACTTTGTTGTTACTTTTTGGGACCCACCTCCTTTCAATTTTGCTTAGGAAGGAACTACTCTCTGAAAGAGATGGAAACATCCTGGTCGGTGAGGCTGACGTAAGTCAGCCTCTTGATGGCTTAGGAAGGAACTACTCTCTGAAAGAGATGGAAACTTGATGGCGGTCCTGACGAGATCGATCAAAAATGACCGATCTTAGGAAGGAACTACTCTCTGAAAGAGATGGAAACAATATTAATTGCTGTTCTTTAGCCGATAATGAGTTGAACCCTTAGGAAGGAACTACTCTCTGAAAGAGATGGAAACTTTGGTCGGACCAGTCCGAAAAGGACTGGTCCGAGAGGCTCTTAGGAAGGAACTACTCTCTGAAAGAGATGGAAACAAATGGGGGCTTTCGCCCCCACCCACTACTTGTTACTATTGCTTAGGAAGGAACTACTCTCTGAAAGAGATGGAAACTATTATGCCAACTAGTTGTCCCTTGCTTAATTTCGCCATACTTAGGAAGGAACTACTCTCTGAAAGAGATGGAAACTCCTGATCCGACCAGGAGCTAAACTCCTGATCGGTGAGGCTCTTAGGAAGGAACTACTCTCTGAAAGAGATGGAAACAAAAAAAAATGGGAGCTTTACGCCCCCTTGTTGGAATTGTTCTTAGGAAGGAACTACTCTCTGAAAGAGATGGAAACGGTGGTTTCCAGCTGTATCAGGAGTCGGAGCAATTTCTCCACTTAGGAAGGAACTACTCTCTGAAAGAGATGGAAACTTTCCTTTTCCCGCATTCATTGAGAATTACTAGTACCACTCTTAGGAAGGAACTACTCTCTGAAAGAGATGGAAATTCACTCCTTCCGGCAGTCTTGTCATTATCTGGGCGACGACTTAGGAAGGAACTACTCTCTGAAAGAGATGGAAACATCGAGGATCCATATATAATCGTTTTTCCATAGATAATTTCCTTAGGAAGGAACTACTCTCTGAAAGAGATGGAAACTTTTTTCCAGTTCTTGTATAATGTTTCTTACCATACTATCCTTAGGAAGGAACTACTCTCTGAAAGAGATGGAAACACAGGGAAACCCCCTGTCAACATATTCAAACTAAAAGCGTTTCTTAGGAAGGAACTACTCTCTGAAAGAGATGGAAACTAAAATGATATTATGTTTCATGTTTAGTGTTATTTTTCTTCATTTAGCAAGTGAATATTCCATGAAAGATATAGAAAAAAACAGTGCTTATGGCACTGTTTTTTTATTTACTTTGCTCAAAGTGGAACTATTTTTTGAAGGAGATTGACAATTAAAGAAATATTATATGTGTAAACTCACATGGGTTTCTATTCAAAGCATTATTGTGGGGAAAATATTGATTCTTGTGTTGTATAAAAACCTATCATACTAAAATCAGAAAACTATAATATGGAGGTGAAAGAATGTATTTTATTGAGTTTTTAGCCTGTATTGTTGGATATGTTTTGTGTGATTGGCTTTACAAGAAAACAGATGAAGGTATGTTTTGGGTTTTGAAATGGCCGTTGTTGGTTGGTATTATTATTTTTGGTTTATTCAGCTGCATGTATTTTTCTGACCCGCTGGTTTTTAAATTGTGGCCACCATTTTAATGAATGAAAGTTGGTAATTAGTCATTGTAAAGAGGCTAGAAGTGTTATTAGTCGGAGGCCGCTTGACGTGGATGCTCAAGCGGCTTTCTAAAATTTAAATTGGCATTTTTTAGGTAAATTTTCTTTGAAACAGTTTTGGATGATTATTTTTTTTCAAGGAAGGAAAGTTTCTTTGTATGGTATGAAAACTTGTTAATAAGGGAGGCTAAGCTGAAGTATAAAAAAGCAAAACTTTGCGCAATTATTTTATGAAAATAAATCAATATGAATTTGGTTGTTGGTTTTTGGGTATTTTTCTGATAAAATAAAAAACGTAGATTAGAAAATAATTAAGTATAATTAATCACTCAAAAATTTAAGATTAAGGGAGGATAAGGGTATGTATATTGACAAATCGAAAAAAGATGTAAGCGAAATTCCAGTAGAAGATCTTTTAAAGGAAATAATATATTTATCTTCCGAAATTTTTGGATTAGCCTTTACTTCTCTTATGGATTTTGATAAAGATGAATTGTTTGCCGTTGTGAAATTCCTAATTGGTGCTTATGAGGCAAAGAAACGTAGAGAAGAATATTACTAATTTTGACTAAAAGAAGAATAATTATCTTAACAAACTTTTACTTTGCTCAAACTAAATGCATGCTCTTTTTCTAGCGAGAAAGGTGATGATAAAAAAGTGAACAAGGAAATAATTAATAAAACAATAATTTTCTTCATGGAAAATCTTGGTTACAGTGTAGATGAATACTTGTTGAATTCATTAAACGATAAGGAACTCAACGCAGTGTTAAATTTTACCATGAATTTACGTCGAAATCGTAGAGGTTCTATCTGGGATCAAAGGGATCCGAGGTATAGAATAAAATATTTGTATTATATTACGCCCATAGAAAATCTCGATAGTATATTAAGGTATGGGAGGATATTCTCAAGGAATGAACTACAAAAGAGGAATTACAAATTTGTGGATTTTTCTGACCAAGATGTTCAAAGCAGAAGGGCTAAAAAGGTTGTTGACGGTCACAGTCTTCATGATTATGTGAATCTATATATAAATCCCAGAAACGCTATGTTGTACAGATATCTCAAAGAAAAAAGGAAGATAGCGGTTCTTCAGATTTCTAACAGAATTTTATCAAAAGATTGGAATATACAATATTCTTTTAGAAATGCTTCTACTGATAAAGCTATAATAAGTAAGAAGCCAGATAAAATCCTTCAAAATTACAATGATATAATGAGTTATTCTTGGGGGAATAATGATGATTTAAAGCAAATTATGCAGTCTGAGGTTTTAGTACTGGGGTATGTGCCAGCTGATTTTATTTCAAGGGTATTTGTTAAAAAGGAAAATTTTGAATTAGTAAAGAAAATATTAGGGAAATATAAGTATAAGATTGAGGTGTATACATCGAGCACGCATATAAAGGATTTGTTCTTTGAGGAGGAATTTGAATGATAATTTTGTCCCCATATTCTGTTTTTGAGCATTTGGGGGAAGTTGAGGCGGTTGTAAATACGATTAATACGAAAGGTTATATGGGGAAAGGATTGGCGCTAGAATTTGCCTTAAGATTTCCAGAAATGGAAAGTGAGTACAAGAAATTGTGCCAGCAAGGGAAGATTAAGCCAGGCGATGTGTGGGAATACGAATCCGAGGCTAGTTATTATAAATCAATCAACCCTTTAGAAAGAGGCAAAAAGAAAATAAGAATTTATAACGTGGCAACGAAAGATGATTTTAAATTCCCTTCGAAAATAGAATGGATAGAAAGTGGTGTGATAAAGCTAAGAGAAAAGATTGTTAACTCGAATGTTAAATCGATAGCGATACCAAAATTGGGTGCAGGGCTTGGAAAGCTAGATTGGGAGTCTGTTGAGAGTATAATCGTTGAGCATTTATACTCTCTCGATTGCCGTATAATCGTGACTTTAGATTACAAAAAAGGTCCATTGGAAGAATTTGCTTTGAAAGAGGCTTTGAAAGAAATAAGTAATGCTTCACTTTTTGGTATAAGTGAGATAAAAGAGGTGTCAAGATTTAGAGATTTAATGAATATTGAGAATATTGGAAAGAAGAAGTACAGTGATTTGGTGAGAAGATATTTTTGATAAATGAAAATGGCTTCGGTTTATTACCGAAGCCATTTTTTAATTTTAAGGCAGAATGTTTATTTTATAATTTCCTCCCAGGCTTTGTTGTAAAGGTCGATTTTATCACCAAGGTAATCGATTATTTCGCAGTTCTCAAGGTCTGAGATTTCATATATATTTGCCACTTCTTTGTAATTTACCGCATCCGTAACGGGTGATGGAATCATGAGAAAATCTGAAATCTTTGCTGAGATTTCCGGTCTAAGGATGAAGTTTATGAACTTGTAAGCCAAGTCTTTGTTTTTCGATGTTTTGAGAATTACCATGCTATCTATCCAGAGTGTACCTCCTTCTTTTGGAACGAAAAATTCGAAGTTATCGCGTTCATCTTCTGGAATTAATTGGAAGACGTTTTCTGGATAACCATGGACTGCCCAAAATTCGCCATTAACCACTCCTTGTGCGTAAGTTGTGGCGTCAAATTTGATGATATTTTCCTTCCATTTTAATATTACTTGCTTTGCCTGTTCGATTTCATCTGGGTTGGTTGAATTGACAGAGTATCCTAAATATTTGAGCGCGGCTCCAAACACTTCGCGCATGTCGTCAAGTAATGTGAGCTTGTTCTTTAAATCCGCGCGTTCGTATATGCTCCAGGATTTCTCAAAGTTTTTCAAGAATTTTTTATTTACAATAATTCCCGTTGTTCCCATCATGTATGGAATGGAATATTCATGGTCTGGGTCGAATGTTGTTTTCGAAAGGACGATAGGGTCAATATTTTTTATGTTCGGTATCTTAGAAAGATCCAATTTTTCCAACATCCCATCTTTTATCATCATTCTGACATGGTCTCCAGATGGGAAGACGATGTCGTAACCAGTCCCGCCTTGTTTAAGTTTTGAGTACATTTCTTCGTTTGAAGAGTACGTATCGTACACGACTTTGCAATTGTATTCTTTTTCGAATTCTTGTATAACCTCTTCGGGGATATAATCTGCCCAGTTGTAAATATGCAGCGTATTTGAACGGTTACAGCTAGAGACTAAATTGAAAATAAGAAAAGAGGAAAGCAAAATTAATAAAAAAGGCAATCCAAACTTTTTCATCATCGTTCTCTCCCTCCTTAGTATGGTTTTGCGATTTAATTATATCAAATAATAATTTGAATTTGAATATTTGTATGGTAGAATAAAAACAAACCGAATAAGTTTGACTACCTAGTGTGCCGGGAACACCGGTGGAAATCCGGGGCTGCCCAGCAACCGTGAGTGGGGACGAAACCTACATTGATGCCACTGGCTCATTTCGATGAGCTGGGAAGGCGTAGGGAGTAGGATGAACCACGAGCCGGGAGACCGACATTAGGTAGATTTCTTTCCTGAAAGCTTGGGCTTTTCAGGAAAATTTGTTTTTAAATTATTATAACGTGGATTAGAAAGTAAGGGGGAGAGGTGTATGGAAACAGGGAGGAAGATTAACAAAGAAACTTTACGTAACGATATTTTGAGAAGGCTCAATAATCTTACAAAACCGGTTGGAAGTTTGGGATATCTTGAGTACTTAGCTCTTAGAATGGGGCTTATCCAGGGTAAGGTTATTCCAGATCTTCCTGAAGATAAGAGGGTTTATGTATTTGCGGGAGACCACGGGGTTGTTAAGCAAGGGGTTTCAGCTTATCCAAAAGAAGTTACAAAGCAGATGGTGTACAATTTTCTCAACGGTGGAGCCGCTATTAATGTTTTTTCACGACACGTTGGAGCAACTGTTTATGTTGTCGATGCAGGTGTTGATGGTGATTTTCCGATTGAATCTCCTTATCTTATCAGAGCAAAGGTTGGTTTTGGGACGAATGATTTTACGGAAGGCCCTGCGATGACAAGGGAACAAGCGTTGTTGTGTATAGAGTACGGGAGGAAAATAGCGCGTGAGGCGATAGAAGATGGTGCCGATTTGCTCGCAGTTGGCGATATGGGGATTGGTAATACAACAACCGCCACGGCAATTGCGGTTGCTTTTGGATACGATATAACCGAGATAATCGATATTGGGACACCGATAAGTACAGAGGAATTGAAGAACAAGAAAAGGGCGGTTTTAAAGGCAATTGAGGTAAATAAGCCAAATCCGTCCGATCCAATCGATGTACTCCAGAAAGTTGGAAGCTTTTGTATAGGCGAGATGGCAGGTTTTATTCTTCAAGCTGCTGAGATGGGTGTGCCGATTATCATCGATGGTTTCCCAACAACCGCTGGTTTGTTATTGGCTTGGGAGATTAATTCAGAAGTAAGGGAATATGTCTTCGCGGGTCACAAATCGAAGGTGAAAGGTCACAAGGTGATTTTAGATACTTTAGGCTTGAGGCCTATCCTTGACCTTGACATGCGCCTTGGTGAAGGTACTGGTGCAGTGCTTTCTATGTCGATAATCGAAGCCGCAATAAAGATGATTAGGGAAATGGCTACATTCGATAGTGCGGGTGTTTCGAAAGGGACTGATCAGTGATGATTCTTGTAACTGGCGGTGTGAAGAGTGGGAAGAGTTCTTTCGCTTTGAAACTTTCTGAAAAGTACAATAAAAAGGCATTTTTGGCAACGGGCGTACCTTTCGATGAAGAGATGAAGAAACGTATCGAAAAGCACAAAGCGGAGAGGGGAAATGATTTCGATACGTACGAGGAACCAATTAACGTTCCAGATACTCTTAATAGTATCGCCGATAAGTACGATGTTATAGTCTTTGAGTGTGTTACAACATATCTTGGGAATTTGTATTATTATGCGGTTAACATAGATAATTATTTAGATAAGCTGTTGGAATCGTTTAAGAATGTGAAATGCGAGTTGATAATTGTTACTAACGAGGTTGGTTGGGGCGTTATTCCAGAAAATGAGCTTGCAAGAAAATATGTTGAAACTCTAGGGAAGTTGAATTCAAAAATTGCTAATATATCTGACCAAGTTTATTTAGTTGTGAGTGGAATAGGGGTACGGATAAAATGAAGAGAGCAGAGAGGCAATTGATTGGTACTACTTCGTGGCTTGTACCTGGTACTTATTACGAAAACGCTCGTTTAGTTGCCCAACTTGTCGATTTCGTTGAATTATTAGTCTATACGTGGGATTCGGATACGTTTGATTTGTTCGAAAGGGAAATCGGTAAGCTCAGAACTCTCAGTGAAAATTATGGCCTTAAGTATTCCATACATTTACCAACCGATAGTTTGAAGAATGTTGGGAGTGTTTTGAATTATTTTGATGGAAAGTTGCCTGTTGTTAATTATGTCCTTCATCCTTACGATGGTGAAGAATTTTACGATTTGCTCAACGGTGATTTTGGCGGGCGGATATCTGTTGAGAATTTAAAAGAAAAAGTTGTAAATTTCAAAAGGACGGTTTTTGATATAGGGCATCATTTGCTGGGTGTGAAGGTTGATGATGCTTTTCTGAGTAATGTTGTTGAGCTTCATGTTATGGGTATTGAGAATGGTAAAGACCATAGAAAGCTTAATTTAGAAACGCTTGAGCAGATGTATTCTATATTGGGTGATAGGATGTACGAAATTGAATACGTGTGTTTTGAGATATTCGATTTGAATGATTTAATTGACTCTTTAAAGCTTTGGAAGGCTTTTAAGAAGGTGAAGTTGTATGCAAGATAGTTTAAAGGATATCTTGCTAACTTTTTCTTTCATATCAAGATTGCCAGTGAAATTAGGGGAGTTGTCTGATTGGGAAGTCAGGATGAAACGAATACCAGCTTATTTCACAATAGTTGGCTATATTCCGGGTTTGATTTATTTTACAGGGAGTTTTCTTTCTTTGAATTTTGGGATAATTGCACCTTTGTTATCTATTGTCTTGGGATTTTATCTTTTTGATTTATTCCATTTCGATGGCCTTTTAGATACACTTGATGGGTTTTTGAATCAGTCTTCTAAGAGTAGACGACTTGAGATAATGAGTAAGGGCAACGTTGGGCCATTTGCTGTTTTCTATGGTGTTTTGTATGTAATTGTCTTTTGGGAACTGATTACGTCTATTGAACCTGTCGCTTTTGTTTTTGGCAGTGTCTTTGGGCGTTACACCATGGATGTTGTTTTAGTATTTTCAAAACCAGCAAAGAATGAAGGACTTGGCGCTATGTTATTTCCGTTTAATAGATTTCTTCTTGTACCTGCGACGTTATTTACGTTACCACTCTTATTAATCGACGTGAAACTATTTTTAGTTTCTATCTTTTCTTCTTGGTTGGTAGGTTTTTTGATTTCAAAGGTTTCGGAAAAGCAAATCGGAGGTGTAACGGGTGACGTGTTGGGTGGAAGTTGTTTGATTGGTCAGATAGTTGTTTTACTGATTTTAAATTATTTAATTTAAGTTTAAGCTATTTTGAGAGGGTGAATTTTGTGTTTTTGATGGTGCAAGGCACTATGTCAAATGTTGGGAAATCGACAATTACACTTGCTCTGTGCAGGTATTTTACAAACAAGGGTTTGAATGTCTTCCCTTTTAAAGCTCAGAATATTTCAAGTAAATTTGTAGATATTGGCGGTGTGAAGATAGCTATTGCTCAGTATTTCCAAGCGATAGCGTGTAAGAAAGAGCCACATGTGTATATGAATCCACTTCTAATTGTTCCAAGGGGGAAGTTGGAAGCGTATTTTTTGGGAGAGTATGTAGATTCTTTCGATTCACGTGAGTATATGTACGATGAGAAAAAACGTATATTGGAAAAGATCGTCGACATACTCAAAGATTTGGAAAGGGAGAATGATTTGGTAATAATAGAAGGCGCGGGCTCTTGTGCTGAACCGAATTTAAGAGATAGAGAGATAGTCAATATGCGTATAGCTATGTCTGTTCAAAGTTCTGTTGTGTTAGTTGCGGATATTTCTCTTGGTGGCGCGTTCGCGCAAGTTGCAGGCACTATGGAATTGTTAGAAGGCAATGAAAGAAGTCTTGTGAAGGGATTTATTTTTAATAAGTTTCACGGTGATAAAACGTTGCTTGGTGATTTTCCAAATCAATTAGCTCAAAGGTATTCAATTGAATATTTCGGCACAATTCCTTATTTGGAGAATAAATTACCAGACGAAGATTTAAAAGTGTCTAAGTTTGGTGAATTGAATACATTAGAAGATATTTCAGCTATAGATGCTGAGATTGAAAGGATAACTGAGCACGTTATTTCGAATATACAAATTCAAAAACTGGAGCGTATTTTAGGGTTATGATGGGAATAAACGAAAAGGTTTTAGTGTTTTTACTTGCTTTGATAATTGATTTATTTTTCGGGGAGTTTCCTAGTGTTATCCACCCAGTTGTTTACATGGGACGTGTGGGAAAGTTTTTCGATAATATTTACAAATCGAGAAGTTCAAAAGCTGTTTCTTTTGTTCTTGGAATGATTTCGCTAATCGTAGAGTTGATTATTTGGGGAGGATTAGGATACTTTCTCCAAAGTTTTTCAAAAAGATTCACAATAACGATGATTTTTGAGGTTTGTATTCTCAAATCCACATTTTCTATCAGGTCACTTTATGAGCACGTAAAACGATGTTATACAAATGATGTTGAGTTATTGAGAAAGAATGTTTCTATGATAGTCTCGCGTGATACTTCAAAGCTTGATAAGTCTCATCTTTACTCTGCGGCTGTTGAGAGTCTCGCTGAGAATATATCCGATAGTATTACTGGACCTTTGTTTTATTACGTGCTGTTTGGTTTACCTGGAGCGGTTGTTTACCGTGTTGTGAATACATACGATGCGTTGTTTGGCTACAGAAACGCAAGGTACGAATGGTTTGGCAAGTTTCCCGCGCGGTTTGACGATTTGCTTAATTTGGTACCGTCTAGGTTGACCGCGTTGTTTATATCTTTCTTCAATTTTAAACGTTCTTGGGAGTATATCAAAAAGTATGGTGGGATAAAGATTAACGCTACTTATCCGATGAGCGCTTTCGCTGGAGTGCTCGGTTTAGGTTTTGAAAAGATTGGTTATTACAAATTCGATGGGAAATTACCAGATATGGAAGATTTGGGAAAAGCCCTTAGATTGTACAAAAAGGTTGTTTTTCTGATAATTTTGGTGGTGGTTTTTTCATGCATGGTGGTATAAATGACGGGACGTTAATAGATTTTTCTATCTCAGTCAATCCTTTCATACCAGATTTTGTGAAAGAAGCACTGAAAGAGAGTGTAAAGTATGAAAGGATGTACACTTACGTTGAATGGTTAGAAGATGAGTTCAGGAAAAAGTTTGGGGTTGATTCGGTAATAGTTGCTGGTGCCACCGAGGCGTTTCATATAATCGGATGGACTTTTGTGAAAGATGCAGTGGTTATAATCCCAGAACCGAATTATACAGAATACGAGCGGGTTGCGAGATTTTCAGCGAGTAAGATTGTTAAAATTAGAGTTTTTCAAAGTGAAGAAGATTATTTTGAAAGGATAGAGAAAGTTATCTTTGAAGAGCGAAAAAATTCCAGTAGGTGTGTTTTAATAACGGGAAATCCGAATAATCCAACGGGAGAATATACGAACTTCAGCGATTTTGTAAAAGATATTTACAAAAAATACGGTAAAGAAGTGATGATAATTTTAGATGAAGCGTTTATAGATTTTGTACCTAAAGGTGAGCAATTTGAGTTGTGTGAATTGGATAATTTGGACAATTTGATTATTGTGAGAACTTTTACGAAGATTTTAGGTGTGCCTGGTGTGCGCATTGGGTATGTTAAGAGTCGGAGTTTTAGAGAAGTATTCGAAAAATACCGTATGCCTTGGGGTATAGGCGGGAGCGGTTACGCCGTTTTGAAGAGTTTAATAGAGAATTTTGATGATTACAAAGCTTTTTTATCAGAGTCTTCTGAGTATTTTAAAAAAGAGCGAGAGAGATTCAAGAATTTTTCCTTTTTCAATTCAAAGACGAACTATTTAGTGATTGATGTTGGTGATTCTGAGGAATTTCAAAAGTTTATGCATAGAAACGGGTTACATGTGAGAACGATGGAAGACTTTGGGATGGATGGGTTTGTAAGGGTGGGGTTAAAGGATAGAGGTGCGAACGAAAAGCTTAGGAGGTTGGTTGAAGAATGGTATTTTCATCGTGGAGTGGAGGAAAAGACAGCGCGTTAGCTTTGTACAGGGCGCTTAAGGATTTCAAGGAAGTTGAGAAAGTCGATATCTTATTTACTATGTTCGATGAAAATTGTGAAAGAACTCGCGCGCACGGCTTGCCCAAATCACTTATTAAAGCTCAAGCTGAGAGTATAGGGGCGAAATCAGTAATTAGGTGCGCTTCGTGGGAGAGTTACGAAAGTGAGTTTTTGAAGTTTTTAAAAGAGTACGCAAAAGGCGGGATAGGAATATTTGGTGATATTGATTTACAGGAACATAGAGATTGGGTTGAGAAAGTATGCGGTACGTATAACGTTAAGGTTTTGGAACCATTATGGTTGGAAAAAAGAGAAAAGCTCTTGGAGGAATTTTTAAACTTTGGTTTTAAAGCTATTATCGTGGCAGTCAAAAATGGTTTAGAAGATTTGCTAGGACTGGATTTACACAATCGTGAAACCATCAGGCGTATTGAAAAACTTGGTGTAGATTTATCCGGTGAAAATGGGGAGTACCATACGTTTGTGTACGATGGTCCGATATTTAAAGAACCGATAAATTTCAAAATAGTTGGGAAGCATGTAACAGAGAAAAATGCTTATCTGGTTTTGGATATATGATTTGGGAGGATTAAAAGATGGGATATATACACGTTTACACTGGAAATGGAAAAGGAAAAACAACAGCAGCGTTTGGATTAGCTTTAAGGGCTATATGCGCTGGAAAGAAGGTTTACATAGGGCAGTTTATAAAGGGTATGAAATACAGCGAACTTGATGCTGTTAATTATCTTCCAAATTTGGTGATAGAACAGTACGGGAGGAATTGTTTTATCAAAAACAAGCCAACACAGGAAGATATCGAGCTTGCAAGAAATGGCTTGAATAAAATAAAAAAAGTCATCGAGGATGGAGCGTACGATATTGTCATCCTCGATGAAGTTAATGTTGCAGTGTACTATAATTTATTTACCGCAAAAGATGTTATTGATGTGATTAGCAAAGTTCCAAAAGAGCGAGATATGGAGATAATACTCACTGGAAGATATGCTCCTCAAGAGTTCATAGACATCGCCGATTTGGTTACGGAGATGAAAGAAATAAAGCATTATTACCAAAAAGGCGTAATGGCACGCAAGGGTATAGAGTTTTGAGAGTTTTGATTAGCTATGGTATCATATTGCCAGCTGCGATATACAAGCCATACCATTCTTCTCTTGTGAGCCATACTTCCGTTGCTTGGGCTATTCGTTTTAGTCTTTCAGGGTTTGTTGTTCCCACAATTGCTTGGATTTTTGCGGGGTGTCTTAATATCCAAGCGATAGCTATTGCTTCTTTGGAGACGTTGTATTTCTGGGAAAGTTTATTTATTTCATCGTTGAGTTTAGCAAATTTCGGGTCGTCTAAGAATACACCCCTTATATTTCCTTGTTCATCACCCCATTGGAATGGCGACCAAGCTTGAATTGTTATGCCTTTTATCCTTGAATATTCCAATACACTTCCATCTCTGTTGATTGATTGGGGGAATTTAGTGTTTGTGAATATACCGAAATCTATCATCCCAGTATTTGTTAAGCTAAGCTGGAGTTGATTGGTTAATATTTTGTAATTAATTCCAGTACTTAGCAATTCGATTTGCATTGGGTTAAAGTTACTCACACCGAAGTATCTAACCATTCCTCTGCTGTGAAGATATGTGAATGCTTCGCCAACTTCTTCTGGCTCCATCAATGTGTCCGGGCGGTGGAGAAGGAGGATGTCGATATAATCGGTGTTTAAACGCTTTAAACTTTTCTCAACGGAAGATATTATGTGTTCTTTTGAAAAATCGTAAAATCCACTTCGAATTCCACATTTAGTTTGTATGATGATTTTCTCTCTTGGTATTTTTACGTGTTCCAAAGCCTTTGCGAATACCTCTTCTGATTTTCCGCCACCGTAAATATCAGCGTGGTCGAAGAAATTTATTCCAAGTTCTAAAGATGTGTTTATTAGCTTTACAACATCTTCAATGGGTTTATCCCAAATCCTCATGCAACCTAAACCGATAATTGGGACTTCTATCTCGCCACCAAGTTTTATATACCTCATTTATCCCACCTCCTTTATTTCCTTAAATTATACCACGATATTTATAGTACTTATAATAAAAGAAAATGCGTACCTTTCGGTACGCATTTTCTGTATTTACCTCTGTCTTTACGGTTATATCCTTGGACCTCTGTTTGGCATTCTTTGAGATGTTTTTTGTGCTGCTTGTCTGTTGCATCTTTCTGGCATTACGTCGTCAACGTTTACTTCTTTTCCATCTATTACAACTTTTTCCGCAACTATGTATTTTGATGTGCTTGTTGTTACTAATCGCCCGCTAATTTCAATCGATTGCCCTGCTTTAAGTGAGACTGCTCTGAATATCGGACCTGCGTGGACATCGTATACATCATTTCCAACTTGTATTTTGAGAACAAATCCGTTTTGTACGTCCCATGATACTTCTTTGATTGTACCTTTGAATTCTTGTGTTGCGCTTAAAGTTGCATCTGCGGGAAGATTTCTGTAAAGTCTTGTTGCGGTAACTTGCTGTGTTTGAAGTTGAGTTTGAACCTGTGTCTGAGCTTGTGCTTGAGACTGAGTTGTCACTCCATAGCAGTAACCATGATTTGCCGTTGCTGGACCGAATGCGAATATGCTACCAACCAAAAGAACTCCTGCCGTTAATACCACTAATATCTTCTTCATACTTCCAACCTCCTTTTGCCTTCCCTGTAGTTTTTTGTTTTTTTCTTTTTCTTTTTTCCCTCTTTACGAAGGACAATCTAAGTATATCCATTTAACCTTAAAAAGTACTTATTGAAAACTTAGAATTTGCTTAAATTTTTTACTTTATACTTATTTTGAAAATGCTCTTAAGTGATTTTCTGACCCATTTTTCAGATAGCCGTAAACTACCTTTATATCTTCATTGCTTGTTTTGGAAATGGCTTCTTCTAAATCTTTGATATCAAGCTTTTCAATTTTCACTCCAACGCTGAGAGCATCGGTTAATGATTTTTTACCTTCTGAAACTAATTGATTGTATAGACTTTCGAACTCTGGGTACGCAAACTTTCCTATTTCATCTGTCTTAAGTGGGTTTTCTATATCGTACTTGTCAAGTAAAGCTTTAACTGCATCCATGTGGTTTTGTTCAGAGCGTGTTATGTTGTTGAATATGGGGAGTTTGTAAATTTCATAGAGTGTTTTGTATACGTCTCTTGCAAGTTTTTCTTCTTGAATCATCATTTGAAGACTTTTAATATCATCTTGAGTAAGTGTACTTGTTGGAGTGTAAGAAATCAGTCTTGTTGTTTGTGCTGCGCTTAAAGTTGTTGAAGAGAAGAGTAACATAATACCAGCTGTTAAAATTCCAAGAATCAGTGTGAGAGTTAACTTGTTTACCTTTTTCATACTATCGCCTCCTAAGAGCAAGGTGTGGTTTTTTTGTTGCTTGTTTCTCATTTCTCATATTTACATCCCAATTATATTCATCCAAGCTGAGAAAATCCTTATGCTTTCCTGAGAATTTGCTTAGAGTTTTTGGTATAATTTAATTGTTGTTGGAGTGGTAAAAATATATAAAATATACACTAGGATTGGAGTTGGATAATGTGAAATACACGGAGATAGCCCAAAAGCTTATCAAGAGCCCAAAGCAACGGTTAGCAGTTATATGCTATGCGCAATACGATGGGAAGATTTTATTTATTAATAGAACAAGAGAGCCTTTTTCTGGATTTCTTGTTCCACCTGGTGGAAAGGTTGAAGATGGAGAAGGGATAGAAGAAGCAATTAGAAGGGAATTTAGAGAAGAAACAGGACTTGAACTCAACAATCTTAGGTTGAAAATGGTAACATCTGAAGAAGGACCGGAGCATTACAATTGGGTACTTTTTATATTCGTGGCAGAATTGAATAGTGACAAATTTATCCAAAGTGATGAAGGAGAACTCGTTTGGGTGGAGAAAGATAAAATTTTTGAAGAAAATCTTTCGCCCATAGATAAAGCTTTGGCAAGGTATATATTAGATGGTTCAAATAAAGTGAAGCTTGCTCAGATAAAGTACTCAGAGGATAAGAGCATTGAAGATTTAAAAATCGAGGATTTAGATAGTATTTTTGAATAGGTTATTTACAAATTTGAATTTGGAAAGTTGTCCATACAAAAGCATTAGAAAGATAGGATAATTTAAAAATCCTTATTTGGTAAGAAAAAATGATTTCAAAGGCGTTATTCGACTAGACATTATCTTGTGAATGATTTAGAATAAAGTTGTGAAAAAGTTAATATTCCAAACTGCGAAGGTGCCGAAAGGCTTAATAGGGAACTCCGGTGAGAATCCGGGACGGTCGGGCCACCGTGAGTGGGGACGAAATGCTCAACTGGCCACTGGCTTTTTTAGCTGGGAAGGCGAGCAGAGTAGGATGAGCCACAAGTCGGGAGACCTGCCTTCGTAGGATGGCATTCCCAAAAACCATAGATTTTTGGGAAATTTTCTGTTTTAAAATTCTTGAAAATCCTAGAAAAGTTGTGAGGAGGGGATTTCTATGAAGATTCAAGAGTATGTGGGGAAAAGACTTTTGAGCGAACATGGTTTTTATGTACCAAGGAGCTTATTTGTCAAAGAAGAGGATATCGATTCGAAGGAACTCACTCAAAAGATTTTGGAGCTCGGCTTTCCACAGGTTTTGAAATCTCAGGTTCTTGTTGGAGGAAGGATGAAAGCTGGAGGGGTAATCATCGCAAAGAACTTGGAAGAAAGTATGAGAGCGTTGCGAGAGCTTGTGAATAAAGAGATAAAAGGTGAAATGCCGGAAGGAGTATTGATTGAAGAATTTGTGAAACACGACAAAGAGTTGTACTTTGGTATTACGATCGATAGGACGAATAGAAATATATTGATGATTTATTCTGAGTTTGGTGGTGTTGATATAGAGGAAGTGTCAAGAATGTTTCCAGATAAGGTTTTGAAAACGTATTCAATTGGCGATTTGCCAGCTGAATTTAGGAAGACTGCAGAAATGTTGTTGGATATCTTTAAAAAACTTGATTTAACACTTTTAGAAATAAATCCTGTCGGAGTTACCGAGAATGGATATGTGATGCTTGATACAGTAATGCACGTTGATGATAATGCCTTGTTTAGGCAAAATTGGGCGATAGAGCGAATGGATGGAAGAGAGAATGAGATGGTTTTACTTGGAGGTTCGTATGGGGTTATAGGTTGTGGCGCAGGAATTGTTATGGCAACGATAGATATGTTAAAAGAATTTGGTTTTGAACCTGCCAATTTTTACGACGTTGGTGGTGGCGCGACCCGTGAGAATGTTTTTGAAGCACTGAAAAAGGTTTCAAGAATTTCTAAAAAGATAGTGCTTAATATTTTTGGTGGCATAACAGATTGCTTGCAAGTCGCCGAGGCGATAGTTTTGTTTAAAGAAAGACATCCGGATGTCGAACTGTTTTTAAGGATTTCTGGGAATAAGGAAGAAGAGGCAAAAAAATTACTTAGCAGTATTGGTATGACCGCTGTTAGTGATATGAACGAATTGATAATGTTAATTCAAAATGAAGAGGCAAAGAAAAAGGAGTTGATGAAAGATGTTCTTTTCTAATGAAAAAGTCTGCGTTTATGGCATAACTGGTAGATATGGAAGTTACCATACAAAGAAGATGATAGAATACGGTACCAATGTTGTCTGTGGTGTGAGTAAAAATGATGAAATTAAGGAAGTACACAATGTGCCTGTTTATAATACACTGTCCGATTATGTTAGTAAAGGTTTTAATGTCGATACGGCGATATTCTTTGTGCCTGCTCCGTATGTAATGGAAGCATTTTTGGATGCTTTCAATAATGGTGTGAAGAAGTTTGTCGTAATAACAGAGCATGTACCTATCCATGATACTTTAAAGATGGTTGATATCGTTAAGAAAAATAATCTGACGCTGGTTGGTCCTAATTGTCCTGGGGTTATATATCCAAAAGAGAAAGTAAAACTTGGTATTATGCCTGAAAAGTATTTTAAAGAAGGTGAGGTAGCCATTATTTCGAGAAGTGGGACGTTGATGTACGAGATTGCGAAGTATATAGGTGAAAGTTATGGAGTTTCTATAGGGATAGGACTTGGTGGAGATCCAGTTATTGGTTTGAATGTCTCAGAGGCTTTTAAAGAAGTCGCGAAACTTGGTTTTGAAAAGGTTGTTTTAATTGGTGAAATTGGTGGAGAAGATGAGATTATAGGTGTTGCTGAGGCGATTAAGATGGGGTTTAAGCCAAGTAATATTGTGAGCTTTTTTGCGGGAAGACATGCGCCGGAAGGTAAAAGAATGGGGCATGCCGGTGCGATAGTCGAGGGTGAGCACGGGAAAATTAAGTACAAAGAGGAGAAGATGAGAGAATACGGTGTTAGGGTGGTGAAATTTCCATGGGAAGTGAAAAGCGCATTCGCCTTGTAAAAGAGTATTTTGTTTCCACAATTGGTGTGTTGATAACGGCTTTGGGTGTTGTGATTTTTCTAATTCCAAACAATATCGCAGCTGGTGGGGCATCTGGGTTGGCTATAGTCTTAAATAGATTCATTCATCTATCGGTTGGTGTTTGGATGTATGTGATAAATATAGTGTTATTTTTAATTGCGTTTATTTTGGTTGGTTTCGATTTTAGCTTCAAGACAATTTATTGTACCTTTATGTTCAACTTTTTCATCGATTTTTTCGACAGAATAATCCCAATTTACAAGTACAATGGTGATATGATTATCGCAGTGTTTTTTGGCGATATTTTGACAGCTATAGGGATGGCTTTGACTTTTTCTCAAAATGCATCAACTGGAGGTACAGATATACTCGCGAAAATAATGAACAAATTCTTTGGGTTTCCAATGGGGCTTGGAATATTGGTACTTGATTTTTCCATAGGTATGTCCGCGGGTTTCGCATACGATATAAATACTGGGATGTATTCTATATTGGCAATTATCGTGAATGGAACAACTATTGATTTTGTTTTGAAGGGTTTGGAGTTGTCTATAAATGTTTGGATAGTTTCGGAAAAATACGAAGAGATTAAAGAATTCGTATTAAATGGACTTAACAGAGGAGTCACTATATTCGATGCTACAGGTGGGTATACTCAAAAACCGCGAAAAGTTCTTTTCGTGACGTTGAAAAGAAGAGAGCTACATGAATTGGTTGCTAAAATAAGGGAGATAGATAAGGAAGCGTTCTTTGTTGTAAATGAAGCGCCCATGGTTTTTGGGAATGGATTTAAAGAGATTGTGTAAATTGTATAAAACAAAAGCAAGAGCACGTAACGTGCTCTTGCTTTTTGTAAGTGTTTTAAAATTATTCTCTTGAGCCAGCTTCTTTATCGAGCATGTAAAGCGCAGTAGGAGAATCTTGTAATTTTTGGAGTTTCTTAAGTATAAGTTCTGTTTGAGCTTCTTCTTCAACTTGTTCTTTCACAAACCAATTCAAAAATTCTTGGGTCGCGTAATCGTTTTCTTCTTTTGCAAGAGAATAGATTTTGTTTATGCTTTCAGTTATAAATCTTTCGTGATTGTAAGCTGCTTCAAATGCTTTAAGTGGGCTTTCCCAATTCGATTGCGGTTTTTCAATCGCTGGGAGTTCAACTCTTCCACCACGTTCGTATATAAATTCGTATATCTTCATTGCATGACCAAGTTCTTCTCTGGCTTGTACTTTCATCCATTTGCCAAAACCTAAGAGGTCTATTGAGTCAAAGTAAGTTGCCATTGAGAGATACAGATATGAAGAGAAAATCTCTTTACCAACTTGTTCGTTTAATGCCTTAAGTACTCTTTCGCTTATCATGTCTCTTTCCCTCCTTTTTTAAAAACTTAACCTAAAACTTTTTGTATTTCTTCGTAAGGTGGTTCAACTGCTGGATTGTCCGTTACCCATTTATATATTACCACACCATCGTCAAGAACGAAAACAGCTCTTTTTGCCACTGTGTAATTTGGAATATTGATGAAGTTCTCATGTACACCACCGTATTGTTTTGCGACGTTTCCACCAAAATCAGATAGCAATCTGAAGTTTAATTTGTTCTTTTCAGCGAATGCTTTGTTCGCAAATGGTGTATCAATGCTTATTCCGAATACCGTTGCGTTAAGGTTGTTGAATTTTGCCATCATATCTCTGAATGTACAAAGCTCTTTCTCACATACACTTGTGAATGCACCCGGATAAAACGCAAGAACCACTTTTCCTTTTAATTCTGATAATTTAACAGGTTTCAATTCATGGTCAACCAATTCAAAATTTGGTGCTTTTTGTCCTAATTCTAACATATTTTTCCCTCCATTTGTTTAAAGTGATATTCTGTACTATATTATACCAAATCTAATTTTGATTGTCAAATTTTATTTTTAATTTTTTTGATTTGCATAGGGTATAATTAAAAATAATAATTGTCTAAAATTGCCTTGTGGGGTGATTATATGCTTTCTGTGTATCTTTTTAAAAGAGACCTTAGGTTAGATGACAACAAAGCATTATTTGAAGCGCTAAAAAATTCATCTAAAATCATTCCGATTTTTGTATTCAATAAGACCATCCTTAAAGAATTCAACGCTTACAACCAGAAAGTTGGTTTTGTTGTCGATGTTTTGAAGAATATTTCTAAGAAGATAAATTTGTATGTTTTTCATGGAGAAGATGATGAGATATTAGAATTTTTGTTCTCAAATTATAAACCAGATGCGCTTTATACAGCGCAATCATTTTCTTGGCAAGGTGAGGAGCGAGATAGGAATATTGAAAAAGTTTGCCAGAAGTATAATGTGAAATTTCATGCTGTGTTCGATAACTATCTTGCCGATTTTAGAAAGATACCGTACACCAAGGTATTCACCCCGTTTTACAAAAAGTGGCTTGGGTATGTGGAGAGTCAGGAATATGAGATAAATATCGAAGAATTAAAAAGAAAGGTTGTGGCCCTTGATTTGGACACAATAGATACTATTCTGGTTAAGTTCCCAGAGCTAAATCAGAAGAATGAGGTATTTACTTACGATTATGGATTTGAGAGGTTGCGCAGTTATGATTTTGCTAAGTATCAAGAACAAAGGGATTTTCCAGGGCTCGATATGAGTTCTAGGTTATCGCCTTACATACGTTTTGGGGTTTTATCGATAAGAAAGATACACAATATCGCAAGTAAAGTTAGTCCAGAATTTGTTAGGCAATTAGCATGGCGCGAGTTTTGGTATCATATAAAGTATAATTTTAGTGAGTTTAATAAGTTGGAATTTTTGGAAAAAAGAAGAAATGTGAGATGGAGATACGACGAAAAGCTATTTGAGAAATTTATTAACGCTCAGACGGGATATCCAATTGTCGATGCTGGAATTAGGCAACTTAAACAGGAAAATTGGATGCATAACAGGGTCAGGCTAATCGTGGCTAATTTTTTAGTGAAAGATTTACTTATTGATTGGCGTATTGGCGAGAAGTTCTTCAGAGAGTACTTACTTGATTACGATGAGGTTTTAAACGTTGGCAATTGGCAATGGAGTGCTTCCGTTGGCCCAGACCCAAAACCCCTTAGGATATTTAATCCCATGATACAATCGGAAAAATTCGACCCAAATTGTGAGTATATCAAAAAGTATATTCCTGAATTGAAGAATGAAGAAAATTACAAAATTCATAATCCACTGGAGTATAAGCTCAATTATTATGAGACTATTGTAAACCACTATGAGGCAGTGCAAATAACCAAACGGTTGTATAAAGGTATGGATGTTTAAAGATTGATAGAAATAAGAAATAAAAAGTCTGTTGGTAATTCCAACAGATTTTTTTATTTCAATTCTCAATTGAATGGAAAGAAGGCTAAGAGTACAAAGCATTGAATAAAACAAAAAATTGTTTTACTATGTGGCCAAGAATTTCTAGATTTGATTCTGAAAACCGTAACCTATGTTACACTTATACAGAGTTAATCAATGGTAAAATTTAATTAGTCAAGAATAATTAAATTTGGAGGTGTTGATATGAGTGAAGTATTCAACAAAAGGGAATATTTAAAAAATCTGATTAAGAGAACGAAAACAGAAGATAGTGAAAAACTAAAAAAGGAAATTCAACAAGTTCTTGCTGAATTTTCACCTCTTGAAATAGCAATTGTTGAACAAGAGCTTATGAGAGAAGAAGGAATAAGTGTTGATGAAGTGAGAAAAGTTTGCAATATTCACATCGATGTTCTTAAAGATAAAGTAAGTGGACCAAGTCTTGATGTCCCAAAATGGCATCCAATATATATACTAGTTAAAGAGCATGAGCATATACAAGAAAAAGTTGTTGAATTTAAAAAGCTAGTTGAACAAATAAATCAAAAAGGTGGTTTTGCGGAAGTTATGCCGTTAATTGTGAAGATTCAAGGGTTTATCGATGAATTCGAAAATTTTGAGTATTATTTTCAAAAGGAAGAAAATGTTTTATTTTCGGTTATTGAAAAGCATGGTGTTGAAAAGCCACCTATGGTTATGTGGAAAGAGCATGATATTTTTAGGAATTTGAGGAAGGAACTTAAAGAAATGAATGAAAAAAGGACATCAAATTTTGAAGAACTAAAAGAAAAGTTGTGGAAGATTAGTACAGGAATGGTAGATCTAATATTAAACCACATATACAAAGAACACTCTGTTTTATTTCCTTCTGCTCTTGAAATAATAACAGACGAGGAGTGGAAAATGATTAGAGAAGAATTTGATAAAATTGGATATTGTTGTTATAAGCCAGAAGAATATCCAAAGGAACGTGTTAGCGTTAATGAGGAAGATATAACAATCGATAAAATCAATTCTATGATAAAAAAATATCTTGAAAAATCACCGAGTGATAAAATTGAATTTCCAAGCGGTGTATTGACCAAGAAACAACTTGTTGCGATATTAAACACTTTGCCGGTTGATATAACATTTGTGGATGAGAATGACGAAGTGAAGTACTTCAGTGAGACAAAAGATAGGATATTTGTTAGAAGTAGGGCTGTAATCGGAAGGAAAGTTCAGAATTGTCATCCGGAAAAAAGTATAGAAATAGTAAACAAGATTCTTTCCGATTTTAAATCAGGAAAGAGAGATAAAGCCGATTTTTGGATTAAACTTGGTGAAAAATACGTTTTTATACAATATTTCGCGGTTAGAGATGAAAATGGAAAATATCTTGGGACTTTAGAAGTTACACAAGATATCGCACCCATTCAGAAAATAACAGGAGAAAAAAGGATATATGATGAAAAAGATTGAAAATTAACAATAAAAATAAACACCCCCTAAAATAATATGGGGGTGTTTTCTATAGATTTAATCAAAATATCATTTCACAATTTCCATACTGAAGTCTATGTATTTTATCTCTGTGGTTAGTTTTCCTATGGATATAATATCTATGTGTTCACAGATGTATTCTTCGATTTTTTCTGGATTGACTCCTCCGGAGAGTTCTATGAGTATATGTGGATAACTTTCTTTTAATTTTTTGGCTAGTGAGGATGCTTGGGAAGGGGAAAAGTTGTCAAGCATTACGATATCCGCACCTGCTTTAGCGGCTTCAAATGCCATCTCTTCTGTTTCAGCTTCCACTTCGATTTTTTTGCTAAAGCTCAGGTTTTTTCTGACTTGTTGTACTGCGTTTGCTATTGAACCGTAAAGCGCGATGTGGTTGTCTTTTATCATCGCGCAATCTGAGAGGTTTAATCTGTGCGTGTCTCCTCCAGCATGCATAATTGCTATTTTTTGTAATTCACCTGTAAATGGAATAGTTTTTCTTGTGGCAGCGATTTTTATATCTGGTTTGATTTTTTTCGCGCGTTCAACAATCGCGTTTGCCTTTGTCGCTATGGAAGACATGAACGACAAAACGTTTAGAATTGTCCTTTCGCAGATGAGAAGATTGTACGCATCGCCAGATAGAGTTGCAATCTCTCCTTTGAAGATTCTTTCACCGTCTTTTGCTTTAAATTCACTTTCGATATTGAACTTTTCGAGCACTTTTTGCACGATTTCAACGCCTGAAATTATTGCTTCTTCGTTTTTTAAAATTATACAAGCAGATGTTTTCTTACCTTTTAACGGATAAGACGCGAAATCGATGAATCCTTCGTCTTTTCTAATTAAGTCAACTATATTTTCAACAATTTTATCGTACATTTATTCCCACTTCCTTTTCATTTTTTCTATTTTCCGTGAGTTCTAACATCTTCTCGATTGCTTTCCTTGCTTTTTTTGCGATTTCTTCTGGAACAACGATTTCTTCTCTTTCCTCTAATAAAGCAAGATATGTGTTTTTGAGATTATTTTTCTTCATATTGTAACAGACCATTGAAGGCACAGGAATAAATAATCTATCTGGATAAATCTTTTTCAATTTTTCAATCATACCCACTTCTGTAACAACTATGAATTCTTTGGCATTCGAATTTGCTGGATATTTTTCCATTTGTGATGTGCTCCCAACGAAGTGTGAGAGTTTTCGAATGTTTTCAGGAGTTTCAGGATGTGCCATAACTTCTGCTTGTGGGTATTTTTTCATAAGTTGAGTTATTTCTTCTTCGGTTACGTAATTGTGCACGTAACAATATCCATTTTCACCAGGTATGGGGATAACTTTTTTGCCAGTTTTTTCCGCAACAAATGAGGCGAGGTTTTTATCTGGTCCCATTAAAACGATGTCACTATCGATTGCTTTCACGACATCCACAGCATTTGCGGATGTGCAAACGACATCTGCAACAGCTTTAACTTCTGTCCGGCTATTTACATAAACAACAAACGGGGCGTTGTATTTTTCTTTTGCGTTCAAAACATCGGAAACGGATAATGAATTTGCCATTGGACAAGTGGAATACCTAACGGGTACTATAACTTTTTTCTCTGGATTTAAAACTTTTATCATCTCTGCCATGAAATCAACACCGAGGAATAGGATTTTTTGTGAGTCTAATTTTGTCACAAGTCTTGCAAGTTGCAAAGAATCCCCTAGATAATCAGCTATCTCTTGTAATTCTTTAATTTGGTAATTATGTGCAACAATTGTATAACCTTTTTCCTGGGCCAGTTTCTTTATATCCTGAGGTGTTATACTCGAGAACTTTTGCATATTTTAACTTCCCCCTTTTTTCAGCCAATTTTCATTTTTTCAAATTTTTTCCTTATACTTGCCACAAGTGAAAGAGGAGCTAAATAGCTTGTCTTTGGATTTGGTGAAGGTTTGTTTTTGTGAATTATTGTGTAATCGCCAACTTTCGAGTGGATTGTTATTTCATGGATGTTTTCAGTTACGCTTGGGTCAGCAAGGATTTTTACATTAACTTTTTCAAAACTTCCCACAGCGAGTGATAAGGTTACAGAAACGTTGGTATTTTGTGGAAACTTTTTTATGGCTTCTCTTGCGTTACCGAAAAATATGATTTGTTCACTTTGAACGTTATCTAATCCAAAAGCTTTTGGTGGCTTTCGTGTGGTGAGTGTTACTGAATCGATATATTTTCTAATCGCGTATATAATGTCAATTCCACCTATTGCGCCAGATGGTATGAAAACATTCGAGTTAGAATTTTTCAATTTCTCAATGAATTTTTCGAAAAACTCTTCGTCTGCAAAAGCACCAGAGCTTATTATGTAAAAGTCTTTTCCAGATTTAAGAACCTCTATTCCGTACTTTTTAACCGCTTCAACAGAAGCACATTCCACAACTATATCTGCCTCGGCTGGTATCTCAAAGTTTTCAAGAAAATGACATTTTAGTTCCTTTTTTTTCGATAAACTCGTTGGTGATATATCAAAATACCAGCATTTGTCTATATAATCCTTTAATTCTTCAATTACTATATTTGCGATATTTCCCCCACCGATAAACATCACTTTCATTTACAAACACTCCTTTTGTTTTTTCTGTTTTCAAATTTTTCTTGTTAATATTTTACATTTAAAGTAAATAAGTGTCAATTAGAGTAAAGTACAAAAAAACAAAGAGCGGGATATAACCGCTCTTTGCTTGGGTGATTTATTAACATTTTTTATACTTTTCTTATTTTGTTCATTATTTCAACTAAAAATCCGACAGTTTTTCTAAGCATTTCGTTTTTTATGTTCTCAATCTCTTCTTTTGTTGGAAAGTATCCAATGGCTTTTACAAGGTTGAGTGTGAATTCAGCGTAATTTGTGATTTCTGCATCGAAGAAGTTGTCCAACGGTTGATTGAGTAATTCAAGCAGTTGCTTAGAAAAGTCGAAGTGTAGTTCATCAATTTCCGGATGGATGTCTTCTATGAAATGGTCAACGTTGCTTTCGTTAGAGAGTATGTATTGGTAAAGTCTTAGAATGGTAGTTGTACAAGCTAATGGAAGTCCTGTACCTATTGTCGCAATTGTTAATATCGTTGCGTTCTTTTCCATTATAATTGGGTCTGTACCCGCTATGTACATTCCTGAGAGTATGTACGGGAAGTTTTCAAAGTTTGGGTTGTGATTATCGAATGGTTGAATGTTTATTTTTGTAATTTCAGCGAATTTGTCTATCAATATATTTCCATCATCGTCCGTTGATTCTATGATTATTTCCAATTCTTTTTCAAATGGGAATTTCACTTTTTCTAAGACACTTTCCGCCTTTTTCATTTCGTTGATGTATTCACTTTCAAAGTCTTTCTTGCCAACGTAAAATTGTATCCTTTCAAAATTTTCTGGGAAGTGTTCTTCTATTTTTTTGAATGTTTCGTATGCTTCTTCGTAAAGTCCAAGTCTTCTTTGGAGTATGCCAAGTTCGTTTAAGACTTCTGGTGTCTGGACTTCTTTTGATAAATCCAATAATATTTTGTAAGCTTCCATATGTTTGCCCAATTTTGTAAGTGTATAAGCGAGATTGTAGGTAATCTCAGCTTTTTTACCGGTGCTAAGTCCCAATTTGAATATTTCTTCGGCTTTTTCGTATTGTTGCCTAAGGTTGTATAAAACACCTAATCTGAGGTATGCCTCTGGCATGGGTTCGATTTCGAGCCCTTCTTTTGTTGCATACTGGTGCAGTTTGTCGCGTGCGATTATGGATTTGTAAAACATCTCCGCATCGTCAAGTTGACCGAGCTCCATGTAAGTATCGCCTATTTTCAATAGAGGCAATAAGAAGTTTGGGTCTTTTTCGTAAGCTTTTCTGTACGCTTCTATTGCATCTTCGTAATCTTTTTCTGCGAATAGTACGTTACCTAGTTCATAGTAAGCTAAGGCAAAGTCTGGGTTAAGTGTTAAAGCTTGTTTGAATTCGATTTCAGCGAATTCATAGTTCCCCATTTTTGCTTGGAGTAATGCGTTGTAGAAATGGTAACGATAGTCGTAATGGAGTTCTTTTACTTTTTTTAGTATTTCTTCAGCTTCTGCGTAATTTTTTTCGTTTAGCAAAACTTTGAATTTTTCATAGTAAAAATATACAAGGTAAGATAACCAATAGTCACTTTTCTCAACCTTGTACTGTTCTTCTAAGCCTCTGAGTATAACATCGAGTGGAATGTTATCTTGGTCAGTTATTAATGGCAAATCTTCCGCTAAAACTGGTAATTTAACAGGTAAGTTCAAACTTTTTGCCACATCAACTTTGAGTGGTAAATAAACAAGTACTTTTATATTAAATCACCTCCGATAGTTTTTCTTTCTTGCTCCAACATCAAACAATTATACACCAATTTTGTACGGTTTTCGATTATATTTGTACTTTTGTTTTGTTGTCATTAGTAGACAATAAGTGTAATGTATGGTAAAATACGAAACTGGGAGGTGGTAAATGTGTTAAGCTTAGACAGTGTAATAGAACAGAAGATTGCACCGAACTATCAAAAGAAAATGCTTTTTATTACTTCTTTGATGTGGATGTTTGACGCAGCGGGAGTTTTGGTTTTGTCTTTTACTTTACCGAATATATCGAAAGAATGGAATTTATCGGTTTCAACTTCTGCTAATGTTATCAGCTCCACATTCGTTGGTATGCTTATAGGTGCACTGAGTGTTGGAATAGTTTCTGATATGTTTGGTAGGAAGCTTTCCAATATTCTTTATTTCTTATTTACTGTTATTTTCACAGCGTTGCTGGGGTTTACAAAAGATGTTGGCACTTTTATTGTACTTCGTTTGTTGGCAGGTATCGGTTACGGTGGCCTTATGCCATCTGTGAATGCTTATATGGCTGAATTTACAGGTAGGGGATTAAGAGGGGCGTACCTGGTTCTTCTTGAAGCTAGCTGGGCTATTGGAAGTATAATCATTGGATTGATTTCTGTTTTAACGGTTGGTGTTAGTTGGAGGATAAGTTACTATGTTTTCTTGATAGGTATTTTGTTGCTTCCAATGTTGTTTAAACTTCCCGAATCACCGAGGTTTGTTTTCAAAAAGTCTGGTAAAGAAAAGCTAGAAAAGGTGTTTTCGATTAAAATAGAAGATAACATAGAGCCTATTCCCGAATCGAAAGTAGGTGTAATTGATATACTTAAGGGTGCTTATTTTAAACGTACTGTAATGATATGGATTCAATGGTTTACGGTGAGTTTTGTTTACTATACGCTATTTTCATGGGCGCCTAAGATATTCGCTCAGCAGGGACTAAGTGCGACTAAATCTCTGTGGTTTACTTTCTTTATGATGGTTGCACAACTTCCAGGATATCTTTCTGCGGCTTATTTTATAGAGAAGATTGGAAGGAAAAAATCTTTGGTTGTTTACACGCTCGGTATGGCTATTACTTCTATTATATGGGCATTCGTTAGTTCGACGGTTCAATTGGTAATTGTTGCTTTACTTTTATCGTTCTTCACGTTGGGCGTTTGGGGGTTAGTTTACGCATACACACCAGAACTTTATCCAACAGCGATGAGGGGAACTGGGAATGGCATGGCGGGGGTTATAGCAAGGATTGCAGGTATATTGGCTCCTCAGTACGGTGGTTTTATGCTCGCCAATAATAAATCGTTCCTTGAGATTTTTGGTTACCTTGCTTTACTTTCTGTTATTTCATCAATTGTTGCAGGAACAATGGGTGTTGAGACAAAGCAAAGGGATATATTGTAAAATATAAAGTGGTATAATATATTCTGAAAATATTCAGGTACTCTCGGGGCAGGGTGAAATTCCCGACCGGCGGTGAAAGCCCGCGAGCCTTCCGAAAGTTTTTAAGTTTTTTGTAGGAAGGTTGATCCGGTGGAATTCCGGAGCCGACGGTGAAAGTCCGGATGGGAGAGAGTACCAAGAGCATTTGCTATTGTGCTCAGATGTTAAATGGTTAGTAATCAAGCCCCGAGAGTAAAAAGACTCTCGGGGCGTTTATTTTTGATTCTTCAAAAGGGGTGATTTTTCTGAACGAAGATAAGGTTCATGAAAGATTTATGAAACTTGCCATAGTTATTGCAAAGAAAGGTATTGGGTTTGTAAATCCTAACCCACCTGTTGGTGCCGTTATTGTTAAAGACGGCAAGATTTTGAGCACGGGATACCACAAGTACTATGGTGGATACCATGCTGAAAGAAACGCAATATTGTCTGCTTTAAATGCAGGGATTGACCTTACTGGTTCAACTATGTACGTAACTCTTGAACCGTGCGACCACTATGGCAAGACACCACCGTGTACCGATTTGATAATTCAGTCTGGAATAAAGGAGGTTTACATAGCTTGCACGGACCCTAATCCAATTAGTGGAAACGGTGCTGAGAAATTGCGAAAAAATGGTGTGGATGTGCACATCGGCTTACTCGAGGAAGAAGCGAGAGAATTGGCAAAGTTCTTTTTTAAGTCCGTTGAGACTGGGATTCCATATGTTACGTTAAAATACGCTGCTACGCTTGATGGGAAAATCGCGGATGTTAACGGAAACTCTAAATGGATTACAGATGAGTTGAGGAAGGTTGTTCACAAATTGAGAAGTGAACATATGGCGGTTTTAGTGGGCGCAGGTACGGTTATTAAAGATAATCCGACGCTCAACGTTAGGTTTTTAAAAAGCAAGAAGAGGAATCCTATAAAAGTTGTGCTTGATAAAAGAGGTGTTATTTTTGAAAAGATAAAAGATTTGAACGTATTTCAAGGCGAAAAGGTGATTGTTTTTACGGAAAAGCAAGTGAGTGCTCCTGAGCTCAATGGAGTGAATGGAGTGAAGATATTTAATGTTTTGGAACCGATTGAGATTCTTAAGACACTTTACAAGGAAGAACGTGTAGATTCTGTGCTAGTAGAAGGTGGGAGCGAGATTTTCAGCCAATTTTTGCCCTTTGCCGATGAGATTTATGGTTTTTACGGATTGAAAGCTTTGGGTAAAGGTAAAGGTATTTTTGAAAATATAGTGAATTTTATAGATTCCCCTTTCGATTTTTCGATTAAGCATTTTAAAGTTTCGAAGAATAAGAAAGAATTCTTGGTGGTGATGAAGAGATGTTCACAGGGATAATACAAAAGGTAGCAAAGGGAGTTTTGGTGGGGAATAGGTTGAAAATTGAGCGTTGTTGGGGAGATTTATCACTGGGAGAGAGTATTGCCATTAACGGTGTTTGTCTTACACTTACAGATTTTGACGATTCGTTTATGTATTTCGATGTTGGGGCGGAAACGTTGAAGTTAACTAATATTAAATACGAGAAGTTATTTAATTTGGAAAGGGCTTTGAAACTTGGAGATTCTGTTTCTGGACATTTTGTGACTGGTCATGTCGATGGTATGGTGAAGCTTATAGCTAAGCATATATACGATAAAACATTGTATCTTACTTTCTCCATGCCAAAGGAAAGATGGGGAGTTGTTAAGAAAGGTTCTATAGCTTTGAACGGAGTTAGTCTTACTATCGCGAATGCATCTCTTGATACTTTTACTGTTCAACTTATACCACACACAATAGAAAATACGACGTTTAAATTTATTACCTCTGGTTCCTATGTCAACTATGAGATTGATGTATTAGCAAGGTTTATTCATAATGAATTAAATAATCTTGAGAAGGGGTATAAGGATGGGATGATGTATGAGTATTGAATTGGGTATTTTGAAGGATTTGAGGGAGTATTTTCTTTCGGGTAAACCACTTATATTAATTGATGAGAATAGAGAAAAAGAAGGGGATTTTGTTTATCCAGCCGAGCTTATCGATGAGAGTATGGTTGAATTTTTTGTCAGGTATGGTAAAGGGCTTTTTTGTTTGGTTGCACCGGAAGGTGATTTACTGAGCAGAGGATTTTTCAAGTTGCCCACGAATTACGGCGCAAATTATTTTATTCCAATAGATTTTGGTGATGGTACAGGGATAAGTGCGTATGAAAGGGCGGTAACTTGCAGGGCGTTGGCTAATAGAGACAAAAAAATAAGTGAATTTAGGTATCCAGGTCATGTGATGTTGATTGGTTCGCAGGATTTTTCCAAAAGGCGTGGGCACAGCGAATCTTCGGTTGAGCTCATGAAAATGTGTGGATTTAAGCCTTACTCTGTTATTGTTGAAATTTTAAACGAGAGAGGCGACTCGCATGATTTTGATTATTTAAGTAAATTAGCTGAGAAGTTTGAATTGAAGACTATGAGTATTAAAGATGTATGGAGACTTTACGTTTTAAGTAATGAACTTATCAAGATTAAATCCACTGCGAAATTACCAACCGAATATGGGATATTTGAAATTGTTTCTTTTGACAATAAATTAGATTACAAAGAGCATTTTGCGCTTGTTAAGCGATGGCAAGGTGTGCCACTTGTAAGGATTCACTCTGAATGTGTGACTGGCGATTGCTTATCTTCTCTAAGGTGTGATTGCGGCTCGCAACTTGGTAAAGCTTTGAAGATGATAGAAAAAGATGGAGGAGTGCTTATTTACCTTAGGCAGGAAGGGAGGGATATAGGTTTAAGCGCAAAAATAAGTGCTTATGAACTTCAAGATAAAGGGTTGGATACGTACGAGGCGAATGTAAAACTGGGGTTTAAACCTGACCAGCGCGATTATGCAGCGGCAAGTCAGATATTAAAAGCACTTGGCATTGATAAAGTAAGGCTTTTAACGAATAATCCAAACAAGGTTAAGGCTTTAGAAAGTTATGGGATAAGCGTCGTTGAACGTGTGAGCCTTTATGGGAAAGTAACGAAATTCAATGTGAGTTATCTAAAGACTAAGGTAGAAAAATTTGGTCATTTGATAGAGATTGAAGGGTCAAAGGAGGTCAATTTATGAGCAACGGTTACAAAAATTACAAAGTAATTGAAGGCGGTTTTTCAGGAGAAGGTTTGCGTTTTGGGATAGTTTTGTCAAGGTTTAATAGTACCGTTACTGAAAGGCTTCTTGAGGGTGCTGTAGATTGTTTGACAAGGCATGGTGTGAGATACGAAGACATCGAAGTTGTTAGAGTGCCGGGAAGTATGGAAGTTGCGTATGCACTTAATTTGATGACAAAGCAGGAGGAACGATACGATGGGATAATTGTATTAGCTGCTGTTATCCAAGGTGAGACTTACCATTTCAATATTGTCGCTAATGAAATAGGAAAGGTTGTTGCTCAATTTAATATGACTTCGAAGATTCCTATCACTTTTGGCGTGTTGACAACGGATACTGTAGAACAAGCTTTGAATAGAGCTGGAATAAAGAGTGGTAACAAAGGGTTTGAAGCAGCTATGGCTGCGTTGGAGATGGTGAATTTGAAAAAGGCTTTTAATGGTTGATAAAAATTAAAGGCTTCGGTCTTTTTCCGAAGCCTTTAATTTTTGCTATTCTGAAATGCCAACGATTATTTTTATTTTCTGTATTACTTCTTGAGGATTTCTTCCGAATACTCTTATCATCGCTTCTTTTCCATACCAACCTTCATCGTAAATGATATCTGGGAGTTCACCTGTCTTTTCTATGGCGTATTTTATCATCCATTGCATGGAACTCCCATCGCTGTTTTTAATCTCTTCAGGTTCCAAGTTTCTATCGTATTTAAATACTTTCAACCCTTTTTTCATTGCGTTTTCTATGTACTTTTCTTCGTATCTTACATTACTTACGCATCTTATGTAAGGTTTGAATGACTTTGCCGTTATAGCCATTCTTGCTGTGTGCGATTTGTCATTAAAAGACGGGTCTGAGACAAAGCACGCTTTTCCTTCCTTTAGTCTTATTCTCCCTGGAAATTTAGCTACTTCTTCTTCACGTTGTGACCATGGGAGTGCGTAAGAAATATTTTGACCAACTTCTGGAATAGTTAAGTGGCCTATCTTTTCTATTTCTTCCTTCACGATTCTTAGGCTTTCTAATGCGTCGTATTTCATCCACTCACGGGCGAGTTTTTCACTTTGCACTTGCTGTATTTCCGTACTTCTTTCTAGAATTTTGCTCATTACAATCATCGCAGATTGAATAGCCTCTTCCACGGGGTAATCCATAGATAGAAATCCTGTGAAAATGCTTGTGAAAGCACATCCAGTTCCGTGGAATGATGAACCTTTAGGTCCTTTAATTCTTTTTGTCTTCATCTCTTTGTCATTATAGTAAACGCTAATGTATTCTCCTTCGGTATGGCCGTACGTTACAATAAATTTTTCTGAAGGTTTAACATCTAACTCTTGCGCTTCTTTGTTGTTTAAAACAATGTAATCGGCGTAATCAAAATTTTCTTTAACGATTTCTCTTTGCTCAAATTCGTACCCAGAACTTGCTTTGAGAACAATGTTCCAAACAATTTTCGCATCAGGATATTTTTCTCGAATGAATTTGACCATTTCAGGAGATATGAGACCTATTTTTACGTAATCAGGCTCGGGAAGGACTGTTAACTCCGAATCTATTTCTTCCCATTTTCTGAATTTTGCGAGAAAAACTTTTTCACTATTTTGAACTGTATACGCGCTGACAACTCCGATTGCGCTTATTCCAAGTAAAGATAACGATTTTATATCCTGTAAAATCCCGGCTCCTGCTGATGGATCAAACCCGGATACAACAAGTACGGTATTTGACATGTTTAGACCGCCTCCCAAAACTCTAAAAGCTTACTCAATTCATTTGGACAATCGTTTGATGGTTCGATTAACAAATCTATATCTAATTCTTTAGTTTGGATCATAAATTCGAGTATTTTTTTGAATTGTAAAGAATCCCCCCACGGCGCATGGTGACATTTGTTGTATGTTTCAATATCAGCGTAATAAAGATGGTATTCTTTGGTGTATTCAATTGTTTGATTAAGAAAGTCTATAGTGTCGAACATGTAATGTTCCGCGTCTATGAGTAAATGGCCGATATCTATACATAGCTTAGTGTTGGTTTCCTTCGCGAGCCATACATAATCTTGTGGATTATGGAAATAATCATTTAAATATACATTTTCAATTCTAGTTTCTATAATTCGATTTAAATTTACGATATGGTTTATCGCTTGATTTACTATCTTTTCCTTTTTCCAATTATCCTTCTGCTTTGCGTTTGGAAAGTGGATTACTATATATTCTGCGCCTATGTTTTTTGCAAATTTACCACAAAATACGTTCGTTATGTATGTGTCTATTCTCAAATCTTCTAAGAGGTGCGTTGGGAATGGATGCGTTTCTTTGTATTTGTATATAAACGGTGCATGTATTCCAAATGTCGCGTTTCGTTTTTTTAGGAAGTTTAAGACTGTCTCAACATCTTGTTGCTTAAAAAATGTGAGTTCGTAATGTGATGATACCGGTAAAGTTTCTATTTTTTCGATATTTGCCCTTATCATGCTTGTTGATATGCCTTTTCGCATTTTTTATCCCCTTTTGATTTTATTTATTTTGCGTATTCGTTAGCTATTTTTATTGCGCAAAAAGGACCACACATCGAACAGCCTTTTTCTTCGTATGGTCTTTTCTTTAAGTAATCTTTAGCTTTTTCAGAGTGGATAGCCAATTCGAACATCTTCTCCCAATCAAATTTACTCCTTGCTATGGCCATTTGTTTTTCGAGTTCTAAGGCTTTTTTGTTTCCACGAGCCACATCGGCTATCGTTGCTGCTATTTTTGAAGCTATAACACCTTCTTTGACATCTTCAACAGTTGGAAGTGAAACATGCTCAGATGGTGTTACATAACACAGGAAATCGGCACCATAGTAAGCTGCCAAAGCTCCTCCAATAGCGCTAACTATATGGTCGTATCCAACACCTCTATCTGTGGGGAGGGGACCTAATAAAAATATTGGAGCACCTTTTCCCACTTTTTTCATCAATTTCACGTTCATCTCTATATCATTGAGTGGTACGTGTCCAGGACCCTCTAACATGACTTGTACGCCTTTTTCCCAAGCTCTTTCAACCAATTCGCGCATAACGAACAATTCTTCCAATTGTTGATGGTCAGTGGCATCAAGAATAGCGCCGGGTCTCATGCCATCACCTAAGCTAAGCGTTACGTCGTATTCTCTAGCTATATCTAATATCTCGTCGAAATACTCATAGAAAGGATTTTCTTTGTTATTTTTTATCATCCAGCCTGTGACAATCGCTCCCCCGCGACTAACTATTTTTAGTATTCTTTGGTTGTTTTTAACCTTTTCAAGCACGTTTTTCGTTATTCCAACGTGAATGGTCATGAAGTCTATACCATCTTCTGCGTGCGATTTAACCATATCTATGAAATCTTTCTCTGAGAAATCTACAACGTTTTTTCCAGATTTGTACGAAAGAACAGCGGAATCGTAAATTGGTACTGAACCAACCGGCACAGGGCTCATTTCGACTAAAATTCTTCTCATTTCCTTTAAATCTCCCCACGTGGAGAGTACCATGACGGAATCCGCACCAGAGTCTATAGCTACTTTTAACTTTTCGATTTCTTCTTCAAGTGAACTATAGCCAAGTGATGTTCCAATGTTTGCGTTAACTTTTACAGAAAATCCTTCACCGACAACCATTGGTCTTGATATTTTGTGGATTTTGTTTTTTGGTATAACGGCTTTCCCAAGTGCCAGTTTTTCAATTATTTCTTTGACATCTACCACTTCGTATTGTGCACAGGTTGTCATTTCTGGAGATATTTGAGAGTTTCTTGCCATTTCAAGTTGTGTCATGCTTTCACCAGCTTTTTGTTTTCTGATGTTTCTATCCTTTTTATTTCTTCTTCGATCAATTCAGCAGCGCGAAGACCAGACATTATCATTCCACCGAAAATTGGCCCCATTCTTGGTCCACCACCGACACTTACCGCCGCCATGCCCATGACGTAAAGACCGGGGTAAATTTCTTTTGTGTTTTCAACGACGAATTTTTCACCATTCTCAGCGTCCATTGGAAATTCGTATTCAACAACTCCGCATGAGCAAAGGTTTTCCGAAGAACCTTTTACAGAATTAATTATTCCTCTTTTGGAGAGTAATCTGACGAGATTTGCTGGATGTCCCGTGCCGTCAACTGTGAATTTAGCTACAACCGTTATAGGGTCGACGTGTAATTTTTCCTTTATAGTTGGCATCCAGTTTATGACAACACCGGATATTCTTTCATTGTACATAACAAGGTCTTCAACGAATACGTTATTGAATATATACGCACCATTTTTCGTTGCGTTGTAAAGCATTGCGGAAGCAAAGTGCACGGCATCAACAACGATGAACTCATCTTCCTTTTTGTACTTAATATGATGTTCCTTCAAATACCATTCGAGTTCACTTTCCAAAACTAGTTCATTGAACATCATTCCACCGCCCCAAATACCTCCGCCAGGTTCGTTTTTCGCCTCAAAAATCGCTACTTTTCTACCATTTTTGGCAAGTTCTGTGGCAAGAGCAAGGGCGCTTGGCCCACATCCAGCTATAGCTACATCTACATTCAGCACATCGTTTAGTTTTTGGAAGTAATGCTTTACGATAAGTTGGGAAATCTTTAAGTCTTTCATACTCATCTCCTCTCTGTTTTGAAGTTTTTTACAATAAAAAATCCCTCCGAATTTTCTTCGGAGGGATTTTTGTTTTGATATTTCATTTTGCTTATTTAACTTTTTTACAATAATTACCACTCCCAATCCCTCCGCCGGTATTACCCGGATCAGGTTCGTAGGGTCGAGGGATTGCCTCCCTCCTCTCAGCCCCGCAGTATGGAGCTCCCCTTGGGAGAATATTCACTTTTTCTAATTTGATTTTATCTTACCTATATCTGTATGTCAATTGCCGATTTTTGGTGAATTTGTTTGATTATTTGTATTTTGATAGCTCAGAATCGATTCAATCATCCCAAAGCGCCTAATTTTCTTCCGCCGATTATATGGAAGTGTATGTGGTGAACTTCTTGACCAGCGTCTTTGCCATTGTTTTGGACGATTCTATAGCTTTCGAGGTTTTGGTCTTTTGTTACTTTTTTTATCACTTCAAATAGTTTCCACATGTTTTTAGAATCTTCTTCGGAAAGGTCGTTTATTGTCGCAATGTGTTTTTTGTATATCGCAAGCAGATGAACAGGAGCGACTGGGCGAATGTCTTTGATAACGATAAAGTCATTGTCTTCGTATACTTTTTCAGAAGGTATTTGCCCATCGATTATTTTGCAAAATACACAATCATTCATCATTTTCACCCCCACAATCTGAAAGATTTCATTTTTTAATTTTGTTTATTGTTTTTATCTTACTTTCAAGGTTGTAATATTTTCCATTGCCTACGTTGAGCGCGTTTGCACTTGTATTGAATAAGTAGATTATTGAATAATCATCAATATCAATTTGGTTTAATTCAGAATTTTTTGATTTAACTAATCCACCTTTTAGAATTTTCAGCGATGAAATTTTCGAATTAACTATGTTCAGCTCAGAAAGATCCGAGATTTCAGAGTTGTCTATTTGAGAGTCGTACATGATTACTTTGGAAAGTAGAGAAGTCACGAAGGTGTTTACTACAGAGTTGTTTATATATACTTTTCCGCAATTTTGGATGTTTAGGTTTTCTATCTTTGAATTTATTATATACACAGCGTAAGCGCCATTTATTGTTACATTTTGAAGTTCAGAATTTCTTATGACAACGAAGTTTGGTAGTACTAAATTGGCATTGTTAGCCTTCGCGTTATCAAGAAAGATTAAAGCCCCTATATCGGAGTTTACATTTGTAGTGGACGCATTCCCATTTAGGTAAAGTATGCCACTTTGAGTTACGCTTAATCTTCCGCTTTCGAGAATAGTTATTGGACCTGTTGATATGAATGAACCTTTGATGTTAAGCTCAGAGTTGAGCGCGTTTATTATAACCACACCTTCTTCAAGTATGAGTCCACTTTGTTCGTTTAGAAGAACTTTGCTCAGTAGTCTGTAAGGTGATTTTGAAGAGAGTAGGAATTTTTTTCCAGATATGTTTGTTATTGGGACTTGGGAATCTAGTATGTCTAGTTTTTCAAGTAGTGGAGGGATGAATATAACATCGGAAATATTACCGAATTCATCTTCAAATATTGCGATTTGAGGATTTTCAGACAAAGTTACCTCAGTACTTTTCCCTGAGTTTTCCAATGAACGGTTGGTTGGATTAATTACTAACGCTGATTTGGTGAATGTATAAGCGTACAAAGATTGGGTAACTTCAATAGATTCTTTGTCTGGTTGTGTCTTAACTTCCACGGTGTATGTCTTGTTGTCTATTGTAATTTTTCTTTCACCATCTTTAAGGAGCATTCCATCTAAAAAGGTGTACGGATAATTTTTTCCGTCGACTTTTATAGTCTTATTTAACTCTATTTTTTTAATTCCCAATTTTGATGGTATCGATAGAGAAGCCTCGGCGGCGTACACCACCGAGGATGCAAAGAATGTGAATATTGTTAATATTAGAAGCTTATAAACAAAAGATTTTCTAAATGTTTCCATGTTTAGTCTTTTAATAGTCATGTTTTTATTTTCTTTCCCCTCTCAGTACTGCGCTACACCTTGGACAGGTTTCTGGGTGATTTTCATCTTTTCCTGTATCTGGATGGTATTTCCAACATCTTTGACATTTTTGACCTTCCGCGTGTTCAACTAATACAGTCACAAGCTGTCCGTTTATACCATCTGATAGTTCATTTAATATAGAGACTTTTGATACGATAAAGAAGTCTTCCAGCATATCGGCATATTTTTCAAGCAATTGACTAATTTCACTGTTTTTAGGTTCAATTTTAACGTGTGCGTCAAGTGAGTGACCGATTACATCAGAAGAACGTGCATTTTCGAGTGCTTTTAGAACGTCGTCTCTAACAAGCAGCAGTTGTTGGAATTCTTCGAGTAAGTTTTCATTGATAAATTCTTTTCTCACTTCTGGCCAATTTTCAAGGTGTACGCTTTCATATTTTTTCAACGGACTTTCTTGGTAAGCTTCTTCTGCTGTAAATGGCATAATTGGCGCAAGGATTTTGATAAGTGCTTCGAGTATGTAGTAAAGTACTGTTTGTGCAGACCTTCTGTAAATTGAGTCTTTGGCTTCAACGTAAAGTCTGTCTTTAAGTATGTCAAGGTATATGGAGCTTAATTCTGTAGTACAGTATTTTACTGTTGCGTTGTAAACTTTTGAGTATTCAAATTCTTCGTAATATTGAGTTACTTGTTCAATGTATTTCTGTAATCTTCCAAGTGCCCATTTGTCAAGTGGGAGTAGTTTTTCGTATGGTAAGATATCATTTTCTGTGAAGTCGTAAAGGTTGCTAAGTAAGTATCTGAGCGTGTTTCTAAGTTTTCTATATACTTCAACTTGTTGCTCTATTATATTCTTTCCAACCCTTATGTTATCAAAGAAGTCGGTGCTTGCCACCCATAGTCTTAGTATGTCCGCACCGTATTTATTTACAATTTCCATTGGGTCGATTACGTTTCCAAGTGATTTACTCATTTTTCTGCCTTGTTCGTCTTTGATAAATCCGTGCGTAACAACTGTTTTGAATGGCGCATTTCCTGTCTTTGCTGTTGCGAGGAATATTGAGCTTTGGAACCATCCTCTGTGTTGGTCATCGCCTTCCAAGTACAAGTCAACGGGGAATTTCTCACCCTTTGACCTTATAACCGCTTCCCAAGAACAACCTGAATCAATCCAAACGTCTAATGTGTCGTAAGTCTTTTCAAATTCTTTGCTTCCGCACTTTGGGCAGGAGAAATCAGATGGCATAAGTTCTTTTATGTCAAGTTCGAACCAAGCATCTGTACCTTTTTCTTTGACTATATTCGCAAAGTGTTCTATAACTTTTGGATCGAGTGTAACTTCGTCGCATGACTTACATTTTACTGCGGGGATTGGTACACCCCAAACTCTTTGTCTTGATATAGTCCAGTCAGGTCTTTCTTGGACCATCGCGGTGATTCTATTTTCTCCCCATGCTGGGAACCATTTTACTTTCTTTATTTGTTCAAGAACCTTTCCCCTTAAGTTGTTTTTATTGACAGAGATAAACCATTGAGGTGTTGCACGGAACATAACGGGACCTTTACAGCGCCAGCAGTGTGGATAACTGTGGCTGATTTTTCCAAATTTTATCAATGCCCCTGCTTTTTCTAAATCTTCGACTACTACTTTGTTTGCGTCCCATATTTTCAATCCTTCGTACTTTCCAGCTTCTTTTGTGAATTTTCCTTCGTCATCAACTGGCGATAAGATTGGGAGGTTGTATTTTAAACCAGTCTGATAGTCTTCTTCACCATGACCAGGTGCTGTATGGACACAACCAGTACCATCTTCAAGAGTAACGTAATCGGCGAGTACGATAACGGAAGTTCTGTCGTACAAAGGATGTTTTGTTAATTTGCCTTCTAGGGTCTTTCCTAAGAATTTTTCGGTTACTTGGAATTCGATACCTGTTTCTGAAGCGAATTTTTGCAATAGACCATCGGCGACAATCCAGTATTCGTTTCCGACTTTGATTTTCAAATATTCGTATTCTGGATGGAGCGCTATTGCAACGTTTGCAGGGATTGTCCAAGGTGTTGTTGTCCAGATGACAACGTATGTATCTGGTTGATCAATCATTTGGAATTTTACGTATATTGATGGGGATTCGTGGTCGTGGTATTCGATTTCTGCTTCCGCAAGTGCAGTTCTACAAGTTGGACACCAGTAAACTGGTTTGTTGCCACGATAGACGTTCCCATTTTCAACCAATGTTTTGAATACGTCTAATATGTGGTACTCGTATTCTGGTGTGAGTGTTATGTATGGATGCTCCCAATCGCCTTTCACGCCAAGTCTTTTAAATTCTTCTCTTTGGATATCCACGTATTTTAAAGCGAATTCTTTACAAAGCTTTCTTATTTCAACTGGTGATTTTTTCTTTGCTTCTTCGCCAAGGGTTGTTGTGACTCTGTGCTCAATTGGAAGACCGTGTGTATCCCACCCAGGTACGTATGGGACTCTGTAACCGCGCATTGTTTTGTATCTTGTTACGAAATCTTTTAAAATCTTGTTCATTGCGGTACCAAGATGGATATCTCCATTTGCGTAAGGAGGTCCATCATGGAGCAAATACGTTGGAGCACCTTCACGGGTCTCAAGTGTTTTTTTGTAAATTTCTTTCTCTTCCCAGTATTTTAGCATGTTCGGTTCTTTTTGGACTAAATTTGCTTTCATTTGGAAGTTGGTCTGTGGCAAGTTTAACGTTTCTTTGTAATCCAATTCAAACACCTCCTGATTTTGCTTAGAATTTATATATAATTATTATATTTGTATATATAAAGACAAAAAGGGGTGAGTGCCCACCCCTTTTTGTCTGGTGTGGGCACTATATCACATGTTAATTAAACGGCTTATTATTTCTTTTAATTCTGTCAAGTCAGAAGATTTAACAACGTAAGCATCAGCGGCCCAAGAAGCCATATCACTTTTGTAATGCGAATAAGCGGTTAACAATACTAATTTAACATCACGCTTTATTTCTCTTAATTTTCCGGCAAGTTCAAGACCGTTCATTCCAGGCATTTCTATATCAATCGTTACAAGATCGTATGTTTTTTCTGTGAATTTTCTTAGGGCTTCTTCTCCATTTGCCGCTTCATCTACGTCATAGCCAGCATCGGTAAGTTCTTCCGTAACCAATAGTCTCATGTTTGGTTCGTCTTCCACGACAAGAATTCTTTTGGGCATATATCCTACCCCCTTTCTTGGGGATATTATACCACAATACTGATGGTTTTTTCAATAATTTTAATTTTACTTGTACATTACCATCGTGGATGTGGATTTTACAGTTATTTTTCCACTAACTTGATACAATACTTTTGTACCTGCGTTTTGTTGGTCGACTACCACGTTCCATGTGCCTTCTGGTAATGTGAAATCTTGGTCTTTTGTATCACCGTTGTATATGACGAGTATCTCTTTCCAGCTATCGTTTTCATCTTTGATTGTAAAGGCAACCATTTTCCTTGTGGTTGGCAAGAATGTGATTTTCTTTTTTATATCCTCTGCTGTTCTTTGTCTGAATGCCGGATGAGCTTTTCTGATTTCTATGAGTCCTTTGTAGTAATTGAAGACATCTATGAATTCTGCTTTTCTTGCATAATCAAGACCGTTTATTGAAATTGGTGAGTTATATGAATTTTCATCACCTTTTTTGGTTCTTGCAAAATCTTGACCAGCGTGTAAGAATGGTATACCTTGAGAAGTTAATAGTATGGCTCCAGCTAATTTTTGAGCGTTTTTGAGCATTTCTTCTGTCCATTTTATGTTTGTATCTGCTTGAGCTGCTAAGTAATTTTTATCCCAAAGTGTGTGGTTATCATGGCATGCAACGTAATTAATTGTTTCTTCTGGGTCTTTTGCAAAGCTTCTTATTACATCGTCGTACTCAATGCTTCCGACAACGCCACGTTTGATTGCTGTTTCTTTTGCAAGCGCGCCCATTAAGAAACCTTTGACTGTTGCGTTGAACACGGAACCCCTCATAGCGTCTCTGAATTCATCGTTAAATGCAGCGATGTGTGTTCCACCAACATCTGATTTTCCAAATCTTACTGGAGCGCCCCAACCACCCCATGGTTCACCGTAGAGTAATATCGTTGGGTCTATAGCGTGCAATTCTTTTTCCAAATCTAGCATTGTTTTCTTATCCATGAGACCCATTTGGTCGAATCTGAATCCATCAACATGGTATTCTAATACCCACCACTTCAATGTATCGATTACGTATTTTTTAAGCATTGGTCTTTCTGTTGCCATGACGTTACCACAACCACTTTCGTTTAAATAAGCGCCTGTTTTATCGATTCTGTAGAAATAGTAAGGGACCGCTGTGTCAAATGGTGAAAGAACGCCGATACCAAATGTATGTGGGAATACCATATCGAGTATTACTCTTATTCCATTTTCGTGTAATGCTTTGACCATTTGCTTGACTTCGTTTATCCTTACGTATGGGTTAATTGGGTTTGTTGAATATCTACCTTCTGGTACTGTGAATAAGTAAGGATCGTATCCCCAATTGTAGCTCTTTTCAAAATCTCTTTCTGATTCATCACCTGTGTAGAAATCAAACATTGGAAGGATATGCACATGCGTAACGCCTAATTCAACGAGGTGGTCTAAACCAGTTGTAACGCCATTTGGTCCTCTTGTACCCTTTTCGGTAAGGCCAAGGTATGTAGCTTTATTTTTGACATTGGAATTGTCAAGTCCTGTCATATCTGCAATATGAATTTCGTAGATTATAGCATCTTCAAGAGCTTTCATGGTTGGTCTTACATCTTTATCCCAACCAGATGGGTTTGTCTTTTTCAGATCTATGATTGCGCTCTTTGCAGAGTTTTTCGTGACTGCTTTGGAGAAGTAATCTACTCCTTCCCTATACTCTCCGTAACTGAAATATCTTATTCTGTAGAACCAACCTTCCCAATCACCATCGAGAACAACTTCCCACGCGCCATTTCCGATGTAGTTCATAGGTACGACTTTTGTAGGTTCTTTGTCATCCCAATTTTTGTAAAGTAGCACATCTACTGTCTTTGAGACAGGAGACCATACTCTGATTGTGGTCTTCGTTGGTGAATATTCAAAACCAAGTGGACCATCGTAGTATATTTTGTCTAAGATTTCCATCATGATTACTCTTGCTGGTTTGTAGCCTTCGATTGCGACTTGGACATCTTTGTTGACTTCGTCAAGCTTTATTGGTTCAGCAAGAGTGATTTTTACGTGGTTTGTTTTTGATATATCCGTTGGATTTGCTTTTTCAACCTTTGCAACTTTTCTTTCAACACCATCGACTGTAACTTTTGCGCTAACTTTTGTAGTATCAACTTGTCCTGTTAAGTAAGCTTCGATAACATCCTGTGCTCTAGCTTGAGCGAAAAGTACTCTTGGGCTTGTATCTGGCTTTGTTGTGTATATCTGTTCGATACCTTGCAACAACCACACCTCCGCTTTTCCATCTTTGATTGTTATAAATCTATCCATAGCAACATCTTTTTCCTGCCATTCGTTAAGTCTAACAATGATTCCAACTTTTGTCAAAGTTTCATCGAATTTAACTCTTGCTACGACGCCATAATCGTCTTTTTCAGTAAATTGGTATGCCGTACCGTCTTTAGAGATAGGCTCTACCCACCAAATCCATAAGTTCCAACCATCGTAATTGCCATCCCAGCGATGATAATGGATGACCAGTTCTGTTGCAGCGTATGAGAAAACAACAACTAATAAAAATAGAAAAACAAGAGCTTTCTTAGAAAAATTAACCATAGTAGCACCTCCCATTTTTGAATTTGAAGAATTTTGAAAATTCCAATATAAATTATACATTACTTATTCAATTTTTGCATATTTTTTTGGAATCATTTCCAAGTTTTCTTAATATTTCTTAACGTTTCAAAATTTTTTCCAAATAATTCTATTAGAAAATTAAGCTGTAAACTTCAAAAACTGGGAGGTGCATATTATGAGAAGATTTTTATTAGGTATTTTGGTTTTAGTTCTCGCTTTAAGCATTTTCGCAGTGGATAAGAATGCTTTAGTTATCAAAGGTTCAAACACGTTACTTGATGTTGCGCAACTTTGGATTGAGGAATTCAACAAACTTTATCCCGAAATAAAAGTTACACTTGAAGGCGCAGGTAGTTCTACGGGTATAGCTGCTTTATTCAACAATACAACGGATATCGCTAACTCAAGTAGATGGCTTAAGGATTCAGAAGTGCAGAATATGTTCAATCAGAAAAAGTGGTTTGCACCTATTTTGGTTGCGTGGGACGGTATAGCAATAGTTGTACACAAAGATATTCCAATAAAGAATATAACAATCCAACAATTGAAAGATATTTACACTGGGAAAATAACAAGGTGGAACCAAATTGATCCAAATCTTCCAGCAAAAGATATAGTAGCGTTTTCGAGAAATACGGCTTCTGGTACATTCGAGGTCTTTAAAGAAAAGGTTTTAGGTGATGAAAAGATGTCTCCAAGGGTAAGGATGTTGGAATCATCTATGGCAGAACTTGAAACAGTAGCAAAAACACCATTTTCAATAGCTTATTTTGGCGTTGGATATGTTGATCCGAACCAAGTTAAGGTTCTCACAGTAAATGGCATTTCGCCATCAAAGCAAAATATATTGGCTGGTAAATACCTACTTTCAAGACCGCTCTTTGTGTTCGTGGATGTAACAAACGGTTGGCCGGAAGAAGGTCCAGTCGCAGAATATCTTAAGTTCATAATGTCAAAGAAAGGACAAGAATTGGTTGAAAAAGCAGGCTTTGTCGCAGCGTTAGGTCAGTAATAAGAGATATACGCAAGGTAGATGGTTATGCGGATATTTGAAAGCAACCATCTACCTTTTCATATAAATCTAAATAATTTAAAATTAAAACTTTTTTAGAAAGGAGATCCACATGAATCGAGCTTTAAAAGATAGAGTTAGGAACCTGCTGCTAATTGTACCTGCGATATTGGCAATAAGCACTCTCTTTGGAATATATGTGTATCTCATTAAAGAATCTCTTCCTGCCCTAAAAAATGTTGGGGCAGAACTTTTTCTTTCGAATCAATGGTATCCTGTTTGGGATCCTCCAGAATTTGGAATGCGAAATCTTATAGTAAATTCAATATTGGTAACCGTACTTGGTTCATTATTGGTTTTACCAATAGCTTATTTTATAGCTTTATATCTCCATGGTTACGCTTATTTTAGAGAAAAATATGTAATACGTAGGATATTTGAATATCTATCTGGTATTCCTTCCGTGATAATAGCTTTCGTGCTTTTGGATTTTGCGAGCCCGATTTTTCCAAAAATTGGTATATACTCGCCTCAAAATTTACTCCTTGCACTCATAGGACTTTTCTTTTTGACTATACCTATTGCCACTATACTCATTCTTGAATCTTTAGATAACGTACCACGCGAATTAGAAGAAGCAAGTGCCGCGCTTGGAGCAAACGAGTTCAAAACTTACACAAAAGTTACTTCCAAAGCAGCTCTCCCTGGTATTATGAACGCAATTGTCCTTACGGCCAATAGGATTGTGGGAGAAACGATAGTGGTTTTATTACTTGGTGGAGGAGCTTCAATAGTACCTCAAAAGTTAACTGACCCGATGAAAACATTGACGGCCGCAATAGCAAGTGAAATGTCAGAAACAGCACGAGGCTCTATGCATTATCATGCTCTTTTTGCCGCTGGTTTTATACTCATAATCTTTTCCACTATTTTTGAAATTGTTTCAATTTCCATTTTAAGGAGGCATAAGAAATGAATGAGATAAATGTAAATGAGCTTGTTATTAATAGTAAATCATCCAAGAAAAATAAAAGAGCGAATGTGTTTTTGAGGATTTTAACGTATTTAATTTCTTTGATGATAATTGTTTTGTTTTTGCTTGCCTTTATACCAGGTTTAAAATACTGGAATTTAACGTTTTTTATTCAATTCCCTAAAGATGGAATGACAGGTGGAGGAATTTTCCCAGCTATTCTTGGGTCTTTGCTTTTAACGTTAACGGCACTTGCGATAAGTATACCTCTTGGTATCTTACTTGGTGTTGTTTTGTCTGAATACAATCTTGAATATATAAAGTTCGTTGTGACTATTCTTAGCGGAATTCCCTCAGTTGTTTATGGGCTTTTCGGTCTTGGGCTTTTTTGTATAACTATGGGAATGCGCACGTCTATTTTAGCTGGTGGATTAACATTATCACTCCTTGTTCTGCCTGTCATTTCATCATCAGTTTACGAAACGATGAGGGCAATTCCTAGGGAATTGAGAGAAGCTGCTTACGCACTTGGCGCGAAGAAAAGTGAAGTAATCTTTGAAATGCTGTTGCCCGCAGCAAAAAAATCCATATTGACAGTTTCTTTCGTTTCTGCGGGAAGGGCGATAGGAGAAACTGCACCGTTGATACTCACTGCAGCGGTATTTTATGCGACCGACCTTCCAAGAAATTTGCTTTCACCAGTTATGACACTGCCAACACATTTGTATTTCTTAGCGGCGGCCTACGGTGAGAAGGCACGTTGGATGGCAGAGGCAACAGCGTCCGTTCTTATAGTTTTCGTTATATTAGTCTACACATTAGCATTTATGTTTAGGAGGGAAGAAAGATGAAGAATATTTCTAATGAACTTGTTTTGGATATAAAGGATTTTAACGCTTATTATGGTGCAAAGAAAGCTGTAAAAAATGCAAATTTAAAAATATACAAGAACAAAATTACCGCGATTATGGGACCTTCTGGGTGTGGGAAGTCCACACTTTTGAGAAGTATAAATAGGATAAATGATTTAATACCAGATTTCAAGGTTGATGGTGAAATTCTATTCCATGGAAAGAATATATACGATAAAGATGTTGATATTTATACTTTACGCAGGAAGATAGGGATGGTTTTCCAAAAACCAACACCGTTTCCCATGTCTATATATGATAATATAGCTTATGGATTGAAACTTATCGGTATAACAGATAAAAAGGAAATAAAAGAAAAAGTTAAGTGGTCCCTTGAAAAAGCAGCGCTTTGGGACGAAGTTAAGGCGGAGTTGGATAAGAGTGCGTTGAGATTATCAGGAGGTCAACAACAAAGATTGTGTATAGCACGGGCTATAGCTATCGAACCAGAGGTAATTCTCTTCGATGAGCCAACGTCCGCGCTTGACCCTGTAGCCACCCAAAAGATAGAAAGTTTAATTGAAGAATTAGCTGAAGAGTTTACGATAGTTATAGTGACTCACAATATAGGTCAAGCATCTAGAATTTCAGATTACACAGTTTTCATGTATCAAGGTGAAATCGTTGAACAAAATTATACCGCTGAAATTCTGCGAAATCCACAGCATGAAATCACTCAGCAGTTTTTAAGTGGTAAAATTGGATAGAGAAATGAAAAATAAAAATTTTAATAGGGAGGAAAATAAAATGGTTGAAATGAGACATCATTTTGATAAAGAATTTTCATTACTTAGAGCGGAACTTGTAAAGATGGTATCTTTGGTAAGTGATTCTGTTGATATATCTTCAAAGGCTTTCGAGAACCTTGATAAAAGCCTTGCAATAAGAGTTATAGAATTAGACGATGAAATTGATAATCTCAACAGGGAGATAGAAAATCTCGTTTACGATATAATTGCAAGGTTTAATCCATTGGGAAAGGATCTTAGATATGTTGTTGCGGCTATGAAGCTCTCAAATAACCTAGAGCGTATCGCCGACCACTCTTGTAATTTTGCGGAAAGAACCATATGGATAGTTGAACACTTGCCAGATTTTAAACCATCTATGCTTGTTAAAGAGATGTTTGGAGTAGTTATAGGGATGCTACAAAAGACAGTTATAGCTTTCTCCAAAAGAGATGTGAATTTAGCTATCGAAACATGGAAAATGGATGATGTAGTAGACAACCTTGATAGAAGAATAACAAATGAAGTTGATAATATTGAACCGCATTCGCTTGTACTCTATATTTTATTTTCAAGAGACCTTGAACGAATAGCCGACCATCTTACGAACGTATGTGAGGAAATTGTTTTTATAGAAACCGGAAAGGAGTTGAAATCATTTCTATGAGAGTTCTCATCGTTGAAGATGAGCGTATTATCGCAGAAAATCTTCAAAAGTTGCTCAAATCAGATGGTTTTGAATCGGATGTCGCTAATGGGATAAACGATATGTATAGGAAACTTGAGAAAAATACTTATGAAGTTATATTGCTCGATTTGATGTTACCTGATGGAAATGCTATAAACGAGATTCAAACGCTCAAAAATGAGTTTCCTGATATAGGTATTATCGTAATTTCAGCAAAGAGTACGGATATTGATAAGATACTTGGTATAGAACTTGGAGCTGACGATTACGTTGGAAAACCTTTCAATCCAAGAGAAGTTGTTGCTAGAGTTAAAGCGTATTTACGCCGTACAAAAGGCATAAAAGAGGTTATACGTTATGGTAAATTGGAGATATATCCATCTGATTACGTTGTCCTTTACGATGGGCAAAAGATAGATTTAACCGCAAAAGAATTTGAAATATTGAAATTGTTGGCTCAAAGACCAGACAGGGTTTATTCTCGTGAAGAAATATTAGAGACCATCTGGACTGATGAGTATGATGTTTTTGATAGAGTTGTCGATGTACATATAAATAGTCTTAGAAAGAAAATTGGAAAAGATTGGATAATAACCGTTAGGGGGGTTGGGTACAAATTTTCAAAAAAGGGAGATGCCCAATCAAGTGAAAATGAGCGATTATGATAAGGACTTTGTAAGGGTACTATTAAACAATTTAGAAGAAGCGATCTTTTTACTCGATAAAACAACTATCACATTTGCCAATGAAATGGCAAAAAGTTTTTTTGGCCCAAGCGAAGGTATGGATATTTTTGACTTGCTTATATTTGAAAAGTCTACTTTATTAGTGGATTCAATACATGAACGTAAACCATTGAATATCGAATCAAAAGTATTTCTCAGTAAGAAAGGCGGCTGGTGTGATTTTTACATTAGATACATACCAGAAATAGAAGCCTTATTAATGAGAGATGTATCTTTTATAAAAATTATCGAAGAGGCTAAATTAAACATGTCTGTTCTTATCTCGCATGAGTTAAAAAATCCGTTGGGAGTTATTGAAAGCATTGTTTCTGATATGCTTGAAAACGAAGAAGATGAAGAAAAAATAGAAAAATTATGGAAAATAGAAAAACAGTCCAAAAGGCTTAATAGAATTATCCAACAGATTGAGTATATAACTATGGCACAACTTGGTCTTTACGTTCCAAGAAAGGAAACTTTAAATGTCCAGAAAATTATTTCAGAAGTTATGGAAGAAATCGAAGAGTTGAGGAAGAAAAAAGAAATAGAAATTTCCATAAATCTTGAGACTAAAACGATAGAAGCTGATGGATTCATAATTCGAACAATCCTTAAAAATTTACTTTCAAACGCTTTAAAATATTCTTTCGAAAAGTCAAAAGTTATTCTCGAGTTTAGTGCTGAAAGAATGAGTATTCAAGACTTTGGTATTGGTGTGCCAGATTCTGAGAAGGAAAAGATATTCGGTAGGTTCTATAGAACACCAAGTGCGGTAAAAATGGCCTCTGGTTCAGGATTGGGATTAGCGGTTGTTAAGCATCTTGCTAACATCGCAGGATACAGGATAGAGTTTGAATCAAAGCATCTTATTGGTACAAAGGTAACGGTATGGTTCAAAAAATAAATATGTTTTTGTAATTAATAAAACAAAAATCCTCCGATTATCGGAGGATTTTTGTTTTCTATATTTATTCTTAATTTTCATTTTGTTTTGTTTCTTCAACCAAGGTTGTTAACTTTCTCGGTACTTTTTTGATTATGTAAAATTCTAGCTCATCGCCTTCTTTTATATCGTCAAAGTTTTGGAACTTTATACCGCATTCTTGTGGAGCGCTAACTTTATTGACGTCTTGTTGATAATGTTTCAGAGACTCTATTTTCCCTTCGAAAACGAGTGCACCGTTTCTGTATATTCTCACAAATCCAGATTTATCAACGTATCCATCATACATTTGAACGCCTGCGATATTTCCGTATTTGTGGATTTTGAATACCTTCTTAATTTCTCCATAACCTGTTTTTTCTTCAACTTCTTCAGGTTCAAGCATTCCTTCAAGCGCCGCCTTTAAATCTTCAAGGAGTTTGTAAATAATTGTGTATGTTTTTATTTGAACTCCTTCGCTCTCAGCAAGCTTTGAAGCTTGGTTGTCGGCTTTAACCCTGAATCCAAGGATAATAGCTTCAGATGCGCTTGCTAGCATTATATCGCTTGAATTTATAGCTCCGACCGCTGAGTGGACAATATCTATATCTATCTCATTTGTTCTTAATTTTGCTATTGCGTTTTGAAGGGCTTGGAGTGAACCAACGGTATCGGCTTTCAAAATAAGTTTTAATTCTCGTTTTTCAGTTTCCTGCATTCGTTTGAGTATTTCCTCAAGTTTTACTTGTCTCTTCTTTCTTAATTCCCTTGCTTCTATTTCTCTTACTTTTTCGACAATTTCAAGTGCTTTCTCTTTTGAGTCAACTACATAGATTATACTGTGTGGGTCTGGTAATTCTTCAAAACCGACAATCATAACTGGTGTTGATGGTTCTGCTTCTTTTAATCTTTTACCTTTATCATCGATGAGAGCTTTTACTTTACCAAATACTTTACCTGCGACTACGTAATCCCCTACTTTTAATACACCATCTTTAACGATAGCGTTTGCAACAGGACCGTAGCCTTTGTCAAGCCTTGTCTCTATGGTAACCGCTCTAACTGGCGAATCTGGTATGCATCGTATGTCCTGCATTTCAGCTACAAGGAGTATCATTTCCAAAAGTGTATCGACGTTGATTCCATTTCTTGCCGAAATAGGGACAACAATCGTGTCTCCGCCCCAATCTTCTGGAATGAGATTCAATTTCGTCACTAATTCTTGCTTTGTCATGTCAACATTAGCATTTGCTTTATCTATTTTGTTAATAGCCACTATTATTGGTACGTTCGCAGATTTCGCGTGGTTATAGGCTTCTATGGTTTGAGGCATGACACCGTCATCTGCGGCTACAACTAATACTACTATGTCAGTCGCTTGAGCGCCACGGGCTCGCATTTCTGTAAAAACTTCGTGACCAGGTGTATCAATGAATGTGATTTTCTTACCATTTACAATAACTTGGTAAGCACCAACGCTCTGAGTGATTCCGCCTTCTTCCTTTTCTGCGACTCTTGTTTTTCTTATATAGTCAAGTAAGGTCGTTTTACCATGGTCGACGTGTCCCATTACTGTAACTACAGGAGGCCTGTTTACCAATTTGTCTTTATTATTTTGGTATATTTCCTCAAATTGTCTTTTTAATTCATCGAGAGGATTCTCCAATTTTGGTTGCTCTTTTACAACAGTTTCATCTTCTTCGAAAGTTAATCTTACATCGTACATCTTTGCAATTTTTTTGGCAAGTGAAATGGAAATTGTTTGACCGGGTTTGAGAATTTCACCTTTCATGAAGAAATCTTGAATAATTCTGTTTTGTGGTATTTTTATCTTTTCGGCAAATTTATCAAGCTTTAAATCAGCCTCTGTTATGTGGACTGGAGGCTTTTTCGCTTCTGTTTTCTCTTTAGACGGTTCACGTGTTTTTGCAAGAGATATATCTTCCTCTTCATCAAGAGTTTGCTTGTATATGTCAAGGAGGATATTTACAGTTTCCTCATCAATAAAACTCATGTGGCTCTTAACTTCAATACCAAGCTCCTCCAACTCGTGGAGTAATTCTTTTGTATCCATATCAAGCTGCTTTGCCAATTCGTATACCCTTAAGCGTGCCAATAAATCCACCTCCTCAGTTCCACAAATGCTATTATATCACACAACCACAACTTTATTCAACCTGTTCAAGCAAATGAAAAAAATATATCAAATTTGTCAAAAATATTTTTGGCAAATTTGATATTTAATAATATAAATTTGGTAAATAAAAAGTTCAATGTATTTCGTCAAGCCATTTGAAAAAATCTTGAATGGTCTCTTCCACTTTTCTTGGATGATAAGCTATTGTGCTTGAAAGCTTTTCGTGAGAAAAAGTATAATCAAGCTCAAGTGTGTGTAACGCGTATGGAACGAATTCAACGGGGATTTTAAAAAGCGAGTTAAATAATAGTGTTAAATAACTCATTAGACGTGCGGATGAATTTTTTAGTATCTTGTATTTTCTCAGACCACATAACAATGGTAATTTTTCGAAGTGAATTTTGTTTCCAGAGACTATGAAGCCTTGATGGTTCACGATATAATGTCTTTCTTTTAAAAGATTATATAAAGCAACGATGCTATTTGCGACATCTCTAACATCAACAAAATCGAATCTACCATTTACTGTTATCTTTAGCTTTCCAAGCCTATATTTTTCCAAAACTCTTGAGAAATAAGAAAATTTATAATCATATGGCCCAAATATCCCTGTTGGAAATACAATAAAACCACTTAAACCATCTTTAAATGCTTCCATAACCTTTTTGGTGGCTATTGCTTTTGACTTTGCATAATCCCCGACTACGTTATTTTCGTCAATTGGAGTCTTTTCATCTATTACGGATCCGGGTTTGACTTCGGAGAACGCATGTACGCTACTAACGTATATGAGTGGAATTCTGTGCTCTTTAGCTAAATTTATAATGTTATTTGTGCCATCAACGTTTACAGAATATATTAGCTTTTTGTTGGAATTTGTGATTGATATAACCGACGCAAGGTGAAAGACAGCATCGACACCACTAAAAGCTTTTTTAATATCACCGCGAATATCACCATAAACAACCTCGATAGGTAAGTATTGTAATGAATAGAGAGAATCTCCAGGTTGGACTAAAACCCTTACTTTTTCACCTTCGGTGATTAATTTTTTAATTAAAACATTGCCAAGGTGTCCTGTACCTCCAGTAACTAATACCATACTCTTTCAGCCTCCAAATTTATTATTTTTTAGAAATTACTCTTGAAAATTCGAGTATACTATCAAAACACTCGTTTAGTTTTTGAATTTTTTCGTTTCCGAAAGATTTATAGACGCCATCTAATATAGTTTGAAATGAGGACAAGAACTTGTTAAATAGTTTCTGTCCATTTTCCGATAAGTGAATCATTGTATATCTTCTGTCTTTTTCGTCTTCAACAGTTTCTATAAGTTTGTTTTCTATTAATTTTTTCAAAGACATACTTACTGTACTTTTTGATACTCCAAGTTTTTTGGAAATTTCGTTATTAAAAGTTTTGTCGTTTGTTGCTATAAACAAAAATATGTAAAGTTCAGTTGTACTCATTTCTTCAAATTCAGAAATCTGTGGTATGAAGTTTACGAAATTGGTGGTGATTTCCATAATGTTTTTTACAACTTCTTTAGCAAACTCTATGTTGAGTTCCATAGTTGACCCTCCTATTTTGATTTTCGCCCTATATATTTAGACAGTTTATTTTTTAAATAGTTCAAAAATTAAACTAATTTTTTTAATCAATAAAACTTTGGAAAAAGAAGAAAAAAGTCCTATATTTGTATTAATCTCTTTAAATTATCGATTTTCAATGCTATGTTATAGTATGTTTTATTATGCAAAGTTTATTTGTTATGTTTAAAAGGTTTAAAATTTACTTGTGAAATTTCATGGGTTAAATCTATTGATAAATTTGAAAATCAAAACTTTAGAATCAGAAGAGGAGGTTTTTGTATGTCAACAAAGGGAAGGTGGAAGTGGCAGGATATTAACAAAGTTAACTTTTCTAAGATTAGAACGACGATTGAAACAGCTTTTTATGGAAATAATGTTGAGTTACTCACTTCAAGAAGAGAAGCTTACAAAAAAGCGTTAAAATCTCCAGGAACTATAGCGACAGACCTTTTTGTCTATAAGCCAGAACTTCTTAATCTCGATGAGGGGACAAGAATATTGCTTTTCAACGATGGTGCGACTGTGGGAAGATTTGCAGGCGCAAGGAAAATAATAGGTATGCCAGGTGTTAATGAGGACCAATTAGCAGAAGTAATTCGTGAAGCAGTTTACGGTACAAGGTTTAGGAAAATGTACCATGCGATTAGTTTTACAGGATTACATCCTGACTTTATCGTCAAAAATCATATATTAATTCCAGAGGGGTTTGAAAATACTGTTTACAATTGGCTTCTAAACTTTCAAGACTTAACTTCAGAATATTCACTTATGTATGAAAATTCCAAGCTTTTGAATGAACCTGATATTTACATATTTACAGATCCTGATTGGTCACATCCTAATTATCCTGGTGGGCTTGCGCTCTTTGACCCGAATAACAACTGTGCCGCGTTGCTTGGATTAAGATATTTCGGAGAATTTAAGAAGGGTACTTTGACACTTGGTTGGTCTGTTGGAAATAGACAGGGATATGTGGCGTGTCATGGTGGTTTGAAAAAATACGAGTACGATGGTAAGCATTTTGTTGCTGCATTTTTTGGACTTTCTGGTTCTGGGAAGTCTACACTAACTCACGCAAAACATAAAGGTAAGTATCAAATTACGGTTCTTCATGATGATGCGCTTGTTATAAACTTAGAAGATCTTTCTTCCATCGCTCTTGAACCGTCGTATTTCGATAAAACATCAGATTATCCTCTAACAAGTGAAGACAATAAATATTTGATAACAATACAAAACTGTGGTGCAACTGTTGACGAAAATTTAAAAGTAGTCCCCGTTATGGAAGATATTAGGAACGGAAATGGTAGAGCGATAAAATCTAAATTATGGTCACCAAACAGGGTAGATAAGATTGAAGAGCCTGTAAATGCAATATTCTGGATAATGAAAGACCCGGTTTTACCACCAGTTGTAAAGATAGAAGATCCTATTCTTGCTTCTACAATGGGTGCAACATTGGCTACCAAAAGAACTTCGGCAGAAAAATTGCTTCCAGGAGTAGACCCTGAAGCGCTCGTTTTTGAGCCATACGCCAATCCATTCAGAACTTACCCGCTCTCTGAAGACTACAATAAGTTTAAAGCACTATTTGAAAAGGGAGTGGAATGTTATATAGTCAATACAGGATTCTATCTCAATAAGAAAGTACCAAAGGAATTGACCCTTGAAATTATAGAGCAAATTGTTGAGAAAAAAGCCAATTTTGTCGATTGGTTCGGTGGATTAAAAACTATGCAAATACCTGAATTTGAAGTAAAGACATCGGACTATGAGTACAGAGAACTAGTTAAACTCTCACTGACAAAAAGAGTTGAATTTATTAAAAACAAAGAGATTGAAAACCAAGGATACGATAGGCTTCCGGAAGAATGTATAAGTTCATTAAATAATTTAATATCACTACTTTGATTTGATAAATATTAAATTAACAATTTGGTTACATTTTGTTTCTTGAAATTATTTAGACTAAGTATAAAATTATATTGGGTTTAGAAATGACTTAGGAAAAACAGAAAAACCATTATGAATTTTGAAATAGGAGGTGTTTGGTATGGGTTTACCACTTATAGGAGAAAAGGTTCCTGAATTTACAGCAAAGACAACACACGGAGTTATAAATTTTCCAAAAGATTATGAAGGTAAATGGGTAGTACTTTTCAGCCATCCGGCAGATTTTACACCTGTTTGTACAACAGAATTTGTTGCATTCCAGAAAAGGTACGATGAATTCAAGGCTCTAAACACAGAACTTGTTGGTTTGAGTATTGACCAGGTTTTCTCACATATCAAATGGGTACAGTGGATTAAGGAAAAGCTTGGTTTGGAAATCAAATTCCCAGTAATTGCGGACGATAGGGGTCAAATTGCAGAGCTTTTCGGTATGATTCACCCAGGGAAGGGAACGAATACGGTCCGAGCAGTATTCATTATCGATCCAAAGGGTATACTAAGAGCATCGCTTTACTACCCACAAGAACTTGGAAGAAATATGGATGAGATTCTTAGAATGGTTAAAGGTTTGCAAGTCAATGATGCCAATGGTGTTGCTCTCCCAGCGAATTGGCCAAATAACGAATTAATCGGCGATGAGGTTATTATTCCGCCCGCGAGCGACTGTGCAACGGCTGCAAAGAGAATGGAAGAATACGATTGTTACGATTGGTGGTTCTGCCACAAGAAGTTGAAATAATTTGAATAAATAAAAAACAAGCGGGAGTTGTTAAACTCCCGCTTGTTTTTTGTAAGATGATTAGTTAACTTTTTTTGTCTTCCATATATCCCTAACGTATTCTTCAATAGTTCTATCGCTTGAAAACTTTCCACTTCTTGCTATATTAAGTAAGGATTTTTTGTTCCATTCTTCTTGGTTAAGATACAATTTTTCCACGTCTTTGTGAGCTTTTTCATATGATTCAAAGTCTGCGAGTAAGAAGTATTGGTCTGGCATTGGAGCATGTTTTCCGTAAAGCAAAGATTCGTATATATCTACAAATAAATCTGGTTCATTTGGTGTGAAGTATCCACCCCTAATCATGTCAAGCACTTTCCTAATTTTTTCGTTTTCTAAGTAAATTCCAAACGGGTTGTAAATTCCTTTCCTTCTTGCTTCTTCTATTTCTTCGGCTTTAAGTCCAAAGATAAATATGTTTTCTTCGCCTACTTCTTCTAGGATTTCTATATTTGCGCCATCTAATGTTCCTAATGTGAGCGCTCCATTTATCATGAATTTCATGTTCCCGGTTCCAGAAGCTTCCGTTCCCGCCGTGGAAATTTGCTCACTGATATTCGCGGCAGGAATAATAATCTGTGCCGCTGAGACGTTATAGTTAGGTATGAATACAACTTTCAAGTGTTTATTGACAATTGGATTTCTATTCACGACTTCCGCGACGCTGTTGATGAGCTTGATTATAAGCTTTGCCATTCTGTATCCTGGAGCGGATTTACCTGCGAATATGAATGTTCTCGGAACTTCCGGCTTTTTCCCATCTAAGATTTCGTTGTATAGGTGTATTATGTGTAAAACATTTAATAATTGTCTTTTGTACTCATGGATCCTTTTAACTTGTATATCAAATAGCGTGGATGGGTCAACGGATATATCTAACTTTTCACGGATGTAATTTGCTAATCGTTCTTTATTCCATTTTTTTGCTTCGGCAAGTTTTTTGAGAAATTCACTATCGTCTAAAAATGTTTCTAGTTTTCTTAACTCGTAAAGGTCTGTTATCCACCCATCACCTATACTTTCGGTAATGAGTTTTGCAAGTGGTGGATTACATTCTAAGAGCCATCTTCTTTGAGTTATCCCATTTGTTTTGTTATTGAACTTCTCAGGGTACATTTCATAAAAATCTTTTAAAACACTTTTTTTAAGTATTTCAGTATGCAATTCAGAAACACCGTTAATTGAGAACGAAGCTACAGATGAGAGATTAGCCATTCTTACCTTCTTTATGTTACCTTCTTCAAATATGGACATATCTATAATTTTTTTCAGATTATTGTTGAATTTTTCCCCGACTTCTTTTAAAAATCTTGCGTTTATTTCCTCAATTATTTGATAATGTCTTGGAAGGAGATTTTGGAGTAATGGAGCTTCCCATTTTTCAAGTGCTTCAGGCATTACAGTATGGTTTGTGTAAGCTATTGTGTTTTTGACTATGTTCCAGGCATCATCCCAACCGTATCCTTCTTCGTCGAGTAATATTCTCATAAGCTCTGGTATTGCAAGGGCAGGGTGTGTATCGTTGAGTTGTATAACTTCAGACTCGTGAAGGTTGCTTAAATTGTTTCCAAATCTTCTTTTATGTCTTCTTATTATATCTTGCAATGCTGCACTTACAAAGAAATGTTCTTGTTTAAGCCTTAATTCCCTACCTTGGTAAAACGCGTCGTTTGGATATAGAACTTTACACAATGTTTCTGCAAGGTTTTTCTCGTAAACGGCTTTTTCGTAATTTCCCTTTTCAAATTCCGCGAAATTAAATTCATTGGTAGCTTTAGGATGCCAAAGTCTTAACACTGAAACAATATCGCTGTTGTAACCAGTTATGTAAATGTCATATGGTACGGCTAATATATCGTACGTATCTACCCATTTGAATCTAAGGTTACCTTCTTCATCGGTATAAGGCTCGCTTCTACCGAAAAACTTAACTGTTACAGCCTCTTCAGGCTTTGGGAATTCCCAAGGATAACCATTTTTTAGCCAATCGTCCGGTACTTCTTTTTGGAAACCATTTTCGATTGTTTGTTTGAAGAGTCCGTATTGGTATCTTATCGTATAACCGTATGATAGATATCCAAGAGTTGCTAAAGAATCTAAAAAACACGCGGCGAGTCTTCCAAGTCCACCGTTGCCAAGAGCAGCATCCTCTTCAAGTAATGCTATTTTATCAAGGTCTAAATCAAATTTTTTAAGAAGGGTCTTTACATCGTTTTCAACTTGTAGGTTTAATATGTTATTGTACAACAACCTACCGATTAAAAACTCCATCGATAAGTAATTGACAATTCTCAAATCTTTTCTTTTGTATATGATTTCTTCGGTTCTAAGCCATTTTTCCGCAACGATGTCTCTAATGGAGTAAGATAGTGCAAAAAATTTCTGTAGAGTTGTTGAAAAGTCTTTATTTTCAGCTAATGTGTGATTGAGATGATATGTAAATTGATTTGTTATGTCAATTTTAGAGTTTTTAGCCACTATCTACACCTCTCTTACTCATCGTTGTTGTAATACACTTTGTAATTTTCTTGAATCGTTTCCAAAGTCCAATAAACCCCTTTAAAGTTTACACTAAATTTCGAAAAATGTCAAATCAGGAATAAATATTGTGCTTTTATTTTAAAATACGACTTGTTGTTTTTCTTTGCTCTTGTTTAATAAAAAATCCGCCCTTTTTTAAAACACAAGGGCGGATTCTCTCTTGAAAATTTGAGTAGTATTTAGTGATTTTTACTTAACTATATTTTTCACTTTTCCTTCTAAAAATAGTTTTACTGCGTCGTCTATGGTAGTATTTAATGGTACTAAGTAGACTCCTATTTTTCTTGTTTTAAGGTCATTAAACATATGGGGCCCCATTTTCACGGCTATAACGCCATCTATATCCCCTGTCGAAGCAAATACTTCATCATGCCCATGGTGATGCCCGTGCTCGTGCCTGTGTTCATTATGTGGCTCTCCAAAGTGTTCTCCATACCCATGATGGTTATGCTCTCCGCCGTGGTGACCTCTTGCGTGTAAATTTTCAGAAAGTTTTCTTGATACTTCTTTGCTATCTTCGATTTCAACAATTACAAAATACTCCGCTCTTCCAAAGTGTGAAGCTACGGTTTTACCATCGTCTGTTGGTATTGCAATTCTTACCATAATACCGCCTCCTTTTGATTATTCGATTTAATTGTTTTAAATTAACTCTTCAAGAATTCTTCAAAGGATTCTTTAAGAGTATCTATCAACTTTAGAAGATTGTTAAAGTATTTAATTCCGTTTTCAGTTATAGAGTACACCTTCCTTAATCCTCCGTTTCCTTCTTCAACTTTGAATTCGATAATTCCATGATGCTCAAGTTTTCTTAAAATGTTGTAAATAACGGATGGATCATGTTTGAACGGATAATAATCAACCTGCTGAAGTTTTTCGTAAAGTTCATACCCGTGCATCGGTTTTTGGCTTAACAGTTTCAGAATAACCGCTGTAAGGAAATCTCCCGTTGAAAAACCAGTTTCTTCGCATCTGTGCATATTTCCACCTTGACCATGTTGACAGCCACATTTTCTTCTCATAAGTAAACACCTCTTAGATGTTAGGTGATAGTGTTTTCTGACGACGGTAATATTATATATCAATATTGATAAAAAATCAATAGTGATAATTATAAAAATACGAAATCCCCCGTTTAGAGGGGATTTCGTTTATTTTTCTATTGATATATTGAGATATTAATTATACATCAAAATATAAGTCGAATTCTTTTGGATGTGGTATTGAGTTAACTTGTCTTTCTTCGGAGAGTTTAACGTTTACCCAGTGTTTAATCAATTCTTTCGGGAAAGTCGTTAGGAATTCGTTATTTGCTAAGATTGCGTTGCAACTTTCTTCGAGAGATTTCGGGAGAGGTTTAACCTCTTTTTCGTATAGATCGCCTTCAAATGGTCCAAAGCCCTCAACGGTTGGGTCAATTTTCTTTCTTATACCATCTATACCAGCGAGTATCATAGCTGCAAAACCAAGGTAAGGATTGCACGTTGCATCGATCGTTCTAAATTCTATCCTTCTTTTTTCTGGGTCTTTTACGTAAGCAGGAATTCTTATCGCTGAAGTCCTGTTTGCAAGCGCAAAAACGGCGTTTGTTGGGGCTTCAAAACCCGGCACTAATCTTCTGTATGAATTTGTAGATGGATTGGTGAATGCCATCAGTGATGGGGCATTCTTTAGTATACCACCCACGTAATAAAGCGCTTCTTGTGAAAGGTTGTAGATTTTATCGCCATCGAATATATTTTTTCCGTTCTTTTTCAAAAATTGGTGCACGTGCATTCCATTTCCAGCTTCATCGTACAATGGTTTAGGCATAAATGTGACTAAGTAACCGTATTCTTTTGAAACTAATCGTGCAACATGCTTGACTAACATTGTATAATCGGCTGCTTTAAGAGCGTCTATTAATGGTAATTCTATTTCAACCTGACATGTTCCCACCTCGTGGTGGTGATATTTTACGGGGACACCGTACTCGAGTAATTTTTTAACTATCGCGTTTCTTACTTCCATCAGTTTATCAAATGGAGGAATTCGGTGATAACCCTTTTTCCTTCCTACGAAATATTCCCCTGTTTCACCCGATTTCCAAAATGCTTCTGAACTATCAATTTCCAAAGATATTTTGTTTGTTTTTACCTCGTACTTAACATCTTCGAATATGTGGAACTCATATTCGGGTCCAAGGTATACTTCATCCGCAATGTCTTTTATTGACTCAAGTGTTTTTTTCAGTATTGTTCTTGGATCGTGCGAACAAGGTGTCATGTTTTCGACTTCGTAAACATCACAAATCATGGATAAGACTTTTTCACTGTTGTATTCTTCTATTATCGCTGTGTTTGGGTCAGGGATTATTACCATGTCACTGCTGAAGACTTCGGCGTAACCAAGATTGGAAGCATCGAATCCAACACCTTCAACAAATGTCTTTTCTGAGAAATTTGTTTTAGCAAGAGTTACATGTCTCCATCTGCCCCAAAGATCAACAACTTTTAAGTCTATGAAATTAATTCCTTCTTGCTCAACTAACTTTAAAATTTGGCTTGCGTCCATATGGATAACCTCCCATTCCAATAATTTATTCGTGTACAAAAATTCTATCACTTGTTATATTTTAGTACAAATCAAAATGCACAAAATTAGTTCTATTATACCTTCTTAATGTTCAAAATCATTTTATTATCTTAAATTTTTCTATATATGCTATAATATACTTTGCGATGCATTGTTATGTTTTAACACTCTGAATAATTTAAGAATTGTTACTATGAATTGTTGGGTTATAATATATTGTTAAAGAAGCTCGCAAAATTTGAGAGAGTGAAAAAGGAGGATAAGACTATGAAAGCTATTATACTGTGTGCAGGTAAGGGAACAAGGCTCAGACCTTTAACTTATACAACTGCAAAACACCTTATTCCTGTGGCAAATAAACCAGTTATTCTTTACACAATTGAGAAAATAAAGAGTGTTGGTATAAAGCAAATAGGTATTATAGTTAGCCCGGAGAATAAGGCTGATTTTGAAGAAAATCTTGGTGATGGTATCAAATACGGCGTTGAGATTACTTATATTCTCCAACCTGAACCAAAAGGACTTGCACATGCTGTTTTGATGGCAAAAGATTTCTTAGGTGATGAAGATTTCATGATGTACCTTGGTGATAACCTTATTATGGATGATATAAGACCTTTTGTTGATGAATTCGAGCAAAGAAAGAATATAAGTGCACTTATAATGCTCTCGCCAGTTAACGATCCAACAAGGTTTGGTATTGCGGTAATGGAAGGAAACAAGATAGTAAAGACTATTGAGAAGCCGAAAGAACCACCTTCAAATCTTGCGATTATAGGGCTTTATTTGTTTAGAAAAGATATATTCGAAGGTATTGCAAATATTAAACCATCATGGCGTGGTGAGCTGGAAATTACAGATGCGATTGATTGGCTTATCCAAAACAAAGGGAATGTCGAGGGACATATAATTTACGGATGGTGGAAAGATACAGGTAAACCCGAAGATTTGCTGGAAGCTAATCACAAGATACTTGATGATATAATCGAAGAGTTCAGTATAAAAGGAACTGTTGAGGCATCATCGGTCATACAAGGTAGAGTTAGTATCGGTGAAGGTACCGAAGTGGTGAATAGTGTTATAAGAGGTCCGGTGATAATTGGTCAAAATTGTACAATCTCAAATGCCTACATAGGTCCTTACACGTCGATTGGAAATGGCGTGCTTATTGAGAATTGCGAAATTGAAAATTCTATTGTTATGGATGAGGTTAGAATTTCTAATTTCTCACCAAGGATAGATTCATCTTTAATAGGTAAGAAAGTAGAAATTGTCGAGAACGATGGGAAACCAAAAGGTGTTCAAATTATTGTTGGTGACCTTGGAAAGGTTGTTGTTTCAAGATAATATATAATTGTTAATTTTGTTAATTTTGGAAAGATGGAGGTATATTAGAGTGGTTAGGTTGATAGTTACGGATTTAGACGGGACATTATTGAACGATGATAAACATATTCCAGATGATAATGTTATCGCTCTTAGAGAAGCTATGGAAAAAGGTGTGCATGTAAGTATCGCAACTGGACGAAATTTTGGTTCAGCGAAAAGGTATATGAAAGAGCTTGGTTTGGATGTCCCTGTTATTTTGCAGAATGGAGCGTTCATTTACCAATGGATGGAGGATAAAGTTATATACAAATCCGATTTGAAGTCTGAAGTTGCTAAATTAATCGTTGAAAAAGCTCGGGAAAAAGGTTTGTTTTATATCGTTTACATGGACTTCTTGGAAGAGAAAGATATGTATATAGACACAAATTATTCAGGTGAGTTTTTGAGTTATTTGAAGCAAAATGAATGGAGAATAAATTATGTTAGCGATGTTGTAAATTATATATCAAACAGGGATTCAATAGCCGAAGTGGCTCTTGTTGGTGATGAGGAAAAGATAAAAAGTATTGTAGAGAATGACTTATTCATATTTGGTGAGTCTGTAAGTGTTGTTAAAAATAATAGGATAAATTCAGAAGTGTTTTATGAATTTTTTGGCCCAAATTCATCTAAAGATATATCTTTCAACTATTTACTCAAGTATTTTAATGTAAAGCCTGAAGAAACGATGTATCTTGGTGATAATTACAATGATATAGGCATGTTAAAAATCGTTGGTTATCCCGTTGTTATGGAAAATGCACCAGATGAAGTCAAAAAATACGCAAAATATGTAAGTAAATCAAACAATGAAGCGGGAGTCGCATACGCAATTAGAAAGTTGGTGCTAGGTCGTTGAGAAATTTTTTAGAGCGTATCATTAGAGTTTTTTTAGTTTTATTAATATTTTTTATTTTACAAGAGTTGCTTTTGGCTTCGTCTTATTCTTCTGAGTTGTCTTACAAAATTCAATATATGATTGGCAACAGGCAAGCAAAAGAACTTGATGCACTATTGAAGTCAATTAACTATGAAGAATTATCCCCCGATGAAAAGGGGGATATTGTTATTGCATATACGGAGCTGTACAGTTGGGGTGGAATGGGTTATAATTATTCCGAAAAAGCTTATCAATTGGCAGAGAAAATTGTGAAAGATTATCCAAATTTTTGGAAAGGTTACTATTGCATGGCTCTTGTGCTTTCCCACAGAGTCCAGAAAAATAACCTATTAGCTTTGACTTTAACAAGTAAGATAGACTATAATTTAGATATGGCTGTTAAATATGGTCGAGACCAATGGTTACCTCATTTCTTAGCGGCTATAAGGTACATAGAAGTGCCGATTTTTCCTGACCTTGAAAGAGGCGAAGCGTTACTTAAAAGATCGATAGAACTTGAACCCAATCATGTGTATTCTTATTTTGTGTACGGTAAGTTATATGAGAGAAAAGGAAAATACTGCGAAGCAGTTGAAATGTATAAGAAAGCTTTGAGTTTACCAACGAGACCCGAGTGGAAAATTGTGGATGAGGACGCAAAGAAAGACGCGAAGCAAAGACTTGCGGAGGTGGAGAAGAAGTGTACCAAAAAATAAAGGGCACGGAAGATTTGTACGGCGAAGAGATGAAGTATTGGTATTGGATAGAGAAAAAGGCAAAAGATTTAGCAATAAGATACGGATACGGTGAAATAAGAACACCAATATTCGAAGAAACAAAGCTTTTTATTAGAAGCGTGGGGCAGGATACGGATATCGTTCAGAAAGAAATGTACACATTTGAGGATAAAGGTGGAAGAAGTATAACACTTAGGCCTGAAGGGACTGCGCCTGTTGTAAGGGCTTTTGTTGAAGATGGAATGATAGCTCAAGGATTTCCACAAAAGTATTTTTACATTGGTCCGATGTTTAGATACGAGAGGCCACAATCTGGGAGGCAAAGGCAGTTCCATCAATTTGGTGCAGAAATTTTCGGAAGCTCGTCACCTATAGCCGATGCAGAGCTTATAATCTTTGCCGATAGATTGATGAAAGAAATAGGACTTGTTGATTATCAAATTCATATAAATTCGCTTGGTGATATAGAAGATAGGGCGAAATATCGCGAAGCTTTAAAAGAATATTACGCACAGCATTTAGAAAATTTATGCGATGATTGTAAAGTTAGATATGAAAAGAACGTACTTAGGCTTTTGGATTGTAAAGTTGATATAGAATACACAAAAAATGCGCCAAAGATAACGGATTATCTTGGTGAGAATTCTAGGAAGCACTATGAAGAGTTGAAAGCATTGCTTGATTCGGTAGGTATAAAGTATATTGAAAATCCAAGACTTGTTAGAGGTCTTGATTATTACAATAGAACGGTTTTTGAAATACACCACCAAAAGCTCGGGGCTATGAGCGCTATCGCTGGTGGTGGAAGATACGATGGACTAATAAAAGAAATAGGTGGTAAAGACGTTCCAGCGTTAGGTTTTGCAACGGGCATAGAACGATTGATACTTGCATTGAAAGCTGAGAATGTTTTAGTTGATGAAATTGAAACCAACGTAGTTTACATCGCTTACCTTGGTGGGTTTGATGTAAAAGCTGAAGCGATAAGGCTTTCGGAAGAACTTAGAAGGGAAGGTATACCAGTTGGTCTTGAGCTTATGGAACGTGGGTTGAGCGCGCAACTCAAGAATGCTGCAAGAGTTGGAGCTAAATTTACGATAATCGTTGGTGAGAGTGAACTTGAAAGAAATATCGTGCTTGTAAAAAATATGGAAACAGGTGAACAATTGGAGTTTGAAAGAAGCTTTGTAGTTAGCGGAATAAAAGACATGATAACAGAAATGCAGTAATCTAATAAAAATCCCCCACGAAACGTGGGGGAAATTTATGTATTGGCTGGGAGGGGAGGATTCGAACCTCCACTGGCGGATCCAGAGTCCGCAGTCCTGCCATTAGACGACCTCCCAATAATATTTGAGAATATACAACGCAATCTATATTCTATCATTGCAGCTTAATATTGTCAATAATTGTCAGTAACGTTGGTGATGGAGGTGTTTGTTTGTGAGTAGGCAATCAAATAAGGAAATATATTACATTTCTTCGTTCTATTGGAAAAATTATAACGCAGCTTCAAAAGCAAAAATGGATATTGAAAGAATTTTTCAAAGCGAAAGCTTTAAGCCTATAAATTTATTTAAAGATGGTAAGAATACAAGAATTTTTTCTTTATCTAAATTTTTCCAGTTCATAATATATTCTTTCTTTGGTGGAAAGTATAAAAGCTCAACTGTCTTTTTTCAAAACGGTACGGGAATTGACGCAATTTTATCGCCTTTTATTAAGCTTGCATTTAGAGATGGGAAAAGGGTTATTTTTGTTCACGATATAGAGACTATAAGAATTGGTAGAAAAATTGATTTTTTACGTGAAAAGATAGTTTTTTCGAAATTTACCCATGCTATTTGCCCTTCGGAGGAAATGGCAGAGTTCTTAAAGAAAAAGTTTGGATTTAGAGGTAAGACATTCGTTTTAGGTTTTTTTGATTATCTAATTTTCGAAGAATTTGACAGTATAATTAAAACTCATAGAGGAGAGTTTCCTGAAAATAAAAAATTTTTAGTTGTATATGCTGGAAACTTAAGCAAGTGGAAAGCTGGATTTATTCATAAAATAGCTGAAAGTAACTATTTCCCGAAAAATTACAAACTTTTACTCTATGGAAAAGGTTACGATGGGGTTATGAATGAATTTTTAGAAATTAAAGGTGCATATCCTCCAGATGAACTCCCCGCACGTATCCAAGGTCATTTTGGACTTATATGGGATGGAGATGATATAGATAGAATTCTTGGAAAAAGAGGCGAATATTTAAAATATAATCTTCCACACAAAACATCTTTGTACATTGTCAGCAAATTACCGATAATTGCATGGAAAGGGAGCGCTATTTTTAAGCTTATAGAAGAATACAACATAGGTTTTGGTGTAGATTCCTTGTTGGAACTTGAGAGCAAGCTTGAAAATATTACTCCTGAACAGTATGAAACTTGGAGAAATAACATTGAAAAGTTAAGAAACGAGATTATTAATGGAAATAGAATGAGATCAGTTATAAAGTCTGTTATAAATGAATAAGACTAATAAAATGTGTTTATTATAAGATTTTTTTAATTATTTATTTCTTCTAAAAAATGAAAGTGTTTTGTAGAAAATTCTCAGTAAATAAACTATTAACCAACGTGTTTGATTGTATTCTTTACCGTATCCAAAGTTTCTTATAGGCCTTAAAAATTTCTTCCCACCCGCGTTATGAACAATAGGAATTATTGTTCCATCTTTAAGGTAAAATTTCCCGTCTTTCACAAAATATTTTTTAGTCGAGGTTGTCGGAATAAAATTATAGATTGTTGGAAGTTCATAAAATCCATATTTATATGCAAAATAATTTAGGAGTATCATATCAACGCCCCATGCGTATGGATCTATAATTTTTTGAAACATTTCGTTAACGATATTTATAAATTTATGAGATGGGTATACGACAAATCCTGCATTTATTAATCTTTTTCCTCTTAGAAAACTCTTAATTTCATCAGCATTTTTTACCTTTTCGTTGTTTATTAGTACATCCATATTCGGTGATATTTCTTCGCATACCCCTCTCACTTTATCATTTTCAATTTTGAAAAGGTGCAAAATGTCGGATTGGAAGATTATATCACCTGAATCACAAAAAATTAGTTGCTCATATTTAGTATTTGCTTCAAGGTACTTTTTTAGTTCTTTGAATCTTAAATTGTTTATATGACCGTTGAATTCTGTTGCTTCTTCCACAATTACAGAATTTTCTTTCAATATATTTTTAGCATTTTCTGTTAATCCGTAGTCTAATACTAATATATCTATTTCAGCTAAATTTACATTTTCTTTCAAAGACTTCAGCCAGTGGTTTATCAAAAATTCTTCGTACTTTTTATTGCATGCCGTGGCAATAAGATACTTCTTACCCATCTAATTTGAGCGCAGATTATTTGTTTTGTAATACAAGTTAACGCGCTCTTTCCTCCTTTCTAATCGAATCCCCAATTTCATCATTATTTTTTATCTTCCAGCTTTGTTTGAGAAGTATTTTGATGATATTCTAAGAATAAAGTACAGAATTGATGGACATGTTAAATATATGTTTTTTAGGATTAAAGCTTGTTTTTGAAATCTTGTTCTTTTTCTGGTAGGTATTTTCATTTTTTTTACATTTTCTAAAATATGCTTATTTTTTGCAAGTTTTATCCATTTTTTGTAAGGATAACCACTAAAAGCTAAATTTGCTATGGACCAACCATACGCAGAAGGGAGCGAATAATTTTCTAAAACTTTTGCTATTTCCGTTTCGGAGAGATTTTTAAAGAATTTTATAAGTCGTTTTACCGAACCAACGTTGTGAAATACTGAAAGCGTTGGTTTTTTTGTTGATGATGTTGGCCTGTAAACTAATAGTGCGGTTGTAATTCCTAGATAATAAATTGATTTCGAATAATAGATAACTTTTGTCAAAAATTCGTTATCTTCCCCATATTTAGCTCCTTTAGTAAATTTTATGTCGTTTTCTTTGATTAATTTTGAGCTTATTAGCGAGTTATTAACGGATATGTATATTTCACCTGTTAAAAAGTCAATTATTGCTCTTTTGTATGATTCTGTTTCCCATTTGAATTTATACATATCTTCATATTTGTATATAACTTTACCATTAAATGTTATAACGTCTTGTCCGCCAAAGACAATACCTATATTTTTTTCCAAAGCTTTACTCAAAAGAAGTTCAATAGAATTTGGAGGAAGCCTGTCATCGCCATCTAAAAATTTTATGTAATCTCCAGATGCATTTTCGATTCCAACGTTTCTTGCAACGCTGACTCCTTGGTTAGTTTGATCGATGATTTTGAAGTTTACACCGGAGTTTCTCAGTATACTATACGCAATTTCTCTTGTTTTATCAGTTGAGCCGTCGTTTACGACTATTATTTCTAAGTTCCTATATGTTTGATTTAATACACTCTCAATAGTTTTCTCTATATACCCTTCAACGTTATATGCCGGGATTATAACTGATACCAGAGGTTTAATCAAACAGATCTCCTTCCTTTCCTTTTTGTAAAATCATTAAAGTTTCCAATAAGGAAGCTTCTAATTTTTCTTGGGATGAACTTAATTGATAATAATACTATCACTATAACTGCTGCAAAGTGGATAAACCAAAATTTATGAAGTAATTCCATAGGATTTTCAATAGGTCCAAGCAATAAGGAAAAAGGATAGTAAAGAATTGAACCAAATAAGAAATGATAAGATATCACAAATAATGAATTGAAAGCAAGCTTATAAAAGAAACCTTCAAATACTGAGTTTTTTATGAACTCTGATAGATAAATAACGACAAATATAGCAAGTATTTCACCTAAAAAGGCAATCAAGCCATTTTTACCAAACCATTGGGTGTTCCAAGATATATCTCCGTTGTATCTACTTACTAGAAATAAACCGAATGTTGATAAGAGAAAGAAAGGAGACGAAATTTTCATATTCATTTCTTTCCATTTTTTTCCAATGTAAAAAAATGGTATAGAGCATAGTGCTGCGTCTATTTTAAATGGAAGCGGAGTATGTGGAATAATACGTATGAATATAGAAAGTACGATTGCAATGTAGATGGTTATCTTGTTTTTGGATAGTATCAGATAGAATATTTCCGCAAAAAATAGCATTAGAAAGAACCACAATGGAACAATATTTATAGGGATTTCTGAAAGCTTATCCAATTTTCCTATAAGAAAATTCACGAGGTATTTCCATCTGGATGTTGTGATAAATTTTTCAGGGACTATAAGCAAAAATATAAGCGAGTTTATTAGTCCTGCGAAATAATATGTTTTTATTAACTGAATTCTTGATAAAATAAATTTATCCAAACTTTTCTCTTTCCATTGATATCCTCTTGCAAAGATTAGAGATGACAAACCGTAACTAAAAAAACTGTAAATATAGTTAGGTGTTCCAGAGTGAACTAGCATTACAAAAAATATAGCAAGTCCTTCCATTATAAGTACATTTAACTTGCCACCTTTTTCTTCTCTATCTATTTTTTTGTCTAATTCATTTTTCACCATTTCCCGCTTGCTCCACCTCCACCGCTTCGCCCACCACCGAAACTACCAAATCCACCGCCAGAACTTCTTCCGCCACCGGAACCTCCGAATCCACCAAATCCACCTGGTCCAAATGGCCCCCTTGGTCCCATACCACTTATCCTTGTTCTTTTTGATAGAGTTATCAGTATTACGATGATTACAAAGACAATTATCGGTAAATATTTTTGAATTGTTTCAGTTTCATCTGGTTGAGGTAATTCACTATCTATATCCATTGTCAATTCTACATTGTATTCCTTTGCTATCTCTTTCGCAAGAGCCAAATAGCCATAGTAAACTCCTTTGGAATAGTCTTCTTGTTTGAAATATGGTATTATGTATTCGTCTCTTATTCGTCCCGCCTTGCCATCTGGTATCGCACCTTCAAGCCCGTACCCAACTTCAATCCTCATTACTCTGTCTTTTATGGCAGCAAGTAATAACACGCCATTATCTTTGCCTTTTTGACCTATTCCCCATTTTCTGAATAACTCAACAGCGTATTCTTCGATTGTTGTGTCTCCTATGGTATCAACTATGACAGCTGTTAGTTGAGCACCAGTTTTTTCCTCAAGTTCTTTACCTATAGAGACTATGTTTTTTACATAATCTTCGCTAATTATTCCAACGTAATCGTTAACATATTTCAATGGTGTTGGCTGTGGAAATGTAATTGCTATTAGAGATGAGTTTAGAAAAAGTAGAAAAATTAGAATAATTAAAAATATTTTCTTCATTGAAATCATCTCCATAAAATTAAATGAAAAAATGATTTTGTAAGGTCATACAAAATGCCTGATTAAATCTTTTTTTATCATTTCATATTCTTCTATTAGCTTTTCGACCTGGACAAACGGGTTTTCTGAAAATATTGTGTTGAAATCTAACATAAAAGAACCTATAACTTTTTCGTTTAATGCAAAGTATTTTGCTGGGCTGAGATTGTGCTTTTTTCTTAGCAATGACACAACTTCGGATAATAAGGGTCTAAATTCGTCATTTACACTTTTATCAACGATGAAGAAATTTATCCCTTCATCATTTATAATGGTTTTACAGATTTTGAATTTTCCCTCTTTGTATTTTTCCAAACGTTCAATAATTTTTTCATCAACTTTTTGTGCAAAAGAGAAAGATTCTGTTCCCAGCACCTTTTCACTAAATATTTCTTTTTTTAAAAATTCATCTGGACCTGAGATTGCAACAAAGCGTGTTTTGAGAGGCAGTTTAATTATACCACATTGAAGATTACAATTTTCATTTGTGAAGTTTTTGAATTTTTCCTTAAAATTTTCTTCATCTTTAATCTTTTGGAGCTTGTATATTGCTGGATTTGTTGACATAGGGTTAGAGATGGATAAACCTATGAGTTTTTCATTTGAAGGAGTTACTAGGAAATTCATAAAAAATGGGAATTTTTTTTGTGATTCAGTCGGGTTTATTTCACTATGTTCATTCGAATAACAAGTTACCACCGCAACATGGCGGTGGTAAACATCAAGCCTATCTTTTTTACTCTCTAGAAAGTTCAATAATTCTGAGCTATCAAATTCGATTTTTTCTATACTCTTATACTTTTCCGGTCCAAAGTACATCTTTCACCTGCTCCATTCGAATAGTTTTAATCCATCATTGGCATTCTAATTCCATGCTTTTTGGCTGTTTGGATAGCTATTTCATATCCAGCGTCTGCATGCCTTACTACTCCCATGCCAACGTCGTTTGTCAATACTCTTTCGAGTTTTTGTCTTGTTAGTTCTGTTCCATCAGCAACGATAACAACTCCAGCGTGAATTGAGTATCCTATTCCAACGCCTCCACCATGGTGGATAGAGACCCATGTCGCACCACTTGCAACATTTAACATTGCATTTAACAATGGCCAGTCAGCTATTGCATCGCTACCATCTTTCATTGCTTCTGTTTCTCTGTATGGACTTGCTACTGAACCTGTATCATGGTGGTCTCTACCTATAACTATAGGAGCTTCAAGTTCGCCTTTTCTGACCATTTCGTTCATTGCAAGTCCCATTTCTGCTCTCTGTCCTTGACCAAGCCAGCATATTCTTGCCGGTAATCCTTGCCATTTTACCTTCTTTTGAGCCATATCTATCCATTTCCTAAGATGCTCGTCTTCTCCAAATAGTTCTAATACCTTTTGGTCAGTCTTGTAAATGTCTTCCGGCTTACCAGACAATGCTACCCATCTGAATGGGCCTTTACCTTCACTGAATAAATCTCTTATGTATTCGGGAACGTACCCTGGGATATTGAAAGCATCCTTTACTCCATGGTCTAGTGCCAATCTTCTTATGTTGTTCCCATACTCAAATACTTTTGCACCTTGTCTTTGCATTTCCAGTATTGCCTCAATGTGTTTCACAACACTATCGTAAACCATTTCAAGGTATTTTTCCGGATTTTCTTTCCTTAGTTTCAAAGCCTCTTCGAATGAAATGCCAGCAGGGACATAACCATTTAATGGGTCATGTGCGGCTGTTTGGTCTGTTACTACATCGGGAATGATACCTCTTCTTACAAGCTCTGGATGTACTTCTGCTGCGTTTCCAAGTAAACCTATCGATAGAGGTCTACCTTCCTTCAATGCTTCTTTTGCTAATCTCAAAGCTTCATCTAAGTTATCTGTCCATGTATCAAGATAACCAGTTTGGATTCTTCTGTCTATCATCCTTTTATCAACTTCAACAGCGATTACTACACCGTCATTCATTGTAACTGCGAGTGGTTGGGCTCCGCCCATTTCACCAAGCCCTGCCGTTAGGACAAGTTTACCTTTAAGTGTTCCACCAAAGTATTTCTTAGCAACAGCGTAGAATGTTTCGTAGGTACCTTGGAGTATACCTTGTGTACCTATGTATATCCAACTTCCTGCTGTCATTTGCCCATACATTATCAGCCCACGTGCTTCAAGTTCGTTGAAATATTCCCACGTTGCCCATTTTGGTACAAGGTTGGAATTTGCGATAAGTACACGCGGTGCCCATTCGTGTGTTTTCCAAACTGCGACTGGTTTTCCACTTTGAATAAGTAACGTTTCATCGTTTTCTAATTTTTTAAGTGTTTCAACTATTTTGTAGAAACAATCCCAGTTTCTTGCAGCTTTACCTTTACCTCCGTAAACTATCAAATTGGCCGGATCTCTTGCAACTTCTGGATCAAGATTATTCATTAACATTCTCATCGCGGCTTCTGTTTGCCATGATTTGCATGTTAATTGTGTTCCTCTTGGTGCCCTTATGACTTCTGGCATAAATCATCCCCCCGTTAAGGTTTTATTTATACACTTTCTAATTATATCACTTAACTGAACCTTTTTCACTTTTTAGATAACTCTGGATATTTAAGAGTAAATAAGAAATAAGGCGAATTTAAAAAAATATGAAAACCAATATCTTGTAGTTAAGAATTTTAATCGAGTCATATTGAGTGGAAAAAGTTGTTTTTTTCTAATTTTTTGCTCATTTATGTTTTCAAAATTAATAAAATTAATTTTTTGTTCGCTATATTAACTAATTTTAAAAAAGCAAATTATATTCAACCATGTTGAATTATTCGCTAATTTTAAATTTTTTCATCTTTTGTCTAAAATTATTCCTTGACAAATGTTTTCTTGAATGTTAAAATACGAAAAAATTTTTTAAGTATATTAAATTTTGATTTGTATTATGAAATTTCAAGTTTTTTAGCTGATTTAAGTTAAACATTTTTGTATATTACAAGAATTTCTTCCAAGGAGGTAGACTTGTATGAAAAGATTTGTTTTTATACTTCTTTTGATCTTGAGTCTGAGTACTTTTGGTGTTATCAAGATAGGTGCGCTTTTACCGTTAACTGGTGGTGTTTCATCTTTTGGTGATATGTTTAAAAAAGGTATAGAACTTGCTTGGGAAGAGAAAAACATTGTTTTAGGTGAGAAAGTAGAGATTGTGTATATGGACACGAGAAGTGAAAAAACAGAAGCAGCAAATGGCGCTGCAAGGCTTATTGACAAAGAAGGAGTTATTGCTATTCTTGGAGAAATCCTTAGTAGTAATTCTATTGCAGCTGGTGAAGTAGTAGAAAAAAAGAAAGTACCGATGGTTACTATGTCTACTAATCCATTAGTTACTCAAGGGAAAAAATTTGTCACTAGAGTTACTTTTATCGATCCTTTGCAGGGGTTTGCTCTTGCTGAATTTGCATCAAAAAAATTGAAATTAAAAAAAGTGAGTGTTTTTACTGATATTGAACAAGATTACAGTGTTGGTCTTTCAAATTATTTTACTGGAAAGTTTGAAAAATTAGGTGGGCAAGTTTTACAGTTACAATATAAATCTGGAGATCAGGAATTTAGTGCCCAAATATCTCAAGCTATTAAATATGGTAGTGAGGCAATAGTTATCACTGGATATTACAATGAGATAGCGTTAATATCTCAACAAGCAAGGTCAATGGGTTATAAGGGGTATATATTAGCAGGTGATGGTGCCGCTGTGCCTGAGATAATAAAATTAGGCGGTCAAGCTGTTGAAGGACTTTACTTTTCGGATCATTTTCACCCTGATGCACTCGGAACAAAAAAATCGCAGTTATTTATTCAAGCATTTGAAAAGAAATATGGTGAAAAACCTTCGACATACTCTGCATGCGGTTATGATGCTTATATGCTTGTTATTGATGCAATTGAAAGAGCAAAAACTAAGAATTCAGAGTTAATAGCGTCAGCAATAAGGAAAACCAAAAACTTTGAAGGAGTAACGGGCTTTATAACTATAGACGCAAATGGCAATGCTTTGAAGGATGTTCTTATAATAACTATTAAGAATGGAAAGTTTGAATTTTTCAGCAAAATTCTAGCAGAAAATTTGAAGTAGTTTAATTATATAATAAAATAACCTCGAGCTTAAATACTCGAGGTTGTTTTTTAATTATTTTTTTCAAGAGAAATTAATTTTCTCATAAGTTTGTCACAAAATTCGCCTTTTAACCCAGGTGTGTTGGAGAGATTTACCAACATTCTCATAAAAGCTTCGAACGAATCAGATGGAACGACTTTCGATAGTCTTATTAAATTTTCCGATATATTATCTAATTTTTTGCGTAATTCTTGAAGGTCTTTTTCATCTACGGAGGTTATAAAATCTACTAATCTTATCAACAATCCGTTTGCTTGATGAATATCCAGCTCTGTAGGAATATTACCATTTATGAGTACTTCATATGGACTTAAAATATTAGAAGAAATTGCCCTATCGACGAACACTTTTGCAGCTTCTGGACCAATTATTCCACTTGCTAATATGTATAAATACTCTTTTTTATCTTCTTCAGTTAATTGAGAAAGTACTTTCCCAAGTTTATACCAACTTCTCGGACTTGGTTTTATAGAGGCTTTTAATGACAGAGTATCATGAACAGAAAGAAACTCTGGGTATTTTTCTATGAAGTTAATTATGTCTCTTGGAATACTATTTTTTTCAGCCCAATTTATCCATTCAGATGGTTCCGGATGTATTTCAAGAATAAAGAACCTTGAGAGAAAAGCAGGGTCTGTTATTAATTCAACTTGGTCATAGTTTTCATCAGGTGGGTTCATAGACGCCATTAACCATGTGCCTTCTGGAAGTACATGATTGTGAATTCTTTTATCCACAAGAAGTTGCATTATCGCATTCCTTATGCTTCTGTGAGCTCTGTTTATTTCATCCAAAAGAATTATCACGTTACCATCTTCTGGCCACCAATCTGGTGCTAAGAATTTTGTTTTATTCTCATCTCTCGCAGGTAACCCAATCAAATCCCCTGGTTCCATCTGCGATAAGACTAAAATAATAAGCTTTCTTCCTGTTTCCTTTGCTATATCCCTTGCTATATCAGTTTTCCCAACACCAAAATGTCCTATTAAAAGTGGAATTTCGCCAGCTTCCATTATCTTTTGTGATAGATATTTTGCTTCATTTACAGTCATGAACATCCCTCTTTAGTTTTTTTATTTAGCTTTCTTGATTTTCCTGTTTGTTATTTGAATTGCTTTGTTCTTCAGGTTCAAAAATATTCTGTGCAATGCTTTCGAACGAAGCACCACCTGCTTGGCGAACAAGTTCTTCAATCATGCTTTCATCTTTAAATGTTTCAGTAAGGCTATATACAAAAGTTCTTCCTGATTTCCTTCGTTTAACGACTCCAGAGGTTAATAATTGTTTAATTACATTCGTTGAATCTTTTCCACGCATACTGTCTATTTCTAATTTTGTTGCTTGCTTTCTAACTGCTAAAAATATAGCTATCTCAAGTTGTGAAGGCGAAAGACTTCCAAGATATCTTCTCTTGGCTACTTTTGAAACAATACTTGAAAACTGAGGTTTCGTATAGAATCTTAAGTAACCTTCTATTTCTCTAAGTTCAATACCATGATCTTCGGAAGAATAATCTTCTTTTATTTCGTTAATTAACAATTCAATTTCCTCAAGAGGAATTTCGGTCAAAGTGGATATGTTTTCTTTACTTATTCCGCGTGAGGCGAAGATAATCGATTCAATTAATGCCTTTTTGTTTTTGGTGTTATACTGCGACATTCGCCTTCACCACTTTCTTTAAAACAAGGTTTTCATCAATGATAAATTTTTCAAAACGTATTAGTTCAAGTATAGCCAAAAATTTGATTATTATTTCATATTTTGATGTACTATTTCTAAGCAATTCGTATAGACTTATTGAATCATAACTTTGCTCTATTTCTTCCATCACTTTTTCAAGAGAGTAATTTTCTTTTTTTATAACGTAAACTTTTTGCTTTACCTCTAATTCCTTTATTGCTGCTTTAACTATATTTACAAGTTTTTTCTCATCTACCTTTGGGAAAGTATACAAAACTTTCACAGGATATTGCTCAGCAGAATCTTTTCTTGATAATTCTTCTGCTAATTGTTTTAATCGAGCGTATTCTTCGATTCTCCTAAACAAAAGTTCCCTTTTGTATTCGTACTCTTTTCTTTCTTTATCACTTAATGAAGGAATTAAGCTTTTTGATTTTAATTCAAGCAAATAAGCTGCCGTTGATATGAACTCTGAAGTAACGTTTAGATTGAATTCTTCCATTTGATTTATATAGTATAAAAACTCATCTGCCAGTTGTGAAATCGACAACTGGCGGATGTCTATCTGTTTTTTCTGGACTAAATAAAGGAGTAAGTCAAGAGGACCTTCGAATGTTTCTAGTTTGAATAGTATATCCATTTCTTATTGGAAAAATCCCTCTTCTTCAACTATTGATTCGTATGGAATTTCATATACTTCAAGTATACTTGCAACGCTTTCTGCATCTTTACTATCAACTTTTATTGATACAAGGCGATTGTTATCATCTTTAAGTGTTAGTATAGAAAGAATGTTTATTCTGTTGTTTGCAAGCACATCGATAACTTTCTTCAATTCGCCAGGTTTGTCTTGAAGTGTCAGATTAATTCTTATTCCGTGTTCATCCATTGCTGACATTTCTGTCATAGCTTCGAGTACTTCTTGAATGGTTAGTACACCTATAACCTCACTATTTGAATTAACAACGGGAAGTACCGTTTCTTTGTTTTCAATAAGCATCATCGCAGATTCTTCGATTGTTGAATCCTCAACAATATAAAAATCTGGGAAAATAACGTATTTACCAACCTGTTCTTCCATTTCAACTTCTTTTATAACAGATTTGTGAATCAATCCATCAAATTTGCCATCTTCGTCTACGACGATACAATAATCACAAGAATATTTTCTCATTTCATGGAGTGCATCAGAAATTGACTGCGTGTTTTTTACCTTTGGAAAAAATGTATTAACCCATCTGACTGCTTTCATATCTTTCTACCTCCTTAATAATTAATGATTTTTAGTTTTTTAAAAAGTGTAATAATAAAACTCGCCACTATCGGAACAATATACAGAAAATGCGCTTTGTGAATCTTTTAGTGTAAATACTTCAAAAGGATAATCACCCGTATCAAATACGTTGATTTCTTTCCCATCTTTTGTTACCATAACTTTATTGTAAGGAGCGCTTAATATAACTATGTATTCTCCAACCTTTTTTACAAAAGTTGGGGTGTATGGCACTTTGAAAGAATTTTGAACAGAATCATTTTGCACAATAGTAAGTGACAATCCTGCCATAGAAGTTATATAGTATTTCTCACCATCGTAATAAGCGCTCGAGATGTATTTGGATATTTTAGTTATTTTGCCTGTTTTAAGGTTATAAAGTTGTCCATCACGGGTATCTATAAGTATGTCACCAACAAGAATAGAAGGTGTTGTTAATCCTATTTTTTGAGGTTTCTCGTTTACAAACTCTATGTCGTAATTTTCATTCCAAAGATAAGTTGCAAATATTTTTCCATTCCAAGAGAATATGTAAGCTGGTGATCCAGAAAATTTGTATGTTCCTATAGTATTTAAATCTTTATCAAAGGAATAAAGTTCGCCTCCTTCAAGAAGAATGTATAAAACATTATCTTGCAGTAAACTTGACTGAATTCTTTTTTGAAAAGATACGCTTTTAATTAAATTACCATAAGGGTTAATCTTTGAAATTTTTGGTGTTGTTCTGTCAACTATTATATAATCGTTTTCTGATTGATAAACGTTCATGACGTAACTTCCAATGGAAGAATAAGCTGTAACTATTTGTTTTGATTCGAGATTGTATACAACCATGTTTCTACTAAAAGGATCCACTAAAATTACTGTACCGTCTGTCCTAAAATTCCTGAAAGAATACTTGATACCAACGTAAACTTTTTCAATGTTTACCCCAAAAGTAAATGTTTGAATTAATAAGATGATGTTGATAAATATATAAATTTTTCTTAGGATTCTTGTAGAACTTTGCATAGCTTTATCAACAACTCCTTTGCTATTTCTTCTTTTGTTCCCTCAAGTTCAACGATTGAATTATTTTTGAAAATTATATAAACGTGATTTCTATCATTTCCCATAGCAGTTCTAGCATCGTTTGCAACTATCACGTCTGCGTTTTTTCTCACAAGTTTTTCGTAACCGTTTTCTATTATATTTTCTGTTTCTGCGGCAAATCCAACAACAATTTGATTTTCTTTTTTTGAATGACCAATTGTTTCAAGTATATCTGGGTTTTTCTCAAGCTCAATAATAAGTGTTTCTGCGGATTTTTTGATTTTTTGTTGAGCACTAACCTTAGGCTTGTAGTCAGCAACTGCCGCACACATAATAAGTATATCATAATTATCCTTTTTACTCAAAACTGCTTTGTACATTTCTTCCGCAGATTTAATAGAAACTATTTCATCCATAAAGAAAGGATATTCAATACATGTTGGTCCAGTTACTAGCATAACCTCCGCTCCCAATCTTTTAGCTACAGTCGCTATGGAATAACCCATCTTTCCACTTGAATAATTTGATATGTATCTAACGGGATCTATAGATTCTACAGTTGGACCGGCGGTTACAAGGACTTTTTTACCTTCCAATGGTTTTTCTTCTGATACTATCTTTATGAATTCTATAATTTTTTCATTCTCAGGATATCTGCCTTTTCCAACTTCTCCACAGGCAAGATGGCCACTTTCAGGATTGAGTATTTTCCAACCTAACTTACCAAGCTTTTCTATATTCTCTTGTGTTATTGGATTTTCGTACATTCTTGTGTTCATAGTTGGGACAACTATTTTTTTACCATTGTCAAATGCAAGCGCGGTTGTGGTTAGCAAGTTATCAGCCAAGCCATTTGCAAGTTTTGCTATTGTATTTGCAGTGGCGGGCGCAATTATAAATACATCAGCCCATTTTGAAAGCTCAGTGTGTATTATCCAACCAGATTCAATTTCATATGTATCTGTATAAACTTTACAGTTTCCAACCGATGAGAAAACAATAGGATTTATCAATTTACTAGCATTTTCAGTCATTATAACTTGAAGATTCCAGCCTTGCTTTCTTATTTTACTCGCTAAGTCGACTGCCTTATAAATCGCTATACCTGAGCTAACGCCAAGCAGAATATTCAATTTTATCACCTCTTCTTTTCAGAAATACTCACAAATAATTATACCATATTTGAAACATTAAGTTTCTTTAACAATTTTAATCACGTTAAATTAAACACAAATTCCATTTATTAAGTAACAATTTTAGTCTTTCGATACTATAATTATTCAAAAAATCAGATTAAGTTGTAAAAACATACTAAAAATACATATTTTTTTAATTTTCTCTCGTTTTCTAATAAAATCGCTTGACTTGTTTTGGTTGTTTGTGTTAAAATATATAAAAATTTTTTTACCAACGTTAAAATTTGTATCTAAAAAACTTCTTTAAGATTTCCGGTAATAAGTCAAGAGGAGAAAAAATAGAAAAATAAAAAACCTAGTCAACACTTTGACTTTCAATAACTTAATATTTCACTTTCATTCTTA
>NZ_LNGG01000025.1:0-94798 GCF_011057735.1 Fervidobacterium sp. 2310opik-2 | reverse complement strand
GTAAATTTAGTGTATTATTTACTAAAGAACAACGTACCGTATGTACCGATGAAATAGGTAAAAAGAACGAAATCAAGTATGTGAAGAATGAAAGTGAAATATTAAGTTATTGAAAGTCAAAGTGTTGACTAGGTTTTTTATTTTTCTATTTTTTCTCCTCTTGACTTATTACCGGAAATCTTAATTTGACTATCTTCATCTTCAAAAAATTCTTTGTGTACCAACTTAAATGCTTTTTCTCCATCTTTGGAATCTGTAATAAAGTAAATTGAAACATCTGAAGCTCCTGCTGATATCATCTCAACATTAATGCCTCCACGACTAACTGCTCCAAAAATTTTAGAAGCTATACCGTGGGCATCAAGCAACCCTTCACCAACAACTGCTATTAATACCTTATCTTTTTTAAATTTTATTTCTTCTATCTCTTTTAATTTCAGACTTTCAGATAACTTCAAAACCTTATCTAAATCACTCATGGATATGATTAAATTTATCGAAGTTTGAGAAGTAATCACAAACTTTATGTTCACACCACTTAAAGCCACACGTGAAGCTATTTCTCCAAGTATTCCAGGAACTCTTCCAAAATTGTGTCCTTTGAATTGAACAATTGCGATGTCGTTTGTCATAGAAACACTTTTTATGCAATTAGCCGTGTAATCTCTAATATGCTCTAATTCATTTCCTTCACTATAATCTTTTATTACTGTAAAATTGATACGATTGTCTAATAACGATTCATAACTTTCCAACTTTTTTAAATCTTCGATACTACAAATATACAATGGAATGGATTTTAACCTTAAAGGTTCTACTGCGCTATGATGAAGTACTTTCGAACCAAAATAAGATAATTCATCAGCTTCTTCGTAATTTAGCATTCTTACAATCTTAGCGTTTGGCGTTATTTTTGGGTCTCCGGTAAGGAAACCTAGAACATCTTTAACGAGAATCACAGAATCCGCATCTAAACAATATCCTAAACTAGTTGCAGTATAGTCACTTCCACCACGTCCAAGTATTGTAATATCACCATTGGTAACTGACTTACCGTAAAAACCAGGTACTATAAAATCACCACTTTGCCATTCACTAATGCTTTCAGCTAGAGCAGATTTACTCTTTTCTAATAATACACTTGAATTACCATATCGACCATTTGTGATTAGAAAATTTTCTGGATATGCGATCTTAAATTTCATTCCATATTCTAAAAGCACTTTTTCCATTATAACAGCGTTCCATCTTTCTCCGGAACTAACCACCTTGTCATATACAAAATCTGGAACTCTGCCTATCATTTTTGAAGCGTAAAGCAAATTTTTTAGGGAATAAATCTCTTCTTTAATCAGATACATATCTTCTTCGGTAAAATTTGCAAATTTCAAGTGATAATTGTGAATGCCATTTAAAAAAGAATCGATATTTAAATTTGTTATATTTTTTAAAGCCTCTATAAGTTTATTTGTTATCCCCTTTAGTGCACTTACAACGATAACAAGTTGATGATCTTTAAAAATTTTATTTTTCAAACTAACTATAATCTTTGAAATATCAACTAGGCTTTCTGGAGAGTCTAAAATAGATCCCCCAATTTTGATAATTTGAAATCTCCTTTTCCATGTTTGATTCACAGAATCGCACCTCCTTTTTGTTTAAAATTTTGCTTGAATTTTGTTAGAATGTGTGGTATAAAAAAAGCGGTCGGGTTTCTTCAACCCGACCGCTGGTTTTTTGTAACAGCAAAATGGTGTACCTATAATTTCCAGCGGTCGGTACACCACATCATCATAGCCATCATATTAACATTTATCGTAACGATATTCATAAGAGAATATTTTTCTTTTAGCTTAGACACACAATCACCTCAAGCCAAAAATTTCTTTGAAATAGATTATATAACAATTACCCGAAAAATCAAGAGCTTTATTTGTATGCAGTAACGAATAATAAAAAATTTGGAGGTGTCCTCCATGTTAGAAGTTTGGAAAAAATGGAATGTAAGGGGCATCGTTCAAGGTGTTGGTTTTCGCCATTTTGTCAAAAACGTTGCAAGAGCAATAGGTGTCAGAGGTTATGTGAAAAATGAAGACGATGGAAGTGTTACAATAGTTGCTGGAGGTAACGATGAGCAAATAAAAGAGCTCTTTAGAAGAATCATGGAAGGAAATGGTTGGAGTTACATTTCCGATTACGACGAAATTGATTTACCAAAACAAGAATACAAAGACTTTCATGTAGAATTTTAGAGAGGAGATGGTTTGATGAATATAGTCTGCTATGGATTACAGTGGGGGGACGAAGGAAAAGGAAAAGTTACGACATATCTTTCAAGAGAGTTTGACTACGTTGTACGGTACAGTGGTGGAAGCAACGCAGGTCATACTGTTAACTACGGTGAATTTAAACTTGTCCATCACCTCGTACCATCTTTTGATATAAGAGGAAATACCAAAGCTTACATAGCAAATGGTGTTGTCGTTGATCTTGATGTTCTTATTAAAGAAATCGAAGAAATTAAAAAAATTGGTTTTGATGTATACGATAGGATAAATATTTCATCACTTACTCACATTGTTTTACCGGTTCATAAGATGTTAGATGAAAAATTAGAAATTGCGAAAGGCGAAAAAGCTGTAGGGACAACAAAACGTGGTATAGGCCCTGCTTACGCCGATAAAGTGCATAGGATTGGTCTAAGATTGGTTGATTTATTTGATAAAGAAACAGCTTTAGAAAAATTAAAATTCATTTCCAAGATGTATAAAAATCTTTACGGTATAGAATGGGACGATTATGAAATACTCTTTGAAAATTTTGAGAAATTATCAAAACTTATAGTTCCTCCTCTTGAGATGAAGGAAGAATTTAAAAACGTTAATGTTCTTTTTGAGGGAACTCAAGGTGTTTTACTTGATATAGATATGGGAAGCTATCCATATGTAACAGGTTCTTATTGTAATACAACAGGCGTGGAAAGTGGACTGGGCTTTCCAATAAAAATTGACAAAAGAATAGGTGTGTTTAAAGCATATGTAACGCGTGTTGGTGAAGGTCCATTTCCAACAGAACTATTTGGTGAAGAAGCCGAAAAGATTAGAATAGCTGGTAGAGAATTTGGTGCTACTACCGGTAGACCAAGGAGATGCGGATGGCTTGATTTGCCAATATTGAGATACGCAATCGAAACTTCTGGTTGCGATGAAATGATAATGACAAAAGCAGATATATTATCTGGATTGGAAAAAGTTAAAGTTGGAATTAGATATCTATCGAATGGGAGAAAGTTTGAAATCCCTAATGATATATCTATGATAGATAAAGTCACTGTTGAATACATCGAGTTTAACGGTTGGAAAAATCTTGAAGATGACAATTTTGCTAAATTTGTAGATTTTATTGAAAGAGAAACGGGTTTAAAAATTGCCTATATATCTACTGGTGAAAAAATTGATGATATCAGAAAGGTCTGATGCGTTTGAAGGTATCCATAAGAATATTTGGATCTTTGTCTGATTTAACTAAGGGAGTTTACTATTTTGAGATTAATCCTGGAGTAGGTCAAACAATAAAAGATTGTATTGAACGCCTCGGTATTCCACATACCGAGGTTTATTTTATTACTTTAAACGGTAATTTTGTAGATTTTTCTAAGATTGTCGAAGATGGTGATTTTTACTGTGTTTATCCTCATTGCAATCTAGAAATCGATGAGAACTATTCTTTAACTCCTAGATTCAAAGGAGAACCAAGATTTGTTTTGGATATACATTTAGGAAAGCTTTCGAAATTGCTTCGAATGTTTGGTATATACGCTGAGTATGGTTTAGTTGACGATTTTCAAATAGTTGATAGAGCAAAGAAAATTGGTGGAATAATACTTACAAGAGACAGAAAACTTCTTATGCGAAGAGATATCGTTTATGGTTATATAATTCGAAGCGATTTTCCAGAAGAGCAGTTAAAAGAAGTTTTTGAAATGTACGAGCTTATGAATTGGGTGAAGCCTTTCTCACGTTGCTTGGAATGCAATGGGGAGTTAGTCGTTGTTGATAAGGAATCTGTTTCTGGTAGAGTTCCTCCACGTGTTTTTGAGATGCATGATGAATTTGCTATGTGCGGTAATTGTGGAAAAATCTATTGGAGAGGAACGCATTACGAGCATATGGCAGCTTTAATAAATGAATTTATAAAACAAATTCAATGAAATTCTTGAATTTATCAATACATGTTGCAAACTAAATTGTTTTTGTTTTCCTTGTCCAACTATAGTCATAGAACTATATATTATATATTACTTATTATATATACTATATAGGGTGGTAAATTGGTAAGTTTACACGGTGGTAACACAAAAAGGTACAATTCAAAGGGCTTTATGAATTTTTTTGAACGTACCATCTTATTCATAAAAACTTACCGCAAATGGTAAATTTCTCCAAAAATTGTTTATTCATAAGTATTTGTGTTTGGTAAATTTTTATAAAGCATATGAATAAAAAATTTTTCGAATGTTTTTTCTCAAAATTCATGGTAAAAAAATTTTCAATTGGTAATTTTGGTAAGTTACTTGTTGAGACTTTTTCTCAATTAACTATATATAGTCGACTAACTTTTATAAATACTATATATTGTATTAAAATAATTACCACTAAGGGTAAAAACTTACCAAAAATATACCATAAATATACCAACACTATATATTGTGTTTAATTTACCAATTTATGTCAATATATAGTATATTAATGAACTTAAATAATATGGTTTAAAAGTTTTATAGAATTAAAAAAATTAGTTTTAGATTTTGAAGTATTCGTAAGCATCTAAGATATTTGTAAAGTTAAAACGTTTCGTGTTCATTTTTTTATTTTTTGGTGTATAATTATTTGGGTAAAGTGTATAATAAGTATAATAAAATGTACTTTTGGTTTTAGAGAATTGAAAAAATAATTTTGTAGGTGGTTTTAGTGTCTGAAAAATTTATAAGGGTTTTGTTTTATGTTATGGCACTCGTAAGTGTTGTGCTATTTTTGTTTTTACTCATATATGTTAAAAAGATTAAAAATGAGCCTTTAGCTATTATTGAAGGAATTTACGGTAGTGTTTTTTTGGATGGTAGGCGTTATGAAGGGACCGTAATTCTTGAGCCGAATAAGACATATGAGGTTATAGGTTCTGCAACGATAAGTCAGTTTGGAGGCAAGAAGAAAATTGTTAATTTGCAACACTTTGAGGTGAAGGTTGTATGGGAGAAATAAGAATTGTTGAACCGGTTAATTTGGTAATTTTTATGTTTTCATCTCACCTAGACTATTGGTTTGATGAGATTAAACCCGAACTAATCAAACATTTTGGACCAATTGACTATATTAGTAAGCCATTAGATTTCGAAAAGTATACTTTGTATTACAACGAGGAAATGGGTTCAGGAATATTCGGTAGGCTTATAAGTTTCGAAAGATTAATACATCCTTCGATGCTTTCGATAATCAAAGTAAAGACTAACGAGATTGAGCAAAGATACGCGGTTGATGGTAATAGAAGGTTTAATTTGGATCCGGGGTATATGCACCATATGCAGTTTGTTCTCGCAACAACGAAAATGTGGCCACACAGAATTTACATAGGTCACGGTATATATGCAGAGCCGACGCTCATGTATATAAACGGCAGATGGAAAGATTACGATTTTACATATCCAAACTACAAAGAGCAGGTTTATAAAGATGAGCTGACGAATATAAGAGAGCTTTATTTGGAAAAGAGAAAGAACTTTTTGAATAATCTATCAAGAAGTAAAAAGCAGAGAGTCAGAGAGTGAACTAGAAAGATAAATTGTAAAGGGAAAGAAAAGGAAGGTGGCTTTTTTGAAATTATATGTAATTGTTCTTGGTTGTGCCAAAAACGAGGCGGATTTTTCACTTTTTAAGTACCATTTGAAACAGTTAGGTCATGAAGTAGTTGATGATGTTGAAGATGCAGATGGTGTTGTTATAGATACTTGTGGTTTTATAGTGGATGCCAAGCAAGAGTCTATCGATACAATATTAGAGTTTGCAAGTATTAAAAAACAAAAGCCCGATTTCAAAGTATATGTAACTGGCTGTTTAGTTCAAAGATACCCCAAAGATTTGCCATTGGAAATACCGGAGGTTGATGGCTGGTTTGGAGTTATTCCTCCAAAGAATTTGGCTGAAAGTATTAACAAAACAAAAAAATATATAACAGATCCTGTGGCAGTTTATGAGTTTGAGGGAAGAGTTGATAGTGATTTACCTTATGCGTATGTGAAGATAGCAGATGGATGTGATAGAGCGTGTACTTTTTGTACAATACCAAAGTTCAAGGGGGGTTTTGTAAGCAGAAAACTGGAAGATATAGAAAAGGAAGTAAGATATTTAATTGAAAATGGTAAGAAAGAGATAGTCCTTGTGGCACAAGATACGACAGGTTACGGTGTAGATTTATATGGTAAGCAAATGCTTCCAGAGCTTCTTAAAAGAATTAACGATATTGATGGAAACTTTTGGATTCGTGTTATGTACATGCACCCTGACCACGTAACTGATGAAATTCTAAAAGGTTTTTCATACGAAAAAGTTGTTAAATATTTTGATATACCAATCCAACACGGTAGTGATAATATACTTAAACTAATGGGAAGAACGAAAAGTACGAAAGAACTTGAGGAATTATTCGATAAAATAAGAAGTTTATATCCTCAAGCGGTTTTGAGAACCAGTATAATTGTTGGTTTTCCTGGTGAAACAAAAGATGATTTTGAGCAACTGATAGATTTTATAAGAACTATTGAATTTGATAGGCTTGGTGGATTTGTGTATTCCGACGAAGAAGACGCCGCATCGTATAATTTACCTAATAAAGTTTCTTTGAAAACAGCTCAAAAAAGGTTAGACACTTTGATGGAAGTTCAGGCTGAAATTTCGTTTTTAAGGAATCAAAGATTGGTTGGAAAAGTTATCGATGTTTTGTTTGAAGAAGAAGTTAACGGAGTAATCATCGGAAGAAGTTACATGGATGCTCCTGAAGTTGATGGGAATGTTTTTGTAAAAGGTCACGGAATTAACAGGTTTGGTAAGGTAAAGATTACAGAAGCAGATACTTACGATTTGGAGGGGGAATTGGTTGAATAAGGAGAATTCGACGACTTCAAGGAAATCTGTTTTTAACATTCCGAACACAATAAGTTGGTTAAGGATAGCTCTCACTGTTGTGATAGTTTTGCTAATGTATTTTGGAAAAAACTTACTCGCGTTTGTGTTTTTCTTAATTGCGTCTATCAGCGATTATTTCGATGGTTACTTAGCCAGAAGGCTAAAACAAGTTACAAGTCTTGGTAAAGTACTCGATCAAATGAGTGATAAAATATTAATCACATCGATTCTTGTTGTTTTTGTAGAACTCCATATTGTACCAAGTTGGCTGGTTGTTATAATTATTTTAAGAGACACACTCGTTAGTGTTGTTAGAATGTTAGCGTCAGAATCTGGAAGAATCGTTGCGGCAAATATCTTTGGAAAATTGAAAACAGTGTCTCAGATGATACTTACGATAGGACTGTATATCCAGCTCTTGGGTTTTCGGATAGAAGTGTTCACCACAGTATTAATTTACTTTGTGGCTGTTGTAACGGTACTTTCTGGAGTTATTTATCTTTACCAAAATCGAGAATTTCTCAATAAGTAATATTTTGGGGGTGTTGTGGTGAGAACATTTGTGGCTATTGATATAAACGAAGAAATTAGAGAGATAGCCAAAGAGGTAATAGATAAACTTCAGAATATAGGGTTTAAAGCCAATTGGTCTAAGCCTGAGAATCTTCACTTAACGTTATTTTTCATGGGAGAGATGGATGAAAAAAGCGTAGATTTTATGTCGCAAACTTTGAACAAAAGGATGTACGGTTTTCCATCTTTCAGCACATCTTTGAATGGGTTTGGCTATTTTAAATTTAAGAACTCTCCAAGAGTTTTGTTTTTAAAACTTGAATCAACTAAATCTCTTCAAAAGATGTATTTGGAGATGAAGTCTGAATTGAACAAACACAAGATAAAGTATGATGATCAAGGGAATTTTGTCCCTCATATAACTCTTGGAAGAGTAAAAGAGTATCCAGACAAGTGGGAAGAACTTGTTTCTCAAATAGAAATTCCTAAATTAACGTTGGTCATTGATGGATTTACTGTTTACAGTTCCACTTTGACACCGCAAGGACCTATCTACAAGTGGATCTACAAATCAAAGTTTGAAGGAGGTTTGATTAAAAATGTCAGATGAAATGAAAAAAGATGTTTTAAAAAAAGCTATAAGCAAAATTGAGAAGACTTATGGTAAAGGTTCTATAATGGTTCTTGGTGAAGGCAACCTTGTTCAGGAAATAGATGTAATACCAAGTGGCTCGTTGGCAATTGATATAGCGTCAGGTGTTGGTGGATACCCAAGAGGCAGGATTATAGAAATATATGGCCCTGAATCAAGTGGTAAGACTACCATCGCTCTTCATGCCATCGCATCGGTTCAGAAACTCGGAGGAATAGCAGCTTTTGTTGACGCAGAACATGCTCTTGATTTAAACTATGCAAAGAACCTAGGTATAGACCTTTCGGAATTACTTGTTTCTCAACCAGATTACGGTGAACAAGCGCTGGACATTGTTGATGAACTTGTAAGGAGTAACGCTGTTGATTTGATAGTTGTCGATTCTGTAGCTGCTTTAGTGCCAAGGGCGGAAATTGAAGGTGCAATGGGTGATGCACAAATAGGTTTGCAAGCAAGACTTATGTCTCAGGCTTTGAGAAAATTGGCAGGAAATGTCAATAAATCAAAAGTTGTGGTTATTTTTATCAACCAAACGCGTATGAAAATAGGTGTCATGTACGGTAACCCTGAAACAACAACAGGTGGAGTTGCCCTGAAATTTTACGCAACAATGAGAATAGAAGTAAGATCTGCCGGGAAAATTGTGGAAGGTAACGAACATATAGGTAATGAAGTGAATATTAAATTCGTGAAAAACAAGGTTGCACCACCATTTAGAACAGCAAGTGTTGATATAATATACGGAAAGGGTATAGTCCGAGAAAACGAACTGTTTAATATAGCAGTCAATGAAGGTTTGATAGATAGGAGAGGAAGTTGGTTTACTTACGAAGATCTTAGTGGCAAGGAACACTCTCTTGGACAAGGTAAATCTAATGCTGTTAATTATCTTGTTGAACATTCAGAAGTTGCCGATGAAATTGAAAAGAGAATTAGAGAAAAGTATTTAGCAAAACCAGATCAAGTATCTCAAGAGAAAGATGGAGAAAATGAAAAATTACAAAAACAAGCAACAAAGTGAACGTTCCAGTGAAATTCAGTCACGACAACAAAAAAAAGATCCATTCAATATCGCTTTAAGATTCATAAAATTTAGGGCAAGGTCTGAGTGGGAAGTTGCGAATAAGCTCAGACAGTATGGTTTTTCGGAGGAAGTTATATTAGAGGCTTTAAAGAAGTTAAAAGAAAGAGGTTTCATCGACGATGAGAAATTCGCTTACTTATACGCATACGATAGTCTTGTAGTTCGTTATAAAGGTCCTTATAGGATTCGCTATGAGCTAAAACAGCTCCACGTTGATGAATATATTATAGAAGATGCTATAAATAAAGTCTTAAATGAGGTAAATGTAGATGAGATAATCGAAAAACTTACTCAAGGTCTTGACGAGCATAAAAAAAGAGAAAAACTTTACAGACAAGGATTTGGAGGTGAATGGTAATGGAATGGTTGATATATATAGTTATATTATTTGTTGGAATAGCGGCAGGTGCGTTTTTTGGCATTTCGGTTGGAAGAAAAAGAGCGGAAGAAGCTTTGGAGAAAAAGCTCAAAGCAGCTAAAGAAGATGCTGAAAGCATAATTAAAAGTGCAGAAAAAGAAGCAAGTGAAATAAAGAAAAAGGCTATAATCGAAGCGCGTGAGGAAGCTCATCAAATTCGCGAAGAAATAGAAAAAGAAAGAAAAAAGCGAGAAGAAGAGATAAAGCAACTCGAAGAAAGATTGCTTAAACGTGAAGAAATGCTGAGTAAACGCGAAGAGCTTATCGATAAAAGGGAAAATTATGTGGAAAATTTAAAAATAGAGCTCGAATCTAAAGCTAAAGAGATAGAAGAAAAGGCAAAGGAAATCGAGAGGAGATTTATAGAGCTCGCCGGTATTACACATGAACAAGCAAGAGAAATAGTACTTCAAGAGGCGAGAGAAAAGTACGAACATGAAATTGCTAAATTCTTTGTTCAGATAAAGACAAGATACGAGGATGAAGCCGATAAGTACGCTAAAAAAATCATTGCTGATGCTATTCAAAGATATGCACCAGAATACATAGGTGAAGTAACGATTAGCACTGTTGCTTTGCCAAATGACGACATGAAAGGTAGATTGATAGGTAGGGAAGGTAGAAACATAAGGACATTTGAAAAGATAACAGGTGTGGACCTTATAATAGATGACACACCAGAAATGGTTACTTTAAGCTCGTTTAATCCATTAAGAAGAGAAGTTGCGAGAAGAACTATCGAAAAACTAGTTCAAGATGGTAGAATACACCCAGCAAGGATAGAAGAGATGTACGAAAAAGCTAAGGCAGAAGTTGAAAGAGAAATAAAAGAAGCAGGACAAGACGCGGTTATAACAGTTGGTGTTGGAGGTTTACATCCAGAGATTATCAAATTGCTTGGTAGATTGAAATTCAGAACAAGCTACGGTCAAAATGTGCTAGCACATTCGGTGGAAGTTGCACAAATCGCAGGTTTGCTTGCAGCCGAATTAGGTTTGAATGTAGACAAAGCCAAAAGAGGAGGCTTACTCCACGATATAGGTAAGGCGATAGATCACGAAGTCGAAGGTTCACACACCGATATAGGTGCTGAAATGTTGAAAAGATATGGTGAGTCTGATGAGATAATTAATATGGTTATGGCACACCATGGTCAAGAAGAACCAATAACACCAGAAGCGGCTATAGTAGCTGCTGCGGATGCAATTTCAGCAGCGAGACCTGGGGCAAGGCGTGAAGACGTCGAAAATTACATCAAACGTTTGATGAAACTTGAAGAAATTGCAAAGAGTTACAAATATGTTGAAAATGCGTACGCAATACAAGCTGGTAGGGAAATAAGAGTTATAGTCCAACCAGATAAAACGGACGATGCGACAATAGAGAAACTTGCGCACGATATAGCAACAAGAATAGAAAACGAACTACAATATCCCGGTGTATTGAAAGTTGTAGTTATAAGAGAAAAAAGATCGGTTTCTTACGCTAAGTGATAATATTTAAAAAATAACAAAAAGTCGAAGATACATTTTGGAGGAAAATATAAATGAGCATTCTTGCAAGTAGTTTAGCATTTGCAATAGCTACATTTCTATCAAGAATACTTGGCCTTGTCAGGGATATGTTAATGGCTTCGAAATTTGGAACATCCTGGCAGGCGGATGCTTATTTCGTAGCGATACTATTTCCTTTTTTTCTTAGAAGAGTCTTTGGTGAAGGTGCTATGACTTCAGCTTTTGTACCACTCTATTCGGAATCAAAAGAAAAAGACGAATTTCTTTCTTCTGTACTAACGTTATTTACGCTTATTCTTTTGATAATAGTTATAATAGTGATGATATTTCCAGATATAGTAATTTACCTTTTCAGTTCTGGTGCGGCTCCTGAAACGAAACAACTTATAAGGAAACTAACACGAGTAACAGCTCCTTCAATATTGTTCATTTTTTGGTGGGCTATTACTTATTCTATAGAAAACACCAGGGGAAAATTCTTTTATCCGGCGCTAACACCGATTATTCCAAATATCGTAATCATTATTTCTTTGCTTCTACCCAAAGTTGGTATTTACGGCCCAACTTGGGGTTTTCTCATAGGTGAAATTGCAGCGTTTGCAGCATTAGCCTATCCACTGAAAAGGCATAAGCTTAAATTTACTTTCAAGTACGCTCGAGAATTTCTTCAGTATTTTTGGCCAAGTTTTCTCGCGATGTCAATCTCTCAAATAAACAGTATAGTTGATACGAACGTTGTCTCTTATTACAGTCAAGGTAAAGGTGGTGGAGTTTCGTATCTCCAATACGCATCAAGATTTTACATGTTACCTTACGGATTATTTGGAGTAGCGGTGGCAACTGTTATACTTTCAACGATAAGCAACGACAGAGAAAACTATACGAAGCATTTAAGAAAAGGGATAACATCGACGATGTTTTTTACAGTACCCGCAGCGGTAGGGCTAATCGCACTTTCTAAGCCTATATTAAGACTGTTCTATGAGTACGGTCAATTCACAGCGCAAGACACAAAAATGACAGCTTACGTTCTTAATGCTTATGTTTTGGGGTTACCATTTTACGGTATATACTCAACAATGGCTCGTGCCAGACATGCGGTAAAGGATATGAAAACACCTCTCAAGGCAACTTCTATCGTTGCTATCACAAATGTTATAATGGACTTGCTCGTCGGTCTTAAGTATGGCCCTATAGGTGTTGCTTTAGCCACGAGTGTGGCAGGTATCATTGGATTTGTTTACTTACTGCTTAAAGAAAAGAACAAAAAACTTTTCGAAAAAGATGATTTGTTCATTTTAATCTCATCTATAATAATGGGTATAGCCACTTACTATTTTTCACTTATTTCTTCAAGAAGATACTGGGCGATAATCTCGACGATTTTTGGAGCGGCTGTATATTTACTTGTTTCGTCGATCTTTTTTAAAGATAGAATAAAAGAATTCTTAAAAAGAAGATAGAAGATATTGTGAGGTGCTACAATGATTGGTGAAGAAATAGAGGTGCTTTACGAAGTTGATAGTACAAATGAATTTTTGAAGAAAAATTACAAATCTTTTCATGACGGGGCAGTAGTTGTAGCAATTAAACAAACGGCTGGCAAGGGCAGAATGGGGAGAAGTTGGATTTCACCGGAAGGTGGGTTGTGGTATTCCGTACTTTTTAAGCCGAAAATACACTTAACCCCCCATATATACACCAAAATATTCTCAATAGCGATAATTGAAGTGTTGAAAAAAATAAAAGTAAAAGCATATATAAAATGGCCAAATGACATTTATTACAACGGAAAGAAGCTTTGTGGTATCTTGCCAGAAGCTGTATCTATTAACGATCGACCAGTTGCGATAGTTGTTGGGATAGGTATTAATGTAAATAACGACATACCAGATGAAATAAAAGATATCGCGATATCGTTAAAGGATATAGTGAAAAAGAAACTGAAAATAACATATTTACTTGACGAAATAAACAAACACGCTTGGAATCTGCTTGTAAGTTATAGAAATGAGACTGAGAATATTACAAAACTTTGGAAAAAGTACCTTGTTCCTAAAGAAGGAGATAAACTTAAGATAAAACACGAAGGAGAAATATTCGAAGGAACGATATTAAAGATAACTGACGAAGTTTTGTATGTGGACATTGGAGGGAAAGTTGTTGGAGTTCAGAGCATTCACCAAATTGTTGAATAAGTTGATAATACTGATTATTTTATCACTTTTTTCTGTTTCTTATTTTGCTCAAAATTATCAAAGTGTTTATCAATTGATTAGTTCCAAAGCACCTTTGTCAAGTTACGTAGGAGTTTATTTTCAAGATATAGAAAATGGGAATGTACTTGTGCAATACAATGAACATAACCTTTATGTGCCTGCTTCGATTACAAAAATATTTTCAACACTCGTTGCATGGGAAGTGCTAGGGCCGGATTTTCGATATACGACAACAGTCTATGTACCAAGAGGAAATATATCACCAACAATTAATGGGAGCATAATTATAAAGGGCAATGGCGATCCTTCTATGAGTGTTGAAATTTTAAGGGAAAATTTGAAGAAATTTGTATACGAAGGAGTAAAAGAAATAAAAGGTGACATAATAATAGACAATTCCTTTTTTTCAAACGAACGTTGGGGAATAGGCTGGGAGTGGGATTACAAAAATCCAAGTATAGATGCCCTTATACTTAAAGAGAACACAAATACATTTAATCCATACGATGAAAACGCTGTGGCTCTTAATTTTGGATACAATGTGGTAAATATACTTAAAGAGTATGGAATTAAAGTTTATGGAAATGTCAAGGTTGGAAAATTAAACCAAAGCTACCGTGAGTTTATAGTTATAAAATCTGTCCCTCTTTCTAATTTGATAAGTGTGGCAAACAAATACAGTAGTAACTCTTACGCTGAGCAAATCCTTAGAACTGTCGGTTTAAGGGTTTATGGATATGGAAATATATACAATTCTTTAAAAGTTATGAACGATTTTTACAGGAAACTTTTCGGGGAATACTATCCATTTAGATTAAACGATGCGTGTGGCTTATCAACAAAAAATGTTGTAACCCCGTATATGGTTGTCAATGTTCTAAGTTATGCATATAAGAACGAAGGGGGTTTAAGTGGATTTATATCCACATTAGCGGTTTCAGGAAAAGAAGGTACGATGAAAAACCGATTAGGTGATATAATAGCGTATGCTAAAACGGGTACACTCCAAAATGTTTCAAACATAGCAGGAATAATGATAACGAGAACAGGAAGAAAAGTTGCATTTTGTATAATGGTCAATAATTTTACAATACCAACATATGTGGTAACTAATTACCACGATGAAATAATAAGATACGTATGGAATAATTATTAATCAAATTAATCAAATGTTTTCAAGATCTTTTGGGTAAGGCTCAAGGAAAGTTTGATTAAGAATGTAATTTATATTATAATGTATAGCCCAAGATTTTAGCAAAACCATTATTGATTGCAAACTTATAAGATTGTTTTTATAATCCTCCACTAAATCCATGAAGTATGCTTTCTCTTTCTCATTTAATTTGTCTTTGAAGAATCCATACATGTGAAGTAGTGTGTTTATAACTTTTGAATTTTTAATAGGAGTTTTAAGAGCTTTTATTAAAAATTCACGATATTCTTTCAGAACGTTCTCGTTAAATTCCTTTTGTGCAACTATTCTTCCAAGCTCTCTCATAATCTTTTCATTTTTTGTAAGTAAAAGGAACTTATTGATTGAATGAAAATCGATAAGTTCCTTTTTTGTTTTCACGTCTCTAAAGCGTGCAAGTGTAAAAATGAAAGTCAAGAATTCAAATCTGATTTTATCGTTTGTAAGTCTCATCTCACTTTCAATCATTAACTCTGTAAATTTCTCAATCATCACCTTTGCAAAAATTCCCGGCGTTTTTGATATGACTCTACCATTTGGGCCATACAATTTCGCATCGTTTATCGCGCACGAAGGCGATTTGGCTTTTAAAATCATTCCATCGATTTCTAAGGTAGAAACATTTTGAGCAAATTTATTTGCAAAGCTCAGCATCTTTTCTGTTAAATCGATATTATGAGATTTATTCATAAGTTTGTAATCATTGTTGATTAAAAACACGTCTATTGGTTCTCTTGGTATAGGTAAACCGATTTCGACTTCTGGGCAGATGGTTACAAAATTGCAGTAATTTTCAAGCTTTTTTACAATATCACTCGAAATAATTCCACCATCGTAACGTGTGTGTTCAAAAAAACACCTGCTCACAATTAAATTTGGTTTGTTATGGAAAGGCATAAAAATTCCTCCTTATGTTTAAATTTTTTGCAGTTTTTGCACAAAGTATGTTAAAATATATTATACCAGAAAATATCACAGTTCTACATAAACTCTACTTTTGATGGGGAGGAGATTGTATGGAGAAAAAAGAAATTGTTTTGAAAGTGCTTCTTGAAAATGATAAGCCGATGAGACCTGGCGATATTGCTGAAAAATCAGGTTTACCAAAAGAAGAAGTGGATAAAGCTATCAAACAATTAAAAGAAGAAGGAAAGATAGAATCACCAAAAAGGTGCTACTATCAAGCTAAGAAATAATAATTGTCAGCGATAAGATCGTATAGTTTGTAAATTACATTTCTAAAAAAGAAAATCAGAAACGTAGGTGGTTTAATTGAAGGGATTGGTTAAGCCAATTCTAATTGTTTTATTTGTTTTTTATATTGCTCTTTCTTTACTATCTTTTGGCAAAGAAAATTATGTTGCTGTGATTTCAGATTTGCACCATCCATACTTTAAAAACACGATTAATAGCGTTATTGAAAAGCTTGTTCAATTAAAGCCATTGTATGTATTTATGCTTGGCGATCTTACGGAAATGGGGAAAGAAGAGGAATTTGACGACCTTTCAAAGATTTTAAGTGTTTTTAGTAATAACGGAATTAATTACAATATACTTCTTGGAAACCACGATACTCGCTGGTCAGACAAAGTTAGAAAAACTAAGAATATAGATAATGCCTTGTATGAAAATTTCAGAGTAGATATAGGAGAAATATCTTTCATAGGCATAGACACCTCTATGTACTTTCAACACCTTGGCCACATCGGTGAAAAACAATTAGAATGGATAAAGACTCAATTGGAAGATTGTAAAAAGCAAGGTAAACTAGCAATATTACTATCTCATCACCCATTCGGTGGACCAATTAATTATACAGACGATGGCTGGAAGCTGATGGATATCATAAAAAATTACAATGTTCCTATAATTCTTTACGGTCACACGCATAAATACGATTACTTTGGGATGTACAATGGGGCATATATCCAAACAGTTGGTGCGACAAGAGAAGGTTGGATAACATTAATTAGCTGGGATAAGGATAATCTATATTTATCGAAAACAAATCCAAAGCAGGGTGGAAAAGAAGAAATTGTAAAGATAATACCGAAAAAGAAAGAATTTCGAGAAAAATCTAAAAACGTCCAAACTAAAGAGTTAAAAAGCGTAAATTCAAAATATTTTGAAGAAATAGTATCGATTAGGTTTGAAAATAGTATTTTTTCTCAAGCGTTAGCAAACGATGGCGTATTTTACGCCATAGATTATTCTGGTAATATTAAAGCGATAAACAGCAATGGACAGTTTTTATGGAAAAACGCAATCCAGAATCCAGTTGTAGCGAATATAGAGTATTATGATGGCATAATTTTCATTGGTGATTTGTATGGGAATTTATATTTAATCAATTCAAAAAATGGAAGAGTTCAAAGGATATTAAACTTCGATGGACCTATATTTTCCATAAAGGTAGGAAAAGTTTCAATTGTGATTGGTGTTGGGAAAACCATACATATTTTAGATTTGAAAGAATTTAAAAGGTTAGCAACTTACAATTTAAACGGTGTGATACAAAGAGAGGCAAGATATTACCAAGGAAAGTTCTTTCAAACCTCTTGGGGAAATGAGTTGTTTATTATAGACGAAGATGGGAAACTCTTTGCGAAGATTCCAACAGGTTCGGGTTATTACACCCCTGGAGGCATAGTGCCTTTGGTTTTAGAAAATTTGTTGATTGTCACAACTCCTTCTGGAGTAGTTCAGGCATATGATTGGAAAAATAAAACAATATTATGGACAACAAGTGGTTTAAAAACAGGTTATTCAGACATTGTGAAATCTGATCCAAATTTTGTAACGACAAGCATAGATGGTCTTGTTTACTCATTAGATATAAATTCCGGAAAAGTGATTTGGAAAACTTCCGTAGGTTCACCCATTTACAATATATCACCATTGATTTTATCTGATGGGAAAATAATTGTTGGCACAAACAACGGGGAAATTGTACTGATTTCAAAAGATGGGAAAATATTGGAGAAAGTTTTTGTCCACAATTCGTACCTTATCAACAAAATTTTATATTCGAACGGTAAAATACTTTTATCGTTCACAGATGGTTTGGTTAAAATACTTAAAATTAAGGAATAAATCATACATTAAAAAAGCCTGCCAATTGATTGGCAGGCTTCTGTATTTTTAGAGCTTTCAGGAAATCTTGAATTTTCCCAATTCTGTTTTCAGCTGTTCAAAAGCCAAGCTTGTATCTTTTAGCTTATTTGAAAGGACTTCAAGTTGTTTTTCTATTTCCTGCATTGTTGATGTGATTCCTTCACCTTGGACAGATATTTTTGAAACATTTTCGGCTATTTCATTTGCTCCGCTTCTCATTTCTTCAACAGACGCATTTTGTTCTTCGCTATGTGCTGCAAGTGTATCTATAGCCGAAGAAATATCTTTCACAGCTCTTTCCAAGTAACCGAAGGTATCAAACAATCTATCGTATCCACTTTCCGTTGATTTTATTCCCTCTCGTAATCTTTGTATTTGCTCATTAAGAACTTTGGAATATGTTCTTATAGTTTCTATCGTTGATGTAATAGTATCAGTAGACCTTTTTGTTTCTTCGGCTAATTTTCTAATTTCATCGGCAACGACCGCAAAACCCCTTCCTGCTTCTCCTGCCCTTGCGGCTTCTATAGCAGCATTTAATGCAAGTAAATTGGTCTGTTCGGCTATATTTCTAACACTTTCTATTATGTCACCTATATTTCTTGTTGCCTCTGTTAGTTGATTTATACCATCTTCGAGATTTTCATATTCTTTTACAAATCCAGAAGTTGTTTCTTTTACTTTCTTGAGTTCATCCGTACTTGTTTTTGCCTTTTCATCCAAGGTATCTGCAAGTTTTTGAACACTCATTGCTAAATCTGCAAGCGATTGAGCTTGCACGGAGAGTTGTTCTATATTTGCAGTTATCTCCTCTATTGAACTTGTAATACGTTCAATACCTTGTTGCTGTACATCTACAGCCGATACAGTATCATCAGCAACATTTTTGAATGTATAAAACTTATCCTCAAGATCTTTCAATACAGAAATTGAAGAATCGGATATATTAACTGTGCCTTTTATTACACTATTTATACCTTTGGTTGCTTCATTTAACTTGTTTGATATATATCTAAACTCATCAGCGGATTCCACAGAAACAACCTCTGTTAAATTACCATTAGATATAGCATTAAGCGATGTAATTATTTTTGGAACATATTTCAATATACGCTTTGATAAAAATATTACTGACAAACCAAGTATTACATTGAGCCCTATACTTGTGATAACAAAGTTTTTCTGCATATCACTTGAAAGCTCAGTTTTTAACGTTAAATATTTTAATAATATAGGCGCGATCCAAAGAGATATTGCTAATACGCCTGTTGTTAACTTCATGGAAATAGGTATCATGATATTTTTATATTTTTCTCCCGTATATTCTTTTAGTAACCTTGAATTAGAATAAAAGACTAAAAACAAAACAATTATAACCATATTTATAGCAAGAGCCCCAGATAACCTGAGCATTAAAGTTTCCTCTGGAAGAGGTTTAATCTGTTTAGCAAAGATACCAACAAAGGTTGCTGCAACAAAATTCATAATGAACAAAAGTACTGACAAAGCTGTGGGAAGATTAAATTTTCCATCTAACAGTGATTTCTCCACCAGCTTACGAGATATGAATACTGTTAATAGACCAAATGTTGCAAACATGATGAAGTACCCGGCAAGTATAATCCAAATAGGATAATCTCTTAATCCAGCAAAGATATAATAGGAAAATAATAGTGCTGGTGGATCGATAAGAAGAAGCGTAAACAAAACAACTTTAGTTACATATTTTTTTAATTCCGTAACATGTCTTTCGCTTATATCGTTGGAAAACACACCAATCCCTCCTAAAGCATTTTCTAAAAAATTATAACATGTATTTGATAGATAATACAGATTAAAATTGTTAAATTTTATTTGATATATAGTTTCATTTAGTTTATCATAAATGAATTTTCCAATGGATTTTTCAAAAGAAAAAGAGATATAATTTAAAATATAAGGTAAAAATGAAATTTTGTGGAGGTGATTGAAATTGTTTGTCTGTTTTGGAGATAGCATAACAGAGGGGAAACCAGGGGTTTCGTATGTGAGGTATCTTGGGGAAGGTTTCATCAACAAAGGTTTAGGTGGAGACACAGTTATTGGTTTGAAGAAAAGAGTTGAAGACTTTTTAAATGCTGAAAATACCGTTGACAAACTTGAAGGGGCTATAATCGAAATTGGAACAAATGACATACTTTTACCATTTCTTAAATCATACTCATCAGGTTGGGCCAAAGTTGTTGATAAAATAATCGAGTCTGGGAGAATACCATCTAAAAATATCGATGAATTTGAAAAGTATTACAGAGAAATTGTCTCTTTAGTAAGTGATAAATTGTTATGCGCTATAAGCATTCCATGTATAGGCGAAGACATTGAAGGTGAAATGAATAGGAAAGTAGAAAAATACAACGAAGTTATTAAAAGCATTTGCCATGAAAAGAAAATAACGTATGTCGATTTCAATTTATGGCAAAAGAATATGATAAAGAAAGAAATGAATAATTTTAATCGAGGAAAAAGTTACTTTGTTTCGAAAGAACCATTTGTAATGGTTATGGATTCAATATTTGTTGTTTCACCTTTGATGACTACTTTTGTTAGCAAGTTGAGAAGGTTAATAACAACAATAGATGGGGTGCATTTGAATTCATTTGCCGCAAAAGAGCTTGCAAAAATGGTTAAAGAAAGCATTATTAAGAATTCGTAATAAAACCAGGCAGGTTTTTGAACCTGCCTGGTTTTTAAGTATTTAGTAAGTATTTAGTATGTAATAGATTTAATCAAACATGGAGTATTTGCTTTATATCTTCTTCAGGTGTACTAATGAGTTTTAAGTCGTAATTTTTCACAAGAACCTCAAGTATGTCTTTGTTTACCCAAGCTGGTAGGACTGGTCCTATGTAAATGCCTTTCAATCCAAGTGCAAGTAATGTCCAAAGTATCGCAACTGCCTTTTGTTCCATCCACGTGAGAACAAGTGTCAACGGAAGTTCTGTGACTTTTACACCAAATACATCGGCAAGAGCCATAGCTATCTCAAGCGCAACTATTGTATCGTTACATTGACCCACATCGATAAGTCTTGGAATTCCTTCGATATCACCTAATTGTAAATCGTTAATTCTGAATTTTCCACAAGCAAGTGTTATAACTACCGTATCTTTTGGAAGTTTTTGTACGAATTCTCTGTAATATGCACCGCGTTTTGTCGGAGTATCACAGCCACCAACTACCAAGAAGTGTCTAATTTTTCCTGCTTCTACAAGTTCTTTTATTTTTCCTGCGAGTGATTTTACAACACTAGCTGAATACCCAGTCGTTAATTTGTAAGATCCTGGTTGATTTGGAAGTTTTGGCAGGGATTTTGCCTTTGCGATAACTTCTGAATAGTCATATCCTTCAATGTGTTTCACGCCGGGTAATTTTGCTATAGATGTTGTGAACATTCTATCTCTGTAAGACTCTTTCGGAATGAGAACACAGTTACTTGTTCCAAGTATAGCCGCAGGATACTTATCGAAAAGTTCTCTTTGATCATACCAAGCAGCTCCTAAATTGCCAGCTAAGTTTTTGTATTTTCTAAGTCCAGGATATCCATGTGCTGGGAGCATCTCTGAGTGAGTGTAAACGTAAACGTCCGTACCTTCAACTTGTTTCAATAGTTCTTCAAGGGCTTTTAAATTGTGACCTGTAACTATTATCGCGTGTCCTTCTTTTGTACCTGTTTCAACTTCTGTAGGTGTTGGCTCACCGTAAGTTTCAATGTGCGCTTTTTTAAGGAGTTGCATAACTTTGAAATTCATCATACCTGCTTCAAGAGCCTTTTTAACAAAGTCTTCTCCGTCAAAGTTGACGTTTGTAAGTGTGGAGTACAATCCCTCACCTAAATATGCTGCTATTTCTTCATCGTGATATCCTAATTCTCTGGCGTGATAATAGTAAGCGGATATACCTTTTAGGATATAAACTAGATTGTCTTGGAGTCTTGCCACTGTCGGTTCTTTACCGCAAACACCGGTTACTGTACAACCTTCGCCGTTCATCGCTTGTGAACATTGATAACAAAACATGTTAAGAGCCATACTAACACCTCCTTAATGAGCATTGGTTTTCTAAGAAATCCACTATAATCTTAAAACAAATAAACAAAAAAATCCGTAACCTATGTTACGGATGAAATAGAATTTTTCATTGTATTTTTCCCAACTCATTTTGAGCGATTTTGACAGACTCTTCGTATGATTTAACAAAAAGTGGGTGAGGCTTAGATTCTATAACTTTTTGAAACATTTCTTTTGCCTTGGCTTTATCGTTGAGTTTGAGGTACAAATAACCGAGTTCTAGATAGATATTTGGATAGTTTGGAATTAATTTAAGAGCCATGTTTAGAAATTCTTCAGATTTTTGGTAATTGTTCCACGGCCAAGGAGCTTCCATGTAACGAACCGCAATGGCTATGTAGGAAAATGCTTTATAAAGCCTTCCTTCTTCATCATTTTCATCGAGAAGTTTAATTGCGATATTTATGTTCTTATCAAACTCATTTAATAAATAGAGTTTTTCAAATACATTTTTGAATGGAATAAGTTGAGCTACAGCAACGCTAAGGATGTAATAAGCTCTTCCGTTGTTTTTATCAATTTTTATAGCCATTTCAGCATTGGTTTTTGCTTTTTCTAAAATTTTCTCTTTTTCTTTATCAGATGCTCCCCAAATTCCATATTCCAAATAACAATCTGCTAGTATAGTCAAAAGTATAGAGTTTTTCTTGTAGTCACTTGTTGATTCAATATTTTTTATAATACTATTTATCTTGTCTTTGTCTCGGTCTTTTCTTGCTTCATAGAATTGTTTGTTCAAAGTTTCCATGTTTGAGCCTATTGCGAGAGTGAATATACTAAAAATATACAGTATAAAAGATAAAAAACGAAGTCTTTTCATGTTGGCACCTCCAAATACTTAAATTATTGTTGATAAAATTGTACCACATGTGTATAATTTAAGTGTGACAATATCTATATACAATTTTTGGGAGGAAATATGAAAAAAAATTTAGAGGAAATATTGCAAAATTTGGAAAATTGTGAAATTTTTAAAGGTATAGGCAAAGATTTTATAATGGAAATTCTAAAGGAAGCTAAAATCGAGAATTATAAATCAAAAGAAATAGTACGTTATCGCGGGGATGATTGTGATGAGATTTTAATCCTTGTGGAAGGAGAAGCCTATGGCTTGTTTACAAATACAGAAGGAAGAGTTTTGCAGATTGACCATATGTTGGCTCCAAAACTTTTAGCCTCAGCGGTTATATTTTCGACCGATGCTAAATACCCTGTCGATGTGGAAACAGTAAGACCATCAGTATTCGTAACTATTGGAAAAGATACTTTTGTGAAATACCTTATGAAGAATGAGACTTTGCTCCGTAACTACCTTAGGTATGTAAGTGATGCGTTTATATTCATCACAGACAAATTTTACGAAGTTGCAATGAAAAACCTCGTTCAAAAGGTTTGTTCTTATCTATTAAAGCTTTCAGAAGAACAAAATTCTTTGAAAGTTACTATGGATATGTCAAAGGAAGAATTGGCTCGAGAGTTCGGTGTTACCCGTCCAGCTTTATCGAGGGTTTTTATTGAGCTTGAAAAACATGGGATAATAAACGTAAATAATAGGATTGTTGAAATAATCGATGAAGATTATATTAGAAATTTTGCGGAGTTTGGATAAATTAAAGCAAAGGTTCTTAATACGAAATAATGTATTGACATTTATTTTCTAAAGTTGTACAATTAAACATAATAAAAACGATAAAATTTTTCAATAAAAAATCCGGAGGGAGGGTTGTCCGATGAGAATTAGTAGTCTGAGTTTTGTGAAGAGTAGTTCTTCATATTTCTTTTTTATTGGACAGCCCGAGTCATGGAGTCAGAGCCCTTCGGAACGTTTTCTTGAATTGCTAATTAGTTAATGGTGTATATCTCAATTCCTCTTTTTTAATTAATGAATACACTAATTAACTAATAAAATAAAAAATAGGCTAAAACTCCACGGGTTGTCCCCGTGGAGTTTTTTTATTCAATGTTTTAGTGTTAAGGAGGGAAAGGGTATGAAAGAAGCAAAAAGCACCGGAGATTTAAGAACAATAATACATTACATGAAAGGTTACAGATTTTATTACGTAGTCGCAGTTTTATCCACAGCACTTTCTATATTATTTTCCAGGCTTATCCCTTTAGTTGTGAAATTTACAATTGATAACATTATTTCTAATAAGAATATAGAATCAAAATTTCTCAGTAGTATTTATTATGAATTCGGCGGTCGTGAGTTTTTTCTTCGAAATTTGTGGCTCGTTGGTTTAATTGTTGTCGTATTTGCATTTTTTAACAGCTTTTTTTCTTTCTTAAGAGAAAAAATGGCGGGATATACGTCTGAAAATTTTGCCAAAAAATTAAGGGACGACTTATATAACGTTATTCTAAAAGCGGAATATGGATTTTATTCAAAGTTTCAATCGGGTGATGTTATACAAAGATGTACATCAGATGTTGAGACGATACGAAGATTTATTGCAGCAGATGCGATAAGTATCTGGAGGATTATTTTTACAATATTTCTTGCTTTGTTTGTTATGCTAAAGCTCAATGTGAAAATGACATTAGCTTCATCTGCGATGATTCCTGCATTATTTGGAAGTTCTTTATATTTTTTCGTCAAAGTGAAGAGATATTTCGAGAAAGTTGATGAGGCGGAAGCTGCAGTTACAACGGTCGTTCAGGAAAATATTACGGGAGTTAGGGTAGTCAAAGCTTTTACGAGAGAAGAATATGAAATAAAAAAGTTTTTGGAGAAAAACACTGAGTACAGGAAACTTGATTTAAAATTGCTAAAATTGTTTGCCAATTTTTGGTCAATTTCTGACTTTTTAGCGTTTTCACAATTTGTTTTTACTATTATATTTGGAACTTACTTTACTGTAAAAGGAGAAATAACTGTCGGGACTTTGATAGTGTTTACAACATATGTTGGAATGTTGATGTGGCCTGTTAGAGAGCTTGGGATATTATTATCTAACTTTGGGAAAGTGAAAGTTTCATTAAAGAGAGTCAATGAAATTCTTTCAGAGAAATTGGAGGATTTAGAGAACGGTGGAGAAATTAAGTTAAATGGTGATATAGAGTTTAGGGACGTTTGGTTTGGGTACAACCCTGAGCATCCAGTACTCAAAGGCGTTTCTTTTAAAATTAGCAAAGGTGAGAAAGTTGCGTTTTTTGGTGGGACTGGATCGGGTAAGTCAACGGTAATTTCGTTGCTTATGAGGTTATATGATGTAGATGGTGGAGAAATATTGATCGACGGTGTAAATATCAGAGAAATACCGAAAAGTATCCTTAGAAAGAATATAGGCTTGGTTCCACAAGAGGCTTTCGTTTTTTCAAAAACAGTGAGGGAAAATATAGCTATTACAAAGCCTGATAGCGATATTGAAGAAATCATCCTTTCAGCCAAGCTTGCATCTGTTCATGACGATATTGTGAAATTTGAGAGAGGATACGATACCTTGGTAGGTGAAAAAGGGATAACGCTTTCAGGTGGACAAAGGCAGAGGTTAACAATCGCGAGAACTTTGGTAAATGACTACCCGATTTTAATATTTGATGATTCCATGAGCGCTGTTGATACTGAAACGGAAAGAAAGATACTTGAGGCGATAAGAAAAAGAAGTGAAAACACAACAACGATAATCGTATCACATAGGATTTCAAGTATAAAAGATGCTGATAAGATTATAGTTTTCGAAAATGGTGTGGTAACTGCGATAGGTAATCACGAAGAATTAGTGAACCATCCAGGGCTTTACCAAAGAGTTTGGAGAATTGAGAATGTACTTAAACTCACGGAAACAGGAGAGTGAATAGTATGGAAGAAATTATTCAAGAAAGGCAAACCAAGTTTAATCCTAAATTGTGGGCTAAATTTTGGATTTTCTTAAAGGAGTACAAATTTCACTTCATTTTTTTAATAATAATTATGATTCTTGTTGGGCTTATCGATGCAACTTATCCATATTTGACTAAATATGCTATAGACAATTTTATTGCCAGAAAAAATTTGAATGGTTTTAGCAAATACTTTATTTTGCTCTTAGCAATAGGCTCTTTACAAGCATGTGGAACGTATTTTTTGATAACACTTGCTGGAAAAATAGAAAATGGTTTTGCCTATAATGTTAGAAACGCATCATTTAAAAAGCTTCAATCTTTATCGTTATCATTTTTCGATAATACACAAACGGGTTTTCTCATTTCGCGCGTGATGTCTGATGTTCAAAAAGTCAGTTCAATTATGTCATGGCAGATAGTTGATGGAGTTTGGGCTATCTCTTCTATGACTTTTATTTTAATTTACTCTTTCTTACTTAGTTGGCAACTTACACTTTTCATACTTTTTGCAATTCCATTGATTGCTTTTGTCGGTTGGTATTTCCAAAGAAAAATACTTAAACAATACAGAATTGTCAGAAAGCTTGTTTCAGAAGTGACGGGTATATACAATGAAGGACTGATGGGGGCAAAAACAGTAAAGGTATTGTCTGTTGAAGATTTGGTATCGAAAGATTTTAAAAAACATACAGATGAGCTGAAAAATGCTTCGATAAAAGCTACCATTCTTTCAGGAATGTACACTCCGATAGTTATTTTCATCGGTAATATAGTCACAGCTCTTATTCTTGTGTACGGAGGAAAGAGAACGTACATAAATGTTTTAAGTATCGGTACTTTGAGTGCAGCTATTTCTTATTCCATCCAATTTTTCGAGCCAATATATCAACTTGCAAGAGTATTAGCTGACCTTATATCAGCTCAAGCAGCTGCCGAAAGAGTTCTCGAACTCATCGAAACTGAACCTGAGATATTGGATACCCCTGATGCAATTGACGTAGACATTCAAGGGGAATTGGTTTTTGATAATGTATCGTTCAAATATTCAAAAGGCGACTGGGTTATTAAATCGTTTAACTTAAAAGTTCGTAAAGGGGAAACAATCGCTCTTGTAGGTGATACGGGCGCTGGAAAAACAACGATAGTAAATTTAATAGGCAGGTTTTACGAACCAACTCAAGGTACGATATACATAGATGGCGTAGATTACAGAAAAATCAAAATAAAAAAACTGAGAGAAAGCATAGGCTATGTACTTCAAACACCGCATTTATTTAATGGGACTATCGCTGAGAACATAAGATACGGTAGGCTAGATGCAACAATGGAAGAAATAATAGAAGCGGCAAAATTAGTAAATGCCCATGATTTTATAATGAAATTGGAGAATGGGTATGAAACAAACGTTGGTGAAAGCGGTGCGAATTTATCACTCGGTCAAAGACAACTTATTTCACTTGCGAGGGTTGTGATTGCTAATCCGAAGATTTTAGTATTAGATGAAGCAACAAGCTCTATAGACACATATACGGAACATTTAATACAAGACGCTATTCACAAACTGCTAAAAGGAAGGACAAGCTTTGTCATAGCCCACAGATTATCCACTATAAGGAACGCCGATAAGATATTAGTTATTGAAAATGGGGAAATAATAGAGGAAGGTACACATGAACAATTGATGAGGAAAAAAGGAAAGTATTACAGATTGTATATGAACCAATTTGTACAAGAGAAAGAAAAAGAGATATTGGGAGAGAAAGAGCAGGTTTAGAGTTGACAATTATAATACAAAATTTGATATCTTAGCTTATTATAAGTTATAATTTATTGATTTCTTCGTTATGCTAATTTATGTTCGTTTGTATTGATATTTAAGTACCATAAAATAGATAGTATAATTAAATGTGGATAAAATCCTATTTTGCGGTATCAAACTTAAATCTAACAATAGGGAGGCGGTTGCCTTGGGGACAAATACGATGAATACTATGAAAGCAATTATGAAAGAAAAAGCAGGCCCAGGATTGGTGTTAAAAGAAGTTAAAAAGCCAGATGTAAACGATCTTGGTCCACGCGATGTTTTGGTTAAAGTCCGAAGAGCTTCAATTTGTGGTACGGATGTACACATATATAAATGGGATGAGTGGTCACAATCAAGAATTATTCCCCCACTAATAACAGGGCATGAAATGGCAGGGGAAGTTGTTGCTGTTGGTAGTGCTGTTACAAGAGTAAGTATTGGAGATTTAGTTGCGGCAGAAACTCACATACCCTGCGAAAGTTGTTATCAATGCAAAACTGGTAGAATGCATGTTTGTAAGAATTTGAAAATATTAGGCGTTGATACAAATGGTGTATTTGCAGAGTATGCAATTATTCCCGAAAGTGTTTTGTGGAGGTTTTCTTCCGAAATCCCTCTTGACTTCGCTTCTGTTATGGAACCATTTGGAAATGCTATTCATACCGCAGCTGTAACGAACTTACTTGGTAAGAACGTCCTTATAACCGGCGCAGGTCCAATAGGTCTTATGGCAATTCAGATAGCTAAAGTTGCCGGTGCAAGCACAGTAATTGTGTCCGAAGTCGATCCAATGAGAATTAAAATGGCACAGGAAAATGGGGCGGATGTAATTATAAATCCCGCGGAAAAAGATTTAGTGAAGGAAGTTTACAAAATTCTTGATGATGGTGTTGACGTGCTTCTTGAAATGAGCGGTAACAGAAAAGCATTTGAAGATGGATTAAAATGTGTTACTATGGGTGGCGAAGTTTCCGTTCTTGGCATATTCGGCGGTAAAATAGATATAAGCTTTGACTCTCTTATCACAATGAGGGGATTAACTGTATATGGTATCACAGGAAGAAGAATGTTTGAAACTTGGAGAATTGCAGATGAGTTACTTAGAGCGAAGAAAGTTGACCTTTCAAAGGTTGTTACCCACATTATCCCGTTTGAACAATGGGAAAAAGGATTTGAATTGATGTTGAATAAACAATGTGGAAAGGTTGTTCTAAATCTTGATTAAACTTGATTAAATTTATCAGTTGGGAGGTGAACAAAGATGTTTAATTATAAAATTTTAGAAGATGAAATGGAAAATTTGAAAAATGAAGGTTTGTATATTAACATTAGAACACTTGAATCACCACAGGGAGCATGGATAGTTGTTAATGGTAAAAGGGTACTTAACTTGTGTTCAAATAATTATCTTGGTTTTGCAAGCGATGAAAGATTAAAACAAGCTGCAAAAAAAGCTATTGATGAATGGGGCGTCGGTCCAGGAGCAGTTAGAACAATTGCAGGTACAATGAAAATCCATGAAGAACTTGAAAAAGCGCTAGCGGAATTTAAAGGAGCAGATGCAACGATATTCCTACAATCCGGTTTTATAGCGAACCAAGCAGCTATACCAACGGTGTTTGGCGATGAGAACGATGCAATTATCTCAGATGAACTGAACCATGCAAGTATAATTGATGGTGTTAGGCTCTCAAAAGCCAAAAGGTACGTTTATAAGCACAACGATATGAATGAACTTGAGGCAAGGTTGAAAGAGGCAAGAGATGTTCAAAAGGCAAGAAGAATATTGATAATAACTGATGGTGTTTTCAGTATGGATGGTGATATTGCCCCGCTTCCAGAAATTGTTGAACTTGCCGAAAAATACGAAGCGGCAGTTATGGTTGACGATGCGCATGGCGAAGGGGTATTAGGTAGAGGAGGAAGAGGCATAGTCGATCATTTCGGATTGCATGGAAGAGTAGACATGGAAATTGGTACGCTTTCAAAAGCTTTTGGTGTGCTTGGTGGATATATTGCAGGTAAAGAAACACTCATAAGGTACTTAAAACAGAAAGCGAGACCATTTTTGTTCAGTACTGGATTGACACCAGCGGATGTCGCGGCATGTCTTGAAGCGGTAAAGATACTCCAGGAAAGCGATGAAAGAGTTAAAAGATTATGGGATAACGCAAATTACTTTAAGAGCGAAATGAAAAAGCTTGGGTTTGACCTAGGCGTAAGTCAGACACCTATTACTCCCGTTATGTTGTACGATGCCAAAGTTGCGAGTCAATTTAGTAGAGAACTATTCGAAGAGGGAATATTTGCACAATCGATAGGTTATCCAACAGTACCGAAAGGTAAAGCAAGAATAAGAGTAATGATAAGTGCTGTACATACGAAGGAGGATCTAGATTTCGCTCTTGATAAATTTGAAAAAGTTGGGAAGAAATTTGCGATTATTTAAAACTTCAAATCAGCAGTTGGTTCCTTACCAACTGCTGATTTTTTTGATTTTTAGGGAGTGAAAAAATGGATATTGTCACATACCCCAAAGGAAGTGTTCTGTATGATTACGATGAAATACCTCGAAAAGTTTATTATCTTCTAGAAGGAGAAGTATCTGTTAAGGTTCACAAAAAAGAAGTAAGCCTGGACAGTGGAACGTTTGGTGAATGGTCTTGGTTTTCTATGCCTTCTGAGGAAAAAATTACAGTATCTTCTCCCGAAGCAATGTTTTATGTTTTTGAACCGCAAGAGGTATTTCAATCAAAAGAATACTTAAAAATTCTAAAAAGCGCGATATCATCAATCTCAAAAAGATTATTGATAGCCGATTCGGAACTTGCTGAATGCCAAGAATTACCAGAGTATGTTGGACCTGATAGACTTAGATATTTTAAAAGAGTACATCCAAATTCATATAAATTGGACGATAAAGTATTTCAAGATATTTTAAGTGCAAAAAGATTTTACGCGAGCGGATATTATAAAGAAGCGTTTGATATACTTGTTAAACTTCTTCCAGAAGTTGTTTCGGAAGATTTGAAAAAAGAAATCATGGTTTTGTACACATTGCTTAGCGTAATATTAGATCCCGAGCATGCTGAACTTCATTTCAGAAGATTAAATCCCAAAGATTACGCTGAACATCTTTCGTACTTTTATTTACACGCATTTTTAAGAGGTGGACAAAATCAGGATATACTAGAAATGTTTATGAAAGCTGGTTTGTATATACCTCCGTACACTATAGTTACACTTGAGGGAGATGTAGCGCAAGAAGGATATTTGGTCGTAAAAGGTTACTTAAAAGCTGTGAAACTTTACGAGAACAAAGAAGTTCTTTTATCAATTGTTCAACCTGGAGAATTTGTTGGAGAAGGCGCGCTTTTAGATACAAAAACACGTATGGTAACGCTTTACTCGATATCCCCAGCTTCGATTATACCTATAAACTGTGAAAGTATAGAAAAGTCACTTCAAACGAATCCTAATTTCATACTCAGAATATGCGAATCTCAACTGAAAAGAATAAAACAGGTGAAGAGCTTAATCAAAATTAAAAACATACCTAATCCTATTCAACGTATAGATTGGGTAATAAGTTATTTTCAGGAATTATTTTCCAAGGTAAAAATAACCGCAAAAGACATATCGAATTTAATCGATGTTAACGTTGAACATATTATCGAAGAGCTAAAGAGGAAAGGTTTTAGAATAACATTGGATGGAAGTATTGAAAAATGAAAAAGATGAGCAAGTGAGGTGTGAGGTAACTGTGGAGAAATTCTTTAAACTCATAAAGAATGTTTGTATATACGCGCCGGAATATATCGGAAAACGTGATGTATTGATTGCTGGAAACACTATAATTGCAATAGAAGAAAATTTAAATTTTCCATTTTTTGATGTAGAAATTTATGATGCCACAGATTTAATAGCAATTCCCGGTTTGATAGATCCGCATGTGCATATAACAGGTGGAGGGGGAGAAGGTGGTTTTTCAACAAGAACGCCTGAGCTTAGGATTTCGGATTGTATAAAGAATGGTGTTACAACGGTTATTGGATGCCTTGGCACAGATGGAATAACAAGGAGTTTGGAAAATTTATATGCAAAGGCAAAAGCTATGGAAGAAATTGGTATAAGCACCTACATATATACAGGATCTTACTGCGTTCCACCAGTTACGTTCACTGGAAGCATTCAAAAAGACATAATTTTGATAGATAAAGTTATAGGTGTTGGAGAGATAGCCATCTCAGATCACAGGTCATCGCAACCAACCTTTGAAGAAATAGTAAGAATCATTGCTGATGCAAGAGTTGGTGGAATGATTGCTAAAAAACCTGGAATTGTTAATTTCCATGTTGGTAATGGTGAAAGAGGAATTGAGATGTTATTTGAGATAGTTAAAAGAACGGAAATTCCAATAAAACACATTTATCCAACGCATATCTCAAGGAGTAAGAAATTGTTCGAGCAAGGTCTAGAATTTGCTAAATTGGGAGGAGTGATTGATTTAACAGCACTACAACCTGAAGAAAATAGCGATTTGGATTTCAACACTGTAGATGCTATTATTCAATCTTTTGATAATAACTTAATCGAAAATGTAACTATCTCTTCGGATGGGCAAGGTAGTTTGCCAAAGTTTGATAAAAATGGCAATTTCATAGGTTTGTGGGTTGGAAGTGTTGGTGCAGTGTTGTACACAATCAAAAAAGTTGTTGAAAGAGGTATAAAACTCGACGAAGCTTTAAAAATTGCAACGGTGAATACTGCTAAAGTTTTCAATTTTAGCAAAAAAGGTAGAATAGAAAAAGATTTCGAAGCGGATATAGTTTTTCTCAGAGATTGGGAAGTTGTTTCGGTTATATCTCGTGGTGAATTTCTTATGAAAGATGGCAATTTAAAGACCATCAATTTTGAATAAATATAAATGACAATTTATAGCTATATTATCCTTTACTTTATTCTGCTATTTATCAGTTGAAAAAGTTTTAGGTAAGAGTATACTATAAAATTGAAAGACAAATTAAAAATTAAATAATAGAATATGGAGGGATTGATTTGCTAGAACAATTCTTATTGTTTTTTCAGAAAATGGCATTCTCTCAGATGACTTTTGGTAATATCTTTATGCTTCTTATAGCTGGTGTTTTAATTTATGTGGCTGTCAAAAAAGATGCTGAACCGCTTTTGCTTATACCAATCGCATTTGGAATAGTTCTTTCGAACATCCCACCACTTGCGACGGGCATATTAAATCCTCCGCAAACTTTTCCAGATGGGAGATTTATACCTGGCGGATTTATGTATTACATAAAAAAAGGACTCGATTTGGGTGTTTACCCACCTCTTATATTTTTAGGAATAGGCGCTCTTACTGACTTTTCTTTCATGATATCCTATCCGATAACCATATTTCTTGGTGGTGCTGCTCAAATCGGTATATTTTTGACGTTTATATTTGCGAGGGCATTTGGATTTACGTTTAAACAGGCTGCATCCATTGGTATAATCGGAGGAGCGGATGGTCCTACATCGATATATGTTGCAACAAAGTTTGCACCAGAATTACTTTCTATAATAGCTATCGCTGCTTATTCTTATATAGCTTTAATTCCTATTCTACAACCACCAGTGTCTAAGTTACTTACAACTAAAAAAGAAAGATTAATTCGTATGAAACCACCAAGAAAGGTTTCTAAAACGGAAAAGATATTGTTTTCACTTATAACAACTCTTGTAACAGCATTAATTGTTCCTCAATCTTTAACACTTGTTGGACCTCTTATGTTTGGAAATCTTCTTAGAGAAGTTGGTAATGTCAAAAGACTTGTTGAAGCGGCAAGCAAGTATATATTAGACACAACGACAATACTTCTTTGTTTGTCAGTTGGTGCTTCTGCAAGAGCTGATATATTCTTAAAACCTCAATCTCTTCTGGTCTTTGGAATGGGAGCTTTTGCGTTTGTTTCCGCTCTTGCTTCTGGGATACTTTTTGCAAAATTAATGAATTTATTTATGAAAGATAAAATAAACCCATTAATTGGCGCTGCTGGAGTTTCAGCTGTTCCCGATAGTGCAAGAGTTGCTCAGAAAATTGCTCAAGAAGAAGATCCAACAAACTTCATACTTATGCATGCGATGTCTCCAAACGTAGCTGGAGTTATTGGATCAGCAGTTGCTGCAGGCGTCTTTTTAGCAATATTTGGATAGTAAAAATTATTTAAAGGAGGTTGAACCATGGCAAAAAAGCAATTTAGAGTGGAAATTAAATACGAGTGGTGTAAAGCATGTGGAATATGCTATAATGTATGCCCGACAAAGACAATTGTAAGAGGAGATTTAAATAAACCAGCTGTACCAGATCACAGCACATGTATAGGTTGTTTAATGTGTGAAAATCTATGTCCAGATTTTGTTATAAATATAGTTGAAGTAACTCCTATGGAAGAAGTAAAGAACGAAAAGGCTGGTGTTGAAAATGCCTAAGAATCCAAGAATGGTCTTTTGGCAAGGCAATGAAGCTTGTGCTTATGGAGCAATAAAAGCAGGTTGCAGATTTTACGCAGGTTACCCAATTACACCTTCTTCGGAAATTGCGGAAACGATGGCACGTGAACTTCCAAAAGTTGGAGGAGTTTTTATCCAAATGGAAGATGAGATTGCAAGTGCCGCGGCGATTATTGGCGCCTCGCTTGCAGGTGTGAAGTCTATGACGGCGACAAGCGGTCCGGGATTTAGTTTGATGCAAGAAGCGATAGGTTACGCGATTATGACGGAGACACCGACGGTTTTTGTTAATGTTATGCGTGGTGGACCATCAACAGGTATGCCTACGAAACCGTCCCAAGGAGATATAATGCAAGCAAGATGGGGAACACACGGTGACCATGCGATAATCGCACTCTATCCTTCGACTGTTGAAGAAGTTTACAAATATACAATCAAGGCGTTCAATTTGGCTGAAGAATACAGAACTCCTGTAATATTGTTGATGGACGAAGTATTAGGGCATATGTACGAGAATTTTATTCTACCACCAGACAGCGAAATCGAAATTTTTGAACGTATCTCATCGAAAGAATTGGAAGAAGAAGAAATATTCGTTCCTTTCTCTGAAACTGAATATGCGGAAAGTTTGCCACCGTCTTTGGTTGAGATGGGAAAGGCGAAGTTCCATGTCTCTGGGTTGGTACACGACGAGTCAGGATTTCCAATGGCAACTATGGAAACAGCTGAAAAATTAATAAGAAGGCTTGTTAATAAAATTAAACTACACATAGATAAGATAGCAGAATGCGAAGAATTCATGATGGACGATGCGGAAACAGTTATAATAGCGTACGGTTCAGTTGCAAGGTCAGCTAAGGAAGCGGTATTAATGGCAAGAAATGATGGTATAAAAGTTGGTTTGCTTAGGCCAATTACTATTTGGCCCATACCAATTGAAAAAATGAGGAAAAAATTATCGAATGTGCAAAATGTGCTTGTCGCAGAGATGAACCTCGGGCAGTATGCAAGCGAAGTTTCAAAACTTGTAAAGCCTGGAACAAAAATTAGATTACTGAGTAAAGTTGGAGGGGAACTTATTGCTCCTCATGAAATATTGAATGAGTTAAATAGTATGCTCCTCGAAGGCATAGATTTCTGATATAAAGCTAGTGCTTCGGTCATCCTTGACGGGTGACCTTTTTTCTTTTTTATGATACAATATAATTGCGACTTGTAAGGTTTGGCAAGTCATTTGTTTGTAATTAAATTAATTAAAAATTGAAAACTTGGGAGTGATTGATAAGTGCTTGGAAACTTAAAGAAAATATTTGATAAAAACGAGATAGAAATAAGGAAAGCGAGGAAAATCGTTGAAAGAATAAATCAATTAGATGAAAAGGCAAGAAAAACAAGTTTTGAAGAAATGAAGAGTTATATTTTACAGTACAAAGGCAAACTGGAAAATATTGAAGAATTAGATGAACATTTGGAACAAGTATTTGCTTATGTGCGCGAAACCGCAAGAAGAACAGTTGGAATGAGGCATTTCGATGTTCAACTTATCGGCGGTATTGTTTTGCATAAAGGAAAAATAGCTGAAATGAAGACTGGAGAAGGAAAAACTTTGGTCGCGACCGCCCCAATAGTTTTAAATTCACTTATGAACAGGAATATCCACGTTGTTACGGTGAACGACTATCTTGCTAAAAGAGATGCTATGTGGATGGGTCCTATTTATCTTGCCCTTGGTTTAAGGGTGGGGATAATAAATACAAGTGGAAAAGCTTACGAAGTTGTATGGAAAAATCCGGAGTTAGCTGAGAAGGGCTTAGAAGAAAACTATTGTGTCTGGCCTGACGATTACGATGGAGAATTTTTATCAGACGAGATGAAAGTTAAAAAAGCAGTCGAAGCTTTTGAGGTTGATATAATTGAGGTAAGTAAAAAGGAAGCTTACAGATGTGATGTTACATATGGAACAAATTCGGAATTTGGATTTGATTACCTTAGAGATAACCTTGTTGTCTCACTTGATGATAAAGTTCAGATGGGGCATTTTTACGCAATTGTTGATGAAGTGGACAGCATCTTAATAGACGAAGCAAGAACGCCGTTGATTATAAGCGGTCCATCAAAAAACAATGCATCTGTCTACAAACATTTTTACCAAATAGCAAAAAGATTAGAAAAAGACAAACACTTCAAGGTTGATGAAGAGCATCGAACAGTATTACTTACAGACGAAGGCATTGAATATTTGGAAAAGCTCCTTGGCGTTGATAACCTATATGACCCAGCGAATGTGAATAGTATATATCATATAACAAACTCATTGAAAGCGATTCATCTTTTCAAAAAGGATGTTGATTATATAGTTCACAACGGACAAGTTTTAATCGTTGATGAATTCACAGGGCGTGTTCTCCCTGGAAGACGTTACAGTGGAGGTTTACATCAGGCTATAGAAGCAAAAGAAGGAGTTCCAATTAAGGAAGAGAGTATTACGTATGCTACTATAACATACCAAAACTACTTTAGAATGTACGAAAAGCTTGCTGGTATGACCGGTACGGCAAAGACTGAAGAACAAGAATTCAAAGCAATTTACGGTATGGATGTTGTAGTGATACCGACTCACAAGCCAATGATAAGAATTGACCATGACGATTTGATTTACAGATCAGTCGAAGAGAAATACAAAGCGATAGTTGAAGAGATAAAGAAAAGACATGAAAAGGGTCAACCTGTCTTGGTAGGTACAACTTCCATAGAAAAGAGTGAAAAACTCAGCGAAATGCTTAAAAAGGAAGGTATACCCCATCAGGTTCTAAACGCGAAATACCACGAAAAAGAAGCGCAGATTGTTGCGCAAGCTGGCCAGAAAGGTATGGTAACGATAGCGACAAACATGGCGGGACGTGGTACGGATATTAAATTAGGACCTGGTGTAAAAGAGTTAGGTGGACTTTTGATAATAGGTACTGAACGCCATGAAAGTAGAAGAATCGATAACCAACTTAGAGGTAGGTCTGGAAGACAAGGGGATCCTGGCGAGTCAATATTCTTCCTTTCGGTTGAAGACGATTTAATGAGAATATTTGGTGGCGACAGAATACAAAAAGTAATGGATATGGTCAAGATAGAACCAGGCCAACCGATATATCATCCACTATTAACGAAACTCATTGAACAAGTACAGAAAAAAGTTGAAGGTATAAACTTCTCCGTAAGAAAGTACCTTCTTGAACTTGATAGCGTTCTTGATACTCAAAGAAGAGCTATATATGGTTACAGAGACAATATACTTGAACGCGATGTCGATGACTTTATAAGTGAAGCTATCGATAATTTTGTTGAAGCAAGAATTGAAGAGTTTTGTTCTGGCGTGGAATGGGATTGGGAAGGTTTGAAAAACTCATTTGCAGTTATAAAAGATTTTGTAAAAATAGATACTAAAATAGATGATAAAGAAAAGCTGAAGCAGGATATAATTGAACAAATCACAAAGGCTTACAGATTGAAAAAAGAAGAATTTGGTGAGGATTTTGAGCATGTTGCCAAATTTATAGTACTTAGGATAATAGATGAAAATTGGAGGCAGTATTTAGAAGAAGTTGAGCATGTAAAAGAATCTATTAGACTTAGAAGTTACGGTCAAAAAGATCCTGTTCTCGAGTTTAAGAAAGAAACATACGATATGTTTAATGACATGATGATGCGGACATACGAACTTTCAGTTTCGTACTTACTCAACTTGAGACGTGTTGACAACAAAGCTGAAGAAGAAAGTAAGAAAGAACTTGCAAAGGTCAGCACTGTGCATGACGAGTTCAGATTAATTGCCGAAGAAAGCAAAGATAGCGATAAGAAAAAGCCCAAGTTGAAAATAAAGAGATGATGAGTTAGCAAATTGGGAGGAGTATCTGGTGAAAATAGAAGGTGTGATACTCAAAAGCGGAGAAATTCCGAAAAAGCTTTTTAAGGTAATTTCTGGGACCGTACGTGAAACAAGGCAAAATACGTACCACGATCTTGTTAGTGGAGATTATATAGCATTAATGGAATATTTACTTTCGATTCCATTAGAGGAAGATATAGTTGCAATCGAAGAAAGTGAAATTGTAGAAATAGACTTTGAAAGTGAATATTTAAATATAGTAAAAAAGATTGTCGAACTTAGGAAACTAATAGATGAAACATCCATCGATATTGACAACATGGTTTTAAGCGATTTTAATTTTGAAAATATTGAATTGGATGATTACCTTAATCAAATTGAGCAATTACTCACACTTGCGGCAGGCGAACTTCCGGATGATGTTCAAGAAGCCCTAAAACAAATAGAACAGCTTGAAGATGATAAGATAATAACGAAAGTTAACTTAGTCCGCAGATTTATTGAGAAATTTCCAGACGACGAAAGCGGTCCAAGACTTTTAATAGAAACAGCATCAAAAGTTTATCTTTTACTAAATGATAGATACCTCACAAAAGCTTTGTTAAAGAAAGTTTTAATAAATTACTCTCAAAAACTTGATTATTGTTATGAAGCGGCCAAAATGTTGAAAACCGTATACGAAGATGAAGGGAATATACTATGGCGAAGGTACGCAAAAATTGCAAAAGTCATTGAGGTGATTTTGCGTGGAAACGCTTGAATTCAAAGATAATCAGATGATTATACAAAAAGGTGAAAAAGGTGAATATGTTTATGTTTTAAAATCTGGAAAAGTGAAGATAAAAGTTAATGGTTATGAATTAATAATGACCGATGAAGATATATGTGTGTTTGGCTTAGAAGCTCTGATTGATGAACCTTACACGGAAACATGTGTGACGGTAGGAAACGTTAAGGTTATAAGGTATCAACCATCAGAATTTATGGAAATATATGCAAAAACAGAAGTTGGAAAGAAAGCACTTGAAAGTTTCATGAGAAGGACCGCAAAAGTTCTTGGATGGATTTGATTAAGTTTCAAAAAAGAATTAGAATATCAATATAGAGACTTATAAAGAAAATTATATTGCTTGCTTTGGGGGTGGATTTATGCACACTAATAGGATCGACCACATAGGTATAGCTGTAAGAGACGCTAAGGAAAAATTAAAATTATATCAGGATTTTCTTGGTTTGGAGGTTACCGAAATTGAAGAACTTCCAGAAAGAGGCTTAAGGGTGTATTTCATAAAGGTTGGAGACACTAGGATTGAATTGCTTGAACCGATGAACGAAAATTCTGAAGTGTCAGGATTTTTGGAAAAGAAAGGCGAAGGAATTCACCATTTAGCTTTCAATGTTCATGGGATAGAAGAGGCAGTCAGACTTGCAAAAGAAAACGGATTACAGCCACTTTCTGAAGAACCTAAAAAAGGCGCTGGTGGTACAAAAGTTTTATTCCTTCACCCAAAAACAACAGGTGGAGTACTAATTGAATTGGTAGAAGGTGAACATTAATTGTAATTCACATAAATAAAATATCTTTGAGGGGAGTGAAGCAGTAGATGGACGAACTTATACAGAAATTGAAAGATTTAGAAAAGGAAGTTGAAAATGGCGGCGGACAGGACAAAATAGACAAGCAACACGCGGAAGGAAAACTTACAGCAAGAGAAAGATTAGAATTATTATTCGATCCAGGTACATTTGAAGAGGTAGATAAATTCGTGAAGCATAGGAACACACAATTTGGGCTGGACAAAATGAAATTGCCTGCCGATGGTGTTGTAACAGGAATTGGTAAAGTAAATGGCAGACCTGTTGCAGCATTTTCACAAGATTTTACGGTCATGGGTGGCTCGCTTGGTGAGATGCACGCGAAAAAGATTGTGAAAATAATGGATATGGCGATGAAACTTGGGATTCCACTCGTTGGTATAAATGACTCGGGTGGTGCAAGAATACAAGAGGGCGTTGACTCACTTTACGGGTATGGTGAGATTTTCTATAGAAACACACTTGCATCAGGTGTCATCCCTCAGATAACAGTTATCGCGGGGCCATGCGCTGGTGGAGCGGTTTACTCTCCAGCTATTACAGACTTCGTTGTGATGGTTGATAAAACTGCTCAGATGTTTATCACAGGACCAAACGTTATAAAGGCAGTAACCGGCGAAGATATCTCAAAAGAAGATTTGGGTGGTTCATTTGTACACAACTCTAAGAGTGGAAACGCACACTTTTTAGCATTAGATGATAGACAAGCAATAGAAATGGTTAAAAAGCTAATTTCTTATATACCTCAGAATAACATGGAAGAACCATTGCCCGAGGATAATTTCAGTATACCAGATATATCTGATATACATACATTAGTACCTGTTGACTCCAAGAAAGGTTTCGATGTTCGAGACGTTATAAAAAAGATAGTTGATGAGGGAACATTTTTTGAGGTTCACGAGCATTTTGCGAAAAGTATTGTAGTTGGTTTCGCAAGAATTGGAGGAAGGTCTGTAGGTATTGTTGCAAACCAACCAAATTATCTGGCAGGAGTATTAGATATTGACTCTTCGGATAAAGCAGCAAGGTTTATCAGATTCTTGGACGCGTTTAATATACCGATAATCACATTTGTTGATACACCAGGTTACCTACCCGGTGTTAAACAAGAACATGGTGGAATAATAAGACATGGCGCTAAGTTACTTTACGCATACAGCGAAGCGACCGTTCCAAAGATTACAATCATTCTAAGAAAAGCGTACGGTGGTGCGTATATAGCTATGGGAAGTAAACACCTTGGAGCAGATTTTGTTGCCGCATGGCCAACGGCTGAAATTGCAGTTATGGGACCGGATGGCGCTGCAAACATAATCTTCAAAAAAGACATAGATGCATCAGAAAATCCAGAGGAAACAAGAAAACAAAAAATAGAAGAGTATAGACAACTGTTTGCCAATCCATATGTAGCTGCATCAAGGGGATACATAGATGCGGTAATTGATCCACGTGAAACAAGAACATGGATAGAAAAGGCTCTTGAATATGGTTCAACGAAAGTAGAACCAAGACCCAACAAAAAACATGGAAATATACCTTTGTAATTTGTAAGTAGTAATTAATTCAAAAGAGGTGGTTGTGTGAATAATCCAAATGAATTAACAATAACTATTGTTGGTGTAGTCACTGTCTTTGCAGTTTTTGTTATCTTGTATGGAGTTTTTAAATTAATGGAAATTATAGGCATTAGTCAAAACAAAAAAGTTAAAATGCCGAAAGAAAATCAACAATCTTCCAAACCTAATGTTGAAAATGCGGTTATCGTGGAAAATTCTACAACGAGTATCCCAGTTACAAATATGACGCAAGGGATTGAAAACGAGGAAGAAATAGCGGCGGTTTTTGCTGCGATATATTCTCTTCTTGGAGAAAATGTTATTGTTAAATCCATAAAACCAGTACAACGTATAGTTGAGAAAAAAGGAAAAAGAGGATGGAATGAATGGAGAACATATGGTTGGAGAGGTGGAAATAAATGGTGAGAAAATTTGTTGTCCGAGTTAATGGTAAAGAGTATGTTGTGGAAGTTGAAGAATTAGGAATACAAACTCAAGCATCTGTTCAAAGTTTTGCTCAGCAAGCGCAATCATCTCAACCTGTCCAAACAGTGCAAACACAACAACCAGCACAACCGGTCCAAGCGGTTAAAACAGTTCAACCGGTTCAAGAGGAAAGTAAACAAACTCAAGTGTCATCTACATCGTCTGGAGTAAAAATTGTAGCTCCAATGTCTGGTGTCATTTTGAAAGTACTTGTTAGCGAAGGTCAAAAAGTTGAGTACGGTCAGAAAGTTGTCATCCTTGAAGCGATGAAGATGGAAAATGAGATAGTGGCAGATAAACCTGGAGTTGTGAGGAAAATACTTGTTAAAGAAGGAGACAACGTAGATACTGGCCAAGCGCTTGTTGAGTTAGGATAATAAATAAAAAATTAATTTGATAAAAAGCGGACAAACCTAAAAAGTTTGTCCGCTTTTTATCGTATAATTAGTAAAGAGGAATCTATTTTCTATAAAGTAATTATGAGTTTGTTTGCGAATTACAATATTTTGAAAGGTGAAGTTACATCTTCTATAAATCACAGTAGTTCGCATAAAACAAAAAAGTGCCATTATTGGCACTTTTTTCATATAGAATACTCAAAGGGTTTAAAGTACAATTTTTCGAAGAATTTTTACAAATTGTTGGTATAAATCCTCGTTTATCCCGTACTTTTCTTTGAAAAACTCTTTAAAAACCTTTCCTTCTTCTTCTACCACTTTCCAATCTTTTCTCTTAACAGGTCCAGTTAAAGCATCTTTTAAATCATACTTTGATATATTTTTACTGACCGATTCCATCAGTGTTGATATTATTTTTCTAGCGTTTTCATTATCTATTCCTATATCTTCGTATATTTTTAAGGACAAATACGCAAGTGCCATAGGAAAGTTGCTCGATATAACCGCCGCAAGATGATATAAAGCTTTGTCATGTGTTGAAATTGTTACATACTTTCCTCCGACTAATTTTACAATTTTCTTCGCTATTTCTAAGCCTTTTTCGGAACCTTCTATACCAAAAATGACATTTTTGAAAGAATGATATTCATCTGCAACTGAGCAATTAGGATGCATAGAAACAGGGGACCATTCTTCAGGAAATATTGCGGATGAATGAAACCCACTGAAATGTACCGCTATTATATTATTGACTTTTCTCTCCAATTTTTGTTGTATATAGGGTAATACTGAATCATTTACTCCAAAAAGTACGATACCATCCAATAGAAAATCATCATCGTAAGTAACTGGTATACCGTCTAACTCTTTAGCAAGTTGTTCGGCTTTTGCTCTATCTCTTGAAAGAATATGCCCAAATTTTGTTTTTCCCTTTAATTGTCTTGCTATAGAGCTGGAAACTTTTCCAATGCCAACTATATTTATAAATAATTTTGATGGGCTTTTCGTACTCATAATCTTGGTTCATTCCTCTTTATCACATATTTTTCCAATTACAAAATCAACTAATTCTAAGACATTCTTTCCATCAACGCTGTACTTATCAAGCAACTTGGATATTTTTTTATTCAATATAGTTTCCACATGCTTCTTGATTCTTCTTTGAGCTCTTAAAGAAATTTCACCACTCTGATATAAAAATTCACGGTGATTTTGAATTTCATTGTAAAGTTCATCAATTCCTTTTCCTGAAGTTGCTACGCACATAACTATAGGCTTTTTGCTATCTGAATAAGATAATATTGTTTCTAGGTTTATTTTTAGTATTTCTGCGCCTTCAAGATCGGCTTTGTTTATGACAAATATATCGCCTATTTCCATTATTCCAGCTTTCATAAGTTGAATTTCATCACCGCTTCCGGGCGAAAGAACTAGTACAACAGTGTCTGCTACATAAGCAATATCTATTTCGCTCTGACCAGCACCGACAGTTTCAATTATTATATAATCGAATCCAAATAACTTATAGAGTGTAATCACACCAAAAATTGAGTCGTTTAGACCTCCAACATTACCTCGACTCCCCATGCTTCTTATAAATACGTCATTATCTGTAAAATGCCTTTTCATCCTTATCCTATCACCCAACAGTGCACCACCAGTAAATGGGCTTGAAGGGTCAATTGCTATTATACCTACGCTCTTTCCATCTTTTCTTATCCTTGTAACATAAGAATCTGTCAATGTACTTTTTCCAGCTCCTGGACTACCGGTTATTCCAATGATATGTGTTATTCCATTCTTCTCTAAAAGAATATCTTTAAAATTTTTTTCAATTTCAAAGACTAACTCCGGATTATTCTCAACCATAGTTATAGCCCTTGAAAGGGCAAATTGATCCTTTTCGATGATTTTATCGGTGAGCTTTAATAAGATTTCCGACTCTTTGGAAAATTTTTTCATGCTTGCTCTACACCTTGCTTAACAACCTCGTTAATTTTTTCTACAACTTCTGAAATTGGAGTTCCTGGGCCAAAGACAGCTTTAATTCCCATTTTCAAGAGTTCTTCGGCATCATCGGCTGGTATGATTCCTCCAACAAATACTGGAACATGGAAATCGTATTTTTCCATCAATTCGAGAACTTTTTTACATACGCTCATATGTGCGCCAGAAAGGATAGATAAGCCTATAATATCGACGTCTTCTTGCATAGCTGCTCTTATAATCTCCTCTGGAGTTTGTCTTAACCCAGTGTAAATAACTTCCATACCAGCATCTCTTAGACCTCTTGCCACAACTTTAGCACCTCTATCATGCCCGTCCAGTCCGGGCTTTGCGATAAGAACTCTAATTCTTTTCCCTTCCATAATCATCACCCCACAACCTTAGATTTTTGTTTACAAACCTATTTTATCACTCAAAAAATCTTTTTCAAATATTGGAAAAAGTTAAAAAACAAATTAAATTACACCAAAGTTATTCAATGAAGCTAATAATTTAAATCATTTAATTAATGCGTATTTTTAGTCTGTTTTATTTTGAAAAAAGCCTTAACCAAAATTTGAAATAGAATATTTTACATATAGATTAAAGCAATCGATGAAAATAAAAGGATGTTAAAAGCACAGATTACACATTGAGACATTAATAAATACTATCGTAATTTATCGTAAAGCGATAAATCTAATTAACAAATAATTTTTTCATTATTCGATGGATGTTATTATGCATTGCATAATAATTAACAAAGTTGATACTTTACTTGTAACATAAAAATTGGAAGATATTTAGAATTTGAAAAGCTTCCTATTACAGGATTAAGGTATTCTTATATGATAAACGATGGAACTTTTGGTTTATATGTCTTTTCAACATTTGAAAATTTACCTTCTTCAACACCATCTTCGTATGTCTATACCGTAAAATCAAATTTAAATGATGAAACAAAAATGTTGATTTTAGCTTCAATGAAAAATAACAACTCACACATTGTTTTCGAAAATCAAAAAGTTATTGACCAATTCGCGTATGCCTTAAATTGGTATGGAAATGTGTTGTGGCTTGATTACGGAGTTTTAGTAACATATCAGAAAGCAAAATATTTAATTGTTGATAAAATTTTAGAAGATGGTGTTCATCTCAAATGGCCGTTTGTTTACACGACTTCATTATCGCTTGTTTATCAAGTACCATCTTCTAGTCTTATAGTTCATAACTACACAGCTTTTGAGACTGAAAATAGGAGTACATTTAAATTACCAGTTGAAGGTTTAGGAGAAGTTGAAATAGAAGAAAAAGTACCGAGTATTTTTGAAGATGTTTTTGGTGCAGAATATCAAATTGGAAACAATGGACTTGAATGTAGAATCTGAGGAATTTGATGTTATGTACGAAGGTTTATATAATTTTGATGATTACACATCACTTTTTGCAAGAGGATTATACAATAAATTAGGTGATAATGATAAAAATTTACTAATGCTTGGGATAAAAGCTAGTTATTAATCTTCCTGGGGGGTTCTCCTCCCAGATTTTTGGAGGAATACAGTGAGGATAATAGAAAAATATAAGAACAGAAAATTATATGATACGAATATGAAAAAATTTATCACTTTAAATGATGTTGCAAATTTTGTTAAAGAAGGGGAGACGGTAAAAATCATCGATAGCCTGGGTAAAGATATTACCCAGGAGATTTTTTTGAAAGCAAGAATAAAAGGTAAGATTTTTTGTAGCCTAAAAAAGGAAATGATAGAAAGATTAATCCAGGGTTTTATTAAAATTTTTAAAGGAAATACAGACGACTTTATTGAAATACTTCTTGATCTTGTAAATCAAGGGGTATTGCCTGCAGATATTGCAAAAGAACTAGGAAATGCTGTAATCAAGCATTTTAATGAATTTGAAGAAAATATGAAAAAGGATATAATAGAACTTATTAAATCAACAGGTTTTGTTTCAAAAGAAGAGTATGATAAGTTAAAGGAAGAATACGAAGCTTTAAAGAAAAAATGTGAAAATTAATTTTTTTAATATTTGTGTAAAAAATCTATTTTCATGTTTTTTTCATATTGTTTGGATCCAAAGTATTTTTGCTTTTTCCTTCCCTGGGTTTCTGAGATAGTGGATACAATCTGCCGAGTAGTAAAAACAATCTCCTTCATTTGCTCTGTATTTTTTCCCATCGATATAGATTTCTACAGAGCCCTCGATAACATACCCGAACTCATCGCCGTCGTGATAATCTTCCTGCTCTGTTTGTGCCCCTGGTTCAAGCTCAACAATTTTTGCATCTATTTCTTTGTCTTCTATTCCATCCATTAGAATATCAATCTTTACACCTTTTGGTAATTCGTACATAGGTACCCTTTCATTTTTTTTGAAGATAATTTTCTTTTGTTCATCGGTAAAGAAGTGCTTTAAATCTGTACCTAATACCCTTAAGACCCGTTCTAATGTTTCAACGGATGGTGAAACTTTATCGCTCTCTAACTGTGATATAAAGCTTCGCGATAAATCACACCTATCGGCCAATTCTTCTTGCGTGTATCCCCTTGCTAATCTTAGGCGTTTTATCTTACTTCCAATTTTCATGATTTCACCTCAACATACTTTAACTAGTTCTCTTGTTTAATTATAGTTATATTTTAGCATAAAAAACGGCAGGGATAACCTGCCGTTTTGTTAATTTTTTTATTCTTCTATGTATTTTTTTACGAAATTCGGAAGTGCAAATGCGGCTATGTGTATTTCTTCATTGTAATATCTTAACGGTTCTTTGAAATTTTTTACTTTATCTGGATTGAAATCTTTAACTGGGTCAATTCCTGCTTTTGAAGCGTAAGTGTAAGACCAAATACCTCCGGGATACGTTGGCATAAAGCCAAGGTACATCTTTACAAGCGGGAAGTTTGCCTTAATTCTTTTGTAAGCAGTTGAACCCCATTCGTAGTCGTATGTCAGGCCTTCAGTTTGAGCACACAAAATACCATCTTCTTTCAAAGCCTCGTTACATGCCTTGTAAAAGTCAAGCGTGAATAGGTGCCCACCTTCCCCTGCTGTTGGGTCGGTTGAGTCAATTATAATAACGTCAAACTCGTTTTTAAATTGCCTTACGAACTTCGCACCGTCTTCGTAAACAAGCTCTACTCTTGGGTCTGTTAACTTTGATGCGGTGTATGGGAGATATTCCATAGCAGCTCTTACAACAAGTTCGTCAATCTCACACATTACCGCTTTTTCAACGGATGGGTGTTTTAAAACTTCTCTTATGCTTCCACCGTCACCGCCACCGATAACAAGGACTTTCTTTGGATTTGGATGCATAAACATTGGTACGTGAACGAGCATTTCATGGTACATGAATTCATCGATTTCCGTTGTCATTGTAATACCATCTAGTGAAAACACTCTTCCATAAAATGGTGCTTCAAATATATCTATTCTTTGATACTGACTCTGGGCTGAGTACAAATATCTATTAACTTTCATGAATAATCCACCGGGATCTTTCGAATACCATTCCATATACAACATATGTCTACCGGGTTTTAATTCTTTTTCGAGTCCTTTATCAGCCATTCAGAGCACCTCCTTTTCGAAGTTTTTAAACTATAAAAACATTAGAATATTTCTGCCATTTCTGCTTCAACAGCTTTATGTGGTGCGTTTTCAGGAATTCCGACTTCATCGTATTTTCCTCTAAGGTGCTCAACGACATGTGCCCTTTGCGACTTGAATATCTTCTTTAAGTAAGAAAAAGCTTTCCATGGGTCGACATGGTCACCACATGTGAACAAGTCAACCGCTGCGTAACCGTACTCTGGCCATGTGTGGATCGTAAGATGTGACTCACTTATTACTACCACACCGCTTACTCCGTAGGGGAGGAACCGGTGGAAAGAAGAATTAACTATTGTCGCACCAGTTTCGTAAGCTGCTTGTTTCATATGAAACTCGATTGCGTCAATATTATCGAGCATTTCCTTGTCACAATCGTAAAATTCTGCGATAATATGTCTACCCAAACTTTTCATGTTAATCCCTCCCCATTTAAATTTTGATTATTGTTTATTTATGAGATATTTGGTAAAAGATAGAGATTTGTTTTTGTGCATTTAAATAAACACAATTATTCCATTTATATAATCATGTTTACTTAAGTGAACAAAATACGTCAGTATTACGGACAATATTATATACAATAAATCGGTTTTTTATGGTTACGTCCATGTAACGATTGTGGTAATTTTTGGTTTAAAAAATTCCTTTATAAAACGTATGAAGTATAATAATTTGCATTTTGATTTTCAGAAAAATTAGGATATATAGATTGACAAAGGAGGTATTTAAAAAGTTTATGAATCAAGTAGAGAAGAAACTCATGACATTTACGACCCTTTTTATCACTGGTATTGTTATTTCAAACGTTATAGCATCTAAAGTTGTTAAAATAGGTTTATTTGTCTTCCCGGCCTCTATTATAAGCTATACTTTTACGTTTATTATTTCAAATATGGTTTCAGAAAGCGTAGACAAAAAGTACTCAAAACAGCTTATATATATGGGTTTTCTTGCACAAATAACCGCAAGTTTGTTGATAATATTAGGTTTGTTCATGCCTTCCGCTAACACTGAAAGAGGAGAAGCGTACAAGATAATTCTTGGAATGAATTGGCGCTTTACGATAGCGAGTTTATCAGCTTATGGAACATCGCAATTAATTAACCATTATGTTTTTAACAAGGGGTTATTTAAAAGTCCGCTTACTGCAAATCTTGTTTCAGTTGGCATCGCACAATTTTTCGATACATTAGTATTTACCTACGTTGCGTTTTTAGGTGTTTATAGGGGACTCTGGGGAATGATATTGTCTCAGTATGTAATTAAGGTTATAATTGTTATAGTTACGAATCCTGTTTTTCTATTAATCAAAAAGGCTAAATAAAGCTTTCAGGATACTTGAGGTGATAAGGTGTATATAATTGAGACTTACGATTTTGACGGTGCGACAAATATGGCTTACGACGTGGCATTGGGAGAGTTAGCCGATGATGTGATTTTACGTTTTTACACATGGAAAAATCCAACTTTATCGTTGGGAAAGCACCAAAAAACCGATGATTTAGATTTTGAATATATAACGGCGAAAAATTTTGACATTGTGAGAAGACCATCTGGTGGAAGGGCTGTTTTGCATTGGGATGAAATTACTTACTCTGTTATTATTCCAAAAAATCATGAGTTATTTAACACGACAGTTTTGGAACTATACAATTTTTTGTCAGAATTACTAGTTAAAGGATTAAGAAAAGTTGGATATCCTGTTGAAATGGTTGAAGGGAAGAAAAAAACTGCGAGTCACGTTTGTTTCCAAACGCCTTCAGTGTATGAAATAACATTAAATGGGATAAAAGTTGTTGGAAGTGCTCAAACACGAACCCAAGATTACATATTGCAACATGGTTCAATTGTTTTAACACCGCACGACGAAATTAAATACTGCTTCAAGAGTACAAAAAGTCTTGATATACCATTGATTGGTCTATACGATTACAAATATGTATCGTTTGATGATATAGTTAGTGGGATAAAAGAATCATTTGGAGATTTCTTTGGTCAGCCAAAGCACTTTTTGAACCAAGACGTTTTATTTGAGAAGATAAATGATAAAATGCATACATTTAAGATAGTGACAAATGAGTCGGTTTAGAAAGGTTGATTTTATGGTGAACAAAAGCGAAAATAACAAAGAATACGGAATGCTATACATTGTTGGAACACCTATTGGAAATTTGAAAGATATAACATTCAGAGCTTTAGAGGTTTTAAAAGATGTTGATATTGTAATTGCAGAAGACACCAGACGGACGAAGAGTCTTCTGCAATATTTTGGTATCGAAAAGTACATAGAATCGTTTAACGAACACAACTCTTACAAAAAGATAGATAAGATAATAGAAATTATAAAGTCAGGGAAGAAAGTGGCTCAGGTTTCCGATGCAGGAATGCCCGTTATTTCCGATCCAGGTTACAACCTTGTCAAAAGATGTCACGAAGAAGGTATAAAGGTAGAAGTTATACCAGGACCGAGTGCCTTAACAAGTGCGGTAGCTGTAAGTGGGTTCAGAGGAACTCACTTTTATTTTATAGGGTTTATGCCAAAAGATAAAAATAGAAGAAGGTTGTTAAGGAAATTAGAGCAAGTAAGAAATTTAGGATTAATAGAATCTTTTGTCTTCTTCGAAAGCCCGGAAAGACTTTTAAAAACACTTGAAGATATAAAAAGTATACTCGGCAGTTGCGAAGTATTTATAGCAAGAGAACTAACGAAATTTTACGAAGAACACTATTTTGGGACAATTGAAGGAGCTTTAGAAAAATTCAAAAATGTTAAGGGAGAACTAACAGTCATTGTTAAGTTAAATTCCAACGAAGGAAATGAAGAAAGTGATGATGGTGATAAATAATGCTTAGGATTGAGAGTGGGGAATTAAAAGGGAAGTTAATAAAAACAGTCCCAGATCCACGAACTCGTTATACATCAGCTATACTAAGGAGAAGTTTAGTCAACATAGTCGAATTTGAAGGTAAGATTTGCGCGGATGTTTGCTGTGGAAGTGGTTCTGTTGGATTTGAAATGCTCAGCAACGGAGCAAAAGAAGTTGTTTTTGTCGACGTTTCAAATAAGGCTATTTCGACCGTTAAAGAAAATGCTAAAAACCTTGGCTTGGATGACAAGATAAAAATATACAAAGAAGATGTTAGGAGATTTTTGGAAAGTTACGGAAACGTTTTTGATATAATATACTCAGACCCTCCTTATGAACTTGGCTTGGTTAATGATATTGTTCAAAGAGTACACAACGTGATGCATGAAACTTCCATTTTCATCCTTCAATGTTCAAAGAGAGAGATACCAGATGAAAATATCTTAAAATTCATTAGAGTATTTAAAATAAAAGAATACGGAGATTCTTTTCTCGTTTTTTTTGAGAAAATGTGATATAATTAAATAGAAATTAGAAAAATTTAATACTTAAATGTTAATTGAGGTGGTATGTGTGCCTTTCTCATTTGCAAAGAAAGAAAGGGAAGTAATAGAAAAATTAATACAGCTTTCCAGAAAAACCATTGAAGCGACAATGGCTTTAAAAGATTTTTTCACGTGCTATTTTTCTCCAGAATGTGAAAGACAGAGAGAAGCATTTTTATTAATCAAAACAATTGAGCACGAAGCCGATGAGATAAGAAGGTTTATAATATCAGAATCCTACAAAGGGTTATTTTTACCCGATATGAGGGAAGTAATTCATTCTTTGAGTGAGAGCATAGATAAAATAATCAACAAATGCGAATCGGTAAGTAAAATAATCGATTATCAGCAACCTAATGTGCCAGAAAACATAAAAGATAAAATTCTTAGTCAGCTTGAATGTGCTGTAAATGCTTCTAAATCATTCTATAAATCTGTTGAAGAATTGTTTAATGACATTGATAAGGTCAATGCTTATATACTTGAAGTTGAAAAATACGAGCATGACGAAGATATGATTGAGGAAGTTGCACTAAAGGAAATTTTCTCTTTAGATTTACAACTTGCTGAGAAAATGCAACTTAAAGAATTAATAATAAACATAGGTGATATTGTCGATAGAACAGAAGACGCTTCAGATATACTGGAGGTATTGTTATTAAAACTAGCTTATTAAGTTTACTCTTGGTTTTGGTTACCATTTCACTATCATTTCCAGCGCAGTATTATGTGTATTATAACAACGGAATACCTGTTTATAGAACGATAAACGAAATAAAACCTTTCTTTGAATATACAAAAGTCTCGGAAGTTTATTGGGAAAGACCTTTGCCTGAAATCGTTAAAATAAGAGATGGAGAACTTTCAGTTGTTCTCATTCACGGGATTGACCCTATGGAAGTTAACGGTAGTTGGACTTTATACAAAGAATATTTTGTAAATACATGGAATAGTTTATTGCCTAAAAATTGTGGTCTTTACATATTTATATATCCAACGCTTGATGTGCCACTTGAAGAAACGGCAAAAATTTTAGTCGATGAAATAATCAAATTGAATAAAAAAGTAAATATATATGCTCACAGTATGGGTGGAATTCTTCTGAGATATGCGCTTCAAAATGAAGAATTTAGGAAATTTGTGAACAAAATCATCTTCGCTGGAACACCTCATCGTGGAACACCGCTTGCTAATTTTGTAGTTTTGGACAAGAGCGTTTTGAAGTTTCATCCAAAATGGGACATAATAAAGACCGTAATTTTAATGGCTAATACTGCGTGGGTTTTTATTGATGCGCCAAATTATAAATACCTGACATTTGGATTTGAAAACCCTGAAATTCCAGAAAATATCAATTTTATGAATTTTGCAGCCAAAATAAACGCAAACACAAGTAGCATAGTTAAAAATTTAATAAATACTGATTTTTTTTCATCTATTGCGTTGCAAATTCTCGAAAGTACTATAAAGATAATTTATCCAAAAGATTCCGATTTTACTCAAAATGATGGGATGGTACCACTATTCAGCGCGACATACTATGGTAATGAAAAGGTATTTGAAGGATTTGACCACGCAGACTTAGCCATTAGCGAGACAATTGTTAAGGAAGCGATAAAATACTTTTTTGGAGAATAAAAATTATGTAAAACAAACAAGAAGGTGTTAGAGGTGAGCTTAAGATGTTTCAAAAGAATAGATTAAATAGTTTTGTGTACATTCTATGGGCTTTTGTATTGACTTTACTATTTTTCTCTTGTTCCGTACCTTTTATTCCTGAAGTACCACCTTCAAGCTACTCCCAAGAGGCTGCAATAAATGTTTTGAGTAACAAGTATTACCTAATTGATAGTGGTTACATAGAAGGTTTCGGTGATATTTACCTTGGTGAAGGTAGGTACGCTATATTTGATGGCATAGATGGAATATTCATGGTATTCAAATATGACGATGAAGAACACGCAAAAGAAAGTTGGAATAAAATTACAAAGAAATACAACAATCCTCTCAAGTTAAAGTATTTTAAGGTAAATATGGGTGATTATGGAATTTTTACTTTAAGACTAGAAAATACAGATTTATATGTTTGGTACAAAGACAATTGGCTAATAGTTATTTCTGGAGATAAAATCGATAATTTTGTGAAGGATGTCAACGAGATTTATAAGACTATAAAAGCTCGATAAGAATTGATTTTTTATCAAAAAACAACATTAGGGGTTAAGTATTATGAGTACAAAAGGGACAATTGACTATTCCATTATAGGTGTTGACGAAGCTGGCAGGGGCCCAATTTTTGGTCCGGTAGTTGCGGCTGCTGTTTTTTTTGATGAGGGTATATACATAGAAGGGATAACGGACAGCAAAAAACTTAGTGAATCCAAAAGAGAAGAGCTGTATGAAAAAATATCTTTTAGCGCAAAGTTTGGAATCGGAATAGCCACACCAGACGAAATAGATGTATACAATATACTTCATGCGACTGAATTAGCGATGAATAGAGCGCTGGAAATACTTTCTTATTATATCAAGATAGATGAAGGAAAAAATATTTATGTTGATGGAAAGGATTTGAGACTGAATTTTCCTTCTAAGTGTATTGTAAAAGGTGATGAAAAAGTTTATCAAATATCGGCTGCATCAATTTTGGCAAAAGTGACACGGGATAGGATAATGAAAAAGTTTGATAAAGAATTTCCAGAATATAATCTATCAAAACACAAAGGATATGCTACTTCTGAGCATATTGAATTACTAAAAAAGTATGGTCCCACTCCGTATCATCGTTTAACCTTTGATCCAGTATTTCAATTGGTAACTCCTTCTTTGTTAGATAAATGGTTAACTGAAAACATGATTACTTTAGAAAGATACATTATTTTAATAAAATCAATGGAGGTGGACTTGTTTGGCAATAGACGAGACGTCAGGAAAAAGAGCAGAAAGACAAAATATGGAAAATATTGATTTTTCAAAATTTGAGAAGAATATACTCGATAAGGGTTTCGTTAGATTAGTTGACATGATGGGTGATGATTATGCGGCGGTAAAAGCGGCACGTGTTTCTTATGGTCAAGGACTTAAAACACCGGAACGTGATAAAGCACTTATTATGTACCTTATGGAACATGGTCACGAAACACCATTTGAGCACATTGTCTTTACATTCCACGCAAAAGCCCCACTCTTTGTCGCAAGACAATGGTTTAGACACAGGATAGGTTCATTCAATGAAATAAGCCAAAGATATACAGAGATAAAAGACGAAGAATTCTATATCCCTTCCAATGTTCGTGTAAACGTACCAGAAGATAGACAAAAAGCAGTTCAATTAAACGACGAAGAACTTTTGCGCAAAGTTATTGATATGATGGAAAATGTATTTGATGAAAGCTATAAAATTTACAAAGAGTTGATAGGCTTAGGTGTAGCACGTGAACTTGCAAGAATAGTCTTGCCATTAGCAACATATACACAATTTTATTGGACGGTAAACGCAAGGAGTCTGATGAACTTTTTGAACTTGAGAGCAGATTCACATGCTCAATGGGAAATTCAACAATACGCTATAGCAATAGCCGATATATTTAAAGAAACTTGTCCATGGACATACGAAGCATTTATAAAATACGGCTATAGAGGTGATTTATTGTGAAACTTAGTGAGTTACTCAAAATAGTTGAAGGTGAAATAGTGGTCAATAGTGGTGTAAATCCTGAAGAAATAGAGATAGAAAAAGTTGCAGCATCTGATTTAATGAGTGATGTTCTTGCGCTTTCTGAACCCGGGTCTTTACTGGTAACAGGTTTAGCAACTCCACAGTGTGTTAGAACAGCTGGAGTTGTTGGGATTCCTGTAGTTTTAATTGTTAGAAACAGGGATATAATGCCTGAGACAAAAGCAGCTGCCGAAATGTCTGGAGTGGTTCTTTGTGTCACGAAGAAAGGTATGTACGAAGTATGTGGAATACTTTATAACACTGGACTGAAACCCGTTTATGCACAATAATTTAATTATAAGTTAGTTAATATTTTTAGAAGTAAGTGAGGGGAAGTGTTTTTATGTTTATCAATATAGAACCTTTGTATTCTTCAATGGTTGAAAATATAAAAGAACGTGTATCTAAACTTTCTAAACCTCCAAAGTTGGTTGCAGTTACTTGTCAACCTGATTCTTCAACATTGGCGTACTTAAGAAGCCAAGAAAAACAAGCAAAAAGATTTGGAATTGATTTTGCGGTGTATGAAGCACCAAAAGCGATGGATTTGAAAATTCTTTTACCAAAACTCTCAGCAGATGGTTCCGTAAACGGAATATTTTTGACGCACCCGTTACCATCTGATATTTCTGAGTACGAGGCAGTTTCTTTAATATCACCGGATAAAGATATTGAAGGACGCCATCCAATTAACCTTGGTAACATTTTGTATGACAAACCAGTATTCCCTCCATGTACAGCGGAGGCGGTTTTAAGGATAATAAATTACCTCACAAATCCATCAGGTAAAAAGATAGCGGTAATTGGTCGAAGTGTCACGGTCGGAAAACCTCTTGCTATGCTTCTTCTTCAAAAGGGTGTAGACGCAACAGTTACAGTTTGTCACTCAAGAACAAAGGATATTGCTGAGATTACCAAAAATTCTGATATTGTAGTTGTTGCTATAGGAAAAGCGAAGATGTTTGGAAAAGATTACTTCAAACCTGGTACAATAGTTATAGATGTTGGAATCAACGTTGAAGGGGATGAGATTGTTGGAGATGTTGATCCATCTGTTTCTGAAATTTGCGAATTAACGCCCGTTCCAGGCGGAGTTGGTCGTATTACAACTCTTGTATTGATGGAACACACTGTGAAAGCGGCAGAAATGTCGTTAAAATAAAAGGAGGTATTTGTTATGAGGATGATTTTTGCAGGCGCACCTGATGCAGGTGCGACGACAGGAACAACAGCTACTTCAACAAGTGGAGCAGGAGCATTGATGCAAATGCTCATAATGCTTCTTATATTCTTTGCAATGATGTATTTCTTGGTTATTTTACCACAAAGAAGAAGGGAAAAAGAATTTAAGCAAATGGTTGAATCCCTTAAAAGGGGAGACACAATTATAACAACTGGTGGAATTGTTGGAAAGATAATTGATATCAAAAAGGACACAATAAAAGTTAAGAGTGCGAACTCAACTGAGCTTGAAATTCACAAAGCTTACATTGCGAAGGTTATTAAAGAGAAAGAAGAGGTAAAGGAAGAAGAAAACGATAATTCCAAGGAGAATTCTAAAGAATAAACATCAAGGGAGGGTATTACTATGCGAAGTGACCGTGTAAGACTCATACTTTCATTAGTGCTACTGGTCGCAGCCATTGTGGCATTGTTATTACCAGGGGGAAGACAAGCAACAGGTATTGCTAAGCTTTTCAGTAGAATCAAACTCGGTTTGGACCTCAGCGGTGGCGTAAGGCTTGAGTACAGAGTTGATATTGAAAAAGGTGTAGAAAATCCAAGTGCTGTAGTTGACGATGTGTGGACAGTTCTCAGAAATAGGCTTGACTCGGCTGGATATACGGAAGCAGTAGTAAAGAAAAGCTTCAGGGAAAATAATTCATTTATCATAGTTGAAATTCCTGATGCAACTGACACATCATTTGCTGAAAAATTGGTTGGTTCAACCGGTCTTTTGTGGTTTGGTCAAGCAATCGACGAAAGAGATTATGACCCAACTACCAACCCTGATGATGTGAACCTTGCTACTAGGGAAGGAGCACAATGGTATTCAGATAAAGATGGTAAAAAATGGTACTTAATAAGGAAAGAAATAAATAACAGAAGAGATCTTGTTCTTTCTGGTCCAAGAATTTCCGAAGCAGTTCCTACTGTTGACCAAAAAGGTGTTGCAAACTATGTTGTATCATTTACTTTGGCAAGAGAATACGTTGAAATATTTAAAAATATAACAAAAGAGCTTTACGTACCAGAACAGGTTCTCAATAGTGGTACGACACAATATCAAATGGCTTTAAAAAAGAGATTAGCGATAGTACTTGATGACAAAGTTCAATTTGTAGGATTTGTTGTAAGCCCAATAGAAGATGGTAAAGGACAGATTAGAGGTAATTTCACATTTGATGAAGCCAAAGAACTTGCAGCAATTTTAAGAAGTGGAGCATTACCTGCAAGACTTGAAAAAACTTCCGCAAGCCTTGTTTCACCACTTCTTGGTAAAGATGTACTTAAACAATCTCTAAACGCAGGTATAATTGGCGCGGCATTGGTAATGATTTACATGCTTGCTTTCTATGGTGTTATGGGAATTGTCGCAATTATCGGTATATTCTATGCGCTTATACTAATATTCGGTTTCTTGGCCGGTACGGGTGCGATATTAACATTACCAGGTATCGCAGGTATAATCTTTACAATAGGTACACTTGTTGATGGAAACATAATTATTTACGAAAGGATAAAAGAAGAAATCAGAGCCGGGAAAACACCAAAAGCAGCTATAGAAGTTGCATTTTCAAGATCTTTCTGGACACTCTTTGACGCAAACCTAACGACTATAATCGCAGCTCTCTTCCTTTACTACTTTGGTACGGGAACAATAAAAGGCTTTGCTATAACAACAATCGTTGGTATCTTCTCAGCAATGTTCATGAATTTGGTATTCAGCAAATTCTTACTTGACGCAATGGCTGGAGCAATTAGAGTGAGAAAGACAGGGGGTGCACAGTAATGAAAATCGATTTTGTTGGTAAACGATACTTCTTTATGGCATTATCAGCTGTCCTTATAATTGTTTCAATAATAAGTTTTTTCACCAAGGGATTTAATCTTGGTTTAGAATTTATCGGTGGAAGCGAAATAGTTGTTAAAGCATCAAAAGATATGACTGTCGCAGACGTAAGACAAAAGATTTCCTCACTTGGTCAAGAATTTACAAATGCAAGGATACTTGAAGTACATGCGTTAGGTCAGGAAACAGACAAAACATTTTCAATAGTTGTCGCTCCAAAAGACGAAAAAGGACAATTGAGAGTTTACACAGCGGACGAAAAAGCGGAGATTTCGAAAAAGATAGAAAACCTACTTAATGCAAAAGTTGCGTCTTTCAATGAAATTAGCGGTGATGCAGCGAATGAAATAAAAAATCTTACATGGAAGGCTATAGTCTTTACTCTTCTTGGTATACTTGTTTACGTTGCTCTTAGATTCAAATTTTCATTTGGTGTTGGTGCAATATTAGCACTCATACACGATGTTATAATAACAATGGGATTTTATTCTATATTCGGGATTGAAATGAACATCGCAGCTATTGCAGCATTACTAACCCTTGTTGGTTACTCTGTTAATGACACTATTATCGTATTCGATAGAATAAGAGAATTTGGAAAGAAATTTAGAGGTAAAGATATAGCGACTGTTGTAAATGATAGTATAAATTCTGTTTTAATAAGAACCATAAACACATCATTAACAACCTTTTTCGTAGTTTTAATGCTCATGCTATTTTCAACAGGTGGAATTAAATCATTTGCGTTTGGAATGACCATAGGTGTTGTTGTAGGTACGTACTCGTCAATATTCATAGCATCCCCAATAGTAATTAAGTGGACCAAATCAATATAAACATTACAAAATAGTCTTAAAATAGTAATTATAGCTATGTAACATAAATCGGGGATCCACATCCCCGGTTTTTTATAAAAGTAAAAGAGACTTGTGCAGTCTATAAATTCAGTTAAAAATTAATATTTAAAAAAGGAGGTTGGGATTTTGATACTACTATTTTCTTCGATAGCTATAGGTACTGTACTGATTATCTATCTAACGTTATCAGTACTTGACAAAAGTCCTGGAAACGAAAAAACAGAGAGGATTTCAAACATAATCCAAAAAGGTGCGCGCTCGTTCTTGTTCCAGGAGTACACCGTATTTTTTCCAATAGTCATAGTTTTAGCTCTTTTATTTACATTCACTACAGGATATAAACAAGCACTTTCGTTTATTATTGGTTCAGTTTTTTCGGTTTTAGCAGGCTTTTTTGGTATGATGATAGCTACTAAATCTAACGCGCGTACCGCATGGGGTGCGACAAAAGGTGTTGGTGAAGCATTAGATATAGCATTTTCTGGAGGAGCAGTTATGGGGCTAACCGTTTCTGTCTTAGGCCTTCTTGGCTTAAGCATAGTTTACCTGATGTTTGGACTTCAAGCGGTTAGCTATTATTCACTTGGAGCGTCATTTGTAGCCCTATTTGCCAGAGTTGGTGGAGGTATATACACAAAAGCAGCGGATGTTGGTGCAGACATCGTAGGAAAAGTGGAATCGAATTTACCAGAAGACGACCCGAGAAACCCTGCGGTTATAGCCGACAACGTTGGAGATAACGTAGGAGACGTTGCAGGGATGGGAGCTGACCTTTACGAGTCTTACGTTGGTTCAATATTTTCAGGAATAGCACTTGGTTACATCTTATTTGGAGATAAAGGGATCTTAAACACACTTTACATAGTAGGTTTTGGTTTAATTGCATCGATACTTGCGATTATATTGGTAAAGGTTCTTTCAAAAATGAACACAGAACCTGCCTTGGCATTGAGAAGTGGTACAATTGCGTCAAGTGTTGTGTTTCTAATATTCTCATTGGCATATTCGATTATAGAGAAAAACTTAAATCTCTTCTGGGTAGTTCTCATTGGTAATATCGTTGGAGTAGCTATAGGCCTTATCACCGAATGGTACACTTCTGGAAAGAAAGTCGAAAAATTGGCGCACTCTGCTATGATGGGGCCAGCGAACGTTATCATCAGCGGTACGGCCCTTGGAATGGAATCGACAGCGGTAATAACGATAATTATTGCTGTAGGTACGTTATTAGCTTACAAAATTGCGGGGCTTTATGGTATAGCCATGGCGGGCGTTGGTATGTTGGCAACACTTGCTATGAACCTTTCCGTTGACGCGTACGGTCCTATAGCGGATAACGCAGGTGGAGTTGCGGAAATGTCAGGTTTAGATAAAAGTGTCAGAGCAATTACTGATAAATTAGATGCTCTTGGAAACACAACCGCGGCAATGGGTAAAGGTTTTGCGATAGGTTCAGCGGCCCTCACAGCTATAGCATTATTTGCGAATTTTGGTTCAACTGCTCACGTTCAAGAAATAAATCTTCAAGATCCTAAAATGTTCATTGGAGCACTTATTGGTGCGATGCTGACATTCTTCTTCTCAGCACTTACAATGAACGCTGTTGGTGATGCGGCAAACGATATGGTTGAAGAAATCAGAAGACAAATAAAAGAGATACCGGGCATACTTTCTGGTACGAGCGAGCCAGATTATCAAAGTTGTATAAAAATAGCAACGAAAGGTGCCTTGAAACGAATGGTACTTCCGGCAATCTTAGCCATTCTCGCACCAATTATTCTTATGGTAGGTCTTGGGGTTCAAGCAGTCGCAGGTTTACTTATCGGTTCAACAGTGACGGGTGTTGCACTTGCGATATTCATGGCAAATTCAGGAGGAGCATGGGACAACGCCAAGAAGTTTGTTGAAGAAGGGCACCTTGGTGGTAAAGGCTCGTTTACACACAAAGCAACGGTTGTTGGTGATACAGTTGGTGACCCTTACAAAGATACAGCTGGTCCGTCTCTCAATATTCTTATTAAATTAATGGCAATAACATCGATAGTATTTTACTCAATAGTGGGGAGGTGGCTATAAATGAGGAGAATAGGTATACTCTCAGTAGGTAACGACTGTCCAGGTTTAAATGCTGCGATAAGGTCAGTTGTAGTAAATGCAATTGAAAAAGAGATAGAGGTAATGGGAATAAAAGATGGTTTTGAAGGGTTACTTAAAGATAAAGTGGATATACTAGTTAGAGACGACGTTTCTGGTATACTCCACAGAGGTGGAACGATACTTGGGACTTCGCTATTTATCCCAGAAAAAGACGAAGATTTAGTAACTATAAAAAACAAAACAACTCAATATGGCATATCAGGATACATTATTTTTGGAGGAAGAAACGCGGTTAAAAGTGCTTTGAACTTGCAAAAGTACGGAATACCAAGCATAATAGTTCCAGCAACGATAGACAATGATTTATCGTTTACCGACTTCTCAATAGGTTTCATCACAGCACTTGAGCATGTGACTCAAGCACTTGATATTATCCACTCAACAGCTGAATCACACCACCGTGTAATGATAGTAAAGACAATGGGAGCACCGGGTGGATGGCTTGCGACATTTGGAGGACTCGCAGGTGGAGCCGATTTTGTTGTAACAAGTTCTGATGCTGTAGATCCAAAAGAACTTGTCACAACAATTCAACACAGATACGAAAGCGGAAAAAGATTCTCGATCGTAGTTGTTGAAGATGGAGTAAAACTACCAGATGAAATATTAGATGAATGCAAATGCTCATATGAAACAGACCCAGCTGAAGTTATAGGACTTTACATAGAAAGAAAATTAAACATCGAATGGCGTTACACAAACCTTGGCTATATCCAAAGGGGAGGCGTGCCAGCTGCAATTGATAGAATTATTGCAACGCAGATGAGTGCTCGTGCTGTCGAACTAGTAAAAATGGGTAAATTCTACCATGCGGTTGGAGTTAAAGGATTCATAGTTACAGAAGTACCTTACAGTGAAACACTGCTCAATGTAAGACCTGTGGATTATTATATTAAGCAATTAGCGAAAATTTTCTACTGATGGTAATATTAAAGTAACAAGAAAAGCAGCCCTAAACATTGAAGGGCTGCTTTTTTATTAGAAATGTTTATTAAATAAATTTATTTTCCTTTCCAATGGTTACAACTTTCCGATGCAGTTTTATATTGGTTAATCCATAAACAATTCCCGATTGTTTTTTTAGAAACGGCTATAAATTTTCTATTCTCAAACCTTCTATGTCCACTCCAAAAAATACAAGTTAGACATTCTTTAATGTGAGGTTCTCTCTCATACATCTTCGGAACATACATTGGAAAAGCGATTTCTTTTTCTTTGGTCTTATCATTGGTGTGAGTTTGTATGTTAAATGAGTGTTTCATAGTGTTTCATCCCCTTCGCCCCCGCGACTTTTATGTTACTATCTAATGTCAATCTCATATTAACCTCCGTACAATTATAAAATTTAAATTTTTCTATAATTTTGCTTAAAAGTAACTTTTTATTGTGTTATTAGTTAACTTAGTGTTAATAAGATTATATTTTTCTTTTAAAAAATCATAATTATTTTTCATACGATGTCAATGAATGTTAACGAGTAATTTTAAGTGAAAAACGGAGATAAATACAGATAATTTGAGGAAAAAATACTTTAATTGATTATTTTTACTAATAAAAATTCAAAAACGCTTTCTAATTTTTAATGATTAAATGATAGAATATTCATGAACATTCGGTAACGTTACCAAACAATAATGAACAAAAATTATCATACAATAACGATTGTAGGTATAAGGGGGTTGAGGTTATGGCTGAAAGATTGCCGATGTGGAAGAAGTGGATGTATGCTCTTGGTCAGCTTGGTTGGTCACTTGTGAGTTTTGCTATTGGAAATGCGCTTGTTTACTTTTACATGCCGCCAGAAACGGTTAACTTTCCACAATTTATTCAAAGAGGTATTGTATTTGCGGGTTTGACTATTGTTGGACTTGCTTTGGGAGTTTCAAGGTTTTTTGATGCGGTTACAGATCCAATTGTCGCGACGCTATCTGATAGAAGTAAATTAAAACTTGGTAGGAGACGAGGATTTTTAGCAATTAGTGTTTTACCGTTTGCGATATTTTCTTTCTTACCTTTCTTACCTCCTTCGGCTAATAACTTTGCGTTAAATACTGCTTGGTTATTCGCAACTGTGATAATTTTCTATTGGTTTATGACTATGTACGTTACACCTTTCTTTGCTTGGATGAGTGAATTGGGGCATGATCCAAACGAAAGGTTACTTCTAAGTACACTTATTTCTATTACATGGGCAATTGGTTATGTAATTGGTACACAAGTCTATTTGTTCCAGACTTTGCTTGAAAAAGCAGGCTTTGAACCGGTAAGGGCATTTCAATTGGTAGTTATTGTCTATGGGATAATAGGTTTTGTGTTAATGCTTTTGCCAATTATATTCATCGATGAAAAGCGTTACTGCGAAAGTCATACCGTAAATGAAGGCGGTTTAGAGGCAATTATAACCGCGTTCAAGGAGAAAAATTTCTTAATATTTGTATTTCAAGATTTGCTCTATTGGGTTGGTTTGACTGGTATTAGCCTGGGACTTGTTTATTACGTTACGGTTTTATTGGGACTTCCAAAAGAGCAAGCTTCACAAGTGCAGCTTATAATGTTCTTATTATCCTTTATATTCTATGTTCCAGTCAACTTTTTAGCTAAGAAATTTGGTAAGAAAAAACTTTTAATGATTGGCTTTATCATCTTCGCAATTGATTTTGTATTTGTTTCGATGCTTGGTAAGTACAATGTATCTCCAATTATACAAAGTTACATTGTGGCTATTCTTTCTGCTATTCCTTTGGCTATATTTGGTATACTTCCGAACGCAATGGTTGCCGATATTGCGGAAGCTCACGGAAGGGAAACAGGAAATTACAAGGCTGCAGTTTTCTTTGGAGCAAGGACTTTCATGCAGAAGATGGGCCAAACGGTTGCTGGACTTATCTTTCCATCGTTATTTATCCTTGGCAAAAACGAAGTTAATGAAATGGGACTTAGAATTAGTGCTATAGTATCCCTTTCGTTTATGATTCTTGGATATATACTGTTGATATTCTACAATGAGAAAAAAATACTGGAAAATTTAGGTTTGGCTTTTGAAGAGAAATAATCATCAACAATAAAGTGGCTCTTAAGAGCCACTTTATTGTTCTGAATTCACAATTTGCTTTACTTTTTCAATCAATTTTTCAGGTTTTATCTGACTAATTACGGCTATATTTTTGTTAGTAAAGGTTTTGAACTCTTCAATCGACATATCTTTTCGGAGATTAAACACGCTTTCGTATTTTTCGAATTCGTCCTCTGTTTCAATCTCCGCCATATATTTTATGTTTACACGGTAAGGTTTATCAATTTCTAAAAATTCATCCAAAACAACCTCTGCTGGCTTGAATAATAGAAAGTATCTTATTTTCACAACTACTGGGCTTTTTGAAAGTTCACCAAAAAGCTCATTTGCTGGACTTATCTCGTGCTCTTCCTCAATTCTTGTAAAATCTTCCCTGAGGTCTGATTTAAAAGCAACTATCCACTTTTCGTTTCCATGCTCATCTACGGTGTACCTTACCCTACATTCTCTATCAGTTTTAATTGGGCATTTTTCTAAATACCATTGGATTACACCTAATTTTGCCAATGAACTTTTTATTAGATTTTTTGCAAGCGTTTCATCGACGAAATATTTTTTCTCTCTTTCTATTGCCATGAAAACGTTCTCCCTAGATGAAAAGGTAAGATTTTATTGAATAATTGCTTGTTCTACTGGATAGTCTATTTCTTCCAATTTTTTGACAACTTTTTCGATATTTTCCGTGTCTATTATTACTTCTTTTTCAGCGACTTTCACTTCAAAGTCTTTCTCTCCAATTTCTTCAAGTGCTTTTTGAATTCGCATTTTACAGTGGTTGCATGAAATATCAGGAACTTTCAACAAATACCTTGCCATAATAACACCTTCCTCTCTTAAGTGTTTTTAAGTATTTTTAAACAATGTTAGACCTAACTACAGCATGAAGGCTTCTTTTCCTTTCTAATTCTCATGGAATTAATTATAACTGTAATTGAACTCATCGCCATGGCACCTTCCGCTATAGCTGGGTGCAATAATCCGAACATTGCAAGTGGAATAGCCAAAACGTTGTAGAAAAACGCAAAAAGTAGATTTGTTTTGATTGTTTTAAACGTCAATTTAGATATTTCTATCGCGTCGACAACTTTTGATATTCCACCTTTTGTAATAATTATATCAGAATTATCTAACGCAATGTCACTTCCACTACTTACGGCTATTCCTATATCCGCGCTTTTCAGAGCTGCTGCATCGTTTATACCATCGCCTACCATTATAACTTTCTTGCCTTTAGCTTGAAATTTTCTAACGATATCCAATTTTTCCTCAGGTTTGACGTTTGCAAATACTTCTTTTATTCCGAGTTTTTCTGCAACAAATCTTGCGGTATTTTCATTATCGCCAGTAACCATAACAGGGGTTATACCCATTTTGCTTAATTTGTATATCGCTTCTCCTGAATCGTGCCTTATAACATCTTGGATCGCAAAGAAACCTAATATATTTTCGTTTTTTCGCACTTCCACAATTGAGCAACCGTTTATTGTGTAATCTTCGTAAGCTGATATATTTTCAGTTTTTCCTATGAAATAAAAATCACCATTCACTCTTGCTCTTACGCCTTTTCCGTGCAGTTCTTCAAACTTTTCTATTTCAATATCGTTATTTTTATTATTAATTTGCGTTCTCAGATAATCAACTACAGCTTTTGCAAGAGGATGGTTGGATAGATTTTCGATAGCCAGTATTTTTTCATACTCGCTTTCTGGCAAATCTGTGTAAATTACCTGTGGTTTCCCTTCTGTCAATGTTCCAGTTTTATCAAAGAGTACATATCCAACCTCTTTAGCTGTTTGAATAGCCTCGGCGTTTCTTATAAGTAATCCTTTTTTTGCAGCCAAAGAAGTTCCGACAATTAGCGCCATCGGAGTTGCAAGACCAAGTGCGCAAGGACAGGCTATAACAACGGTTGTCAAAAATACGAAAACCGCAAACGAAAGTGGATCTGATGTATGGAGCGTCCATGGAAGAAAACTTCTTATGCTATGAGTTAGCATATTGAGATTTTCAAAATTGAAATACCAAACAAAAGCACTTATTGTAGCTAATGATATTATCATTGGTACAAACCAGTTTGTTATCCTGTCTGCTAATGCTTGAATTGGAACCTTTGCGCCTTGAGCTTCTTGAATAAGATTTATTATCTTCGATAAAAAAGTATCTTCACCAACTTTTGTCACTTTAATCTTTATAGCACCTGTAAGATTTAATGAACCACCAACAACTTCATCGTTTACTTCTTTTGAAACAGGTATCGATTCACCTGTAATCATAGACTCGTCTATGGATGTACTACCTTCGACTATAATTCCATCTACTGGAATTCTTTCGCCTGGTTTAACGACAACTATGGAGCCTTCTTTTATCGCCTCAATAGGCATTAAAATTTCACCTTTGTCCGTTATTACAAGCGCTTCCTTAGCTTGCAGATTAATTAATTCTCTTACTTGTTTCGATGCTCTGTCTCTAAGATACGATTCTATGTATCTTCCAAGAAGATGCAAAGAAACTATCATAGCACCAATTGTACCAAAAGGATGGATATTAGTGCCAAAATAAGTCAAGATATTTGTTGACCAAGCTGTAGCAGAACCAAAGAGAATGAGCGTATCCATATTCGCGTGTTTATGCAAAAGTGCAATACTAGCTCCTTTTATTGTGTCTCTACCAGCGTAAAATATGACTATTGCGGAAACGATTAATTCAATCTCTTTGAAATAAGGAATATGTTTACCACTCGTGTGTAAAAACATAAGAATCATTAGAGGAATGGTCAATGCCAAAGCAATTATCATGTTAGATTTTATTCTTTTCAATCTCTTTTCTTCTATCATTTCTATAGGTTCGTCAGAAACACCGTATCCAACATTTTCGACAGCTTTTTTTAATTTTTCTTCATCTACTTCTTTTTCAAGTACAACAAAAGCGGTATTTGTGGCTAAATTTACCGCAGCAAATTTCACACCTTCAACTTTTGAAAGTGATTTTTCAACTATTCTCGCACAATTTGCACAAGTCATACCTGTTATTTTCAATGTCCTTTTCTCTTCTTTTAATTCCATATCATACCACCCCACCTTGTGAAAATAAAAATAAATGGTAAAACCCTCAAAAAGATTTTACCATTTATTTTATATAAAGTCAATTAGCTAAAACTTATTGTTATTATTTTCCTTGCTATCTTGAGGTTTAATTTCTATATTTTTTGCTAAGTAAAATTTTAAATCATTTGTCTTGGCATAGTACATAGCCATATCGGCTTTCATAATCAAATCATCAGGTGATTTTGCATCATCGGGATAGATAGCTATGCCAAAATTTCCTGAAATATTTATTTTAGAATAGCTGTAAAATACATCTTTTTCAATCTCTCCTAATATTCTTTCTAAGAAATTTATATAATCTTTGCAGTCGTAAAGCAAGAATATGAATTCATCCCCACCTACCCTTGATACAAAATCACTTTTCCTTACAACGTTTCTAAATCTTTCAGCTAGAACTTTTAGAACGTAATCTCCTGCATCATGACCGTATTTATCGTTTACAGGTTTAAATTTTTTCAAGTCTAAATATAATAAGCATACATATTTATTTTCTCTTTGAGCAAGCGTTAACATTCTTTCCAGCTCAATTTCAAGAAATCTTCTGTTTGGTAATCCGGTTAACGGATCGTGTAGTGCTAAATATTCCAAAGCTTCTTTTTTCTCTAATAATTCCTTTTCTAACCTAATTTTTTCGAATATCAATCCCAACTGATTAGCGAATGCTTTCCCTATTTCTACAGAAAGCTGACCAAAAGCATTTTCACTTTCAAAGTTATCTGAATTCAGAAAAGCTACTATTTCATTGTTAATTACTATTGGAATGGCTAATGTTGATTTTATCTCTTCTGTTTTACCAGAATCTCTCAGTTGTTCAATTTTCTCATCAGGTAAATTCTGTTTATCGAAACTTCCAATCCTCTTTATTATCTTTAATTCTCTTGTATATCCTTGAGCCAATTCTTCTGGTTTGAGTTTTATTTTTGAAAGTGTTTCAAAATCATATCCAACTACCGCGGAAAAAACAAAAAAGTCATTTTCTTTTGTCAATACACTTCCCGCTTGTGCTCCAGGAATGATTTTTACAGCATAATCAAGCAATAATTGATATGTAGGCTCAAGAACGCCTTTAAGTAAAGATTGGGAAAGTTCACTAATTGCTTGCAAGGCTTTTTTGTGAGTTTCTTCCACTTTTCTGTAATTTCTCTCTGCTATGAGAACTACAGAAATTAGTAACAACAATACTATGGAAAAAACACTTAAAGCGATACTTATATCGGCTATGCTTGGTTTTATGTAATAGCGCAGATTGTACACAAAAGGTTTGCCAAACTTATTAATTTCCAAATTCTTTACTCCCATGTAATCGACTATTTTTTGTGCAGAAAATACAGCTATAGCTACTTTGTCTTGGATATTTTTCTCACCAAAGCTATCGTATATTTTGAATTCCACATATATCTTTGTTTGGTCAGATGAAATTTTATACAAAGAGTCAAATTCTGGTTTTTTATTTTCAATATGTACCTTTTCCGTAAAGGGGTAATTTTTTATAATATCTTTAAATTGTTCTTCTAGAAATTCTTTATCATCATTAGTCACAGCATCGTACATTTCATCCCATTGAAAAGAGCTGAACGATATAGAATTTGACAGAAATTCAACATTTTTTTGAAAAGTATTTCTAAATGTTTCTACAAAAGAATTGAGGTATAAACTCAAGAATGTATATGGTATTATTATTAAAACCGCAGCGACAATGACAAAATAAATAATCCTGTTTATATTTGTTCTCATTTTTTAAAAACCTCCCAAAGAGGTAATTAAAATTAAAAATTTCCCAAGTCAATTTTACCACACTTTGGTATTAATATAGTATAATTTTAGTAAGAGTATATGAAACGCTTAAAGGAGGCAAATTTTTATGATTTTCACTTTAACTATGAATCCATGCCTTGATAGGTACATTTATGTTGATGATTTGATCGTTGATGATACCATAAGGGCAAAGAAAGTGGTTGACTATCCTGCAGGAAAAGGTATCGATGTTTCGAGGGTCATCAGAGAATTTGGAGGAGTTTCGATAGCTATCGCGCTTGTTGGGGGAGATACTGGTAGAAAGCTAGAAGAAATGCTTGACAAGGAAGGTGTTATATACAGCTCAATTAGGGTTCCTCAGGAAACGAGGATGAATATAATTTTAGAATCAAGCAAAGGGCAGTATAGAATAAGTATGCCTGGCGAAAAGATTAGTGTTAAAAAACTACAAGTTGTTCTCGAAGTTCTTCAAGCACTTGTTCGAGAAAAAGATATTGTTGTAGTTTCGGGTAGCCTTCCCAAAGGTGTTGCCGCAGAGTTTTACACGGGAATTATATTTACGCTAAAGCAGTGGGGAGCAACTGTTTATTTCGATGCAGACGGAGATAAGCTAAAAGCAGGATTAATCGGTCAACCTGATTACATAAAGCCAAATTTACATGAATTTCAAAGGCTTATTGGAAAGCACGTAAATACGCGGGAGGAAATAATAAGTGAAGCAAAGAAAATTATAGACACCCACGAGCTTCAAGCTATATTGCTTACGCTTGGTGGAGAAGGTGCGTATCTTATCGCAAAAGAAAAGGTATTGTTCACAAAAACGATAAAAGTTAACGTAAAAAGTGCTGTAGGTGCGGGTGACTCGTTCCTAGCTGGATTTGTTTTTAAAAAGGCAGAAGATGCAAGCGATGAAGAAGCGTTAAGATGGGCAAATGCCGCGGGAACTGCAGCAGTTATGACCCCTGGTACCAGATTGTGTAGAAAAGCAGATGTAGAAAGATTAATAGATAGAATAGAAGTGGAAAGAATTGAGTAAAATACAAAAATGCGGGCATAGAAATGCCCGCATTTGTTTTTTGCAAATTTAATTTTCGATTATCTTTTTCATTTCTGCAATTACAAACGGATAAAGTTCATCGATTAATTTCTTAACTTGCTCACTACTTTTTGTTCTCCAGTCCCGTTCAATTATATCCGCGACGAGTTTTGTATCTTTTTTCAAAAACGCCTCAAGCGCTTGTTTAGCTAATAAAACCCTTGGTTTTATATACCAGTTGATAACTCTTTCTGGCAGGTGTGTTTCTTCAAATTCGATATTTTCACCACTCACCCATGCGCATATTTCAACAGCAACATCATCGTCTATACCTTTTATCTTACCTTTGTTTATCATATTAACGACGAATCGCCTTTTTGTACCATTCACAACGCTATCAATAAATGGAACATGCTGTTCGCCACTTAGTTTTTCACTATCAAGTAATTCATTAACCATGTTTTTCCAATCATCTTCTAGCCAAGGCATTAAGTTCATGGAATCTTTTACTTTTTCCAACGTAAGACCATTTTCGATAGCTGTTGCAAATTGGTTGATGATTTCGACAACTTTGTATAATTGTTCTACATACCATTTCCAACCTAATTCCGAATCGGCACCACCCCATGGTTCACCATACCATCTTTTCTTTGTTTCTAAATCCCTGTGGTATTTCCATGTCGAATTTCTCACAGTATCGCCTATTGGGAATAGTCCATAAAAATCGTACATATCCCATGCAACAGGTGACAATTGGTCGTCAAATGGATTTGATGGCTTGTGTTGAATTTTACCTTTGTATTTATCGATTTCCGGGTAAAGATCTTTCCCATCTTTTGTTGTAAATTTTGTTAGCCAAATACCGTGGTTGACACCACCCACTTGCCAATCATATTCTTTCACCCCAATTAAATTGGCCAAACTCTCAACTGCATAGTGCCCGTGACAAAAGCCTACCATTTTTATTGATGTTTGCGTCGAAACCAGGGTTGTACCTTCAAACACTGGATTTGCAGCTTGCAAATACCAGGCGTTAGGTGCAAATTTTTCAATCATCTTAGCTATTTTCAAAAAAAGTGAAAATTGATTCCAATTTGTGAGGTTAAGATAGTCAGAAACGAAGTTATAATTTTGCGCATCGATACCTCTGTAGTATCCGTGCTTTTCCCCAATTTCTCTGACTTTGTCAAGGTAACTATGCCCACCAGCCATAGCTGTGTTAATTACGAAATCTGCGCCATCTATTACTTTTGTCATATCCGTTGTAGTTTCTATCTTCAAATTTGCACCGAAAACTCTTGATAATTCGTTGGCGAGTATACCAGTGTTTCTTAGCCTTGCTTCGTCGATATCCATCAGTACAACGTGTGAGCCGCTGAGTTTTGGCATTTTACAAAGGTCCGAGATAATTCTCATCGAAAAAACGGCGCTACCAGCTCCTATGATACCTATCTTCAGGTTGTTCATCGTGTTCCCCCCTTTTTGCTTCGGATAGTTTGGATAGTTTATTAGATTATACCACTTTATTTGTTATGATTTGCACCATTCAAATACTTCATCGACACTTATCGTTGCAAGTGCGATGTAATTATCGGCAGCACCGTAATAAACGTAATACTGACCGTTGTATTCAACCATCGCATCACTAAATACCACATTCGGTACTCCACCAAATATCTCCCAATCTTCTTCAGGTTCAAGTATTGGTTTTTCGCTTCTTTTCAATACTTTCGTTGGATCGTTCAAATCAAGAAGCATAAATCCGAGTCTGTATATCGGTCTTGGTGCATCTTCAACGCCATGATAGAGTAATAACCATCCATACGGAGTTTTTATCGGTGGAGCACCCGCACCAACTTTGAGATTATCCCAGTAACCTTCCCTTGGACCTGCTACTTTAACGTAATTACCCCAATTGATAAGGTCATCGGAATATGCGAACCATATATCAGGGGGGAACCTATGAATCATTATGTATTTACCATTAATTTTCTCTGGAAACAAAGCTGCATTTTTGTTGTCAATTTCATCTTTTATCACAATGCCATATCTTTCCCAAGTGATGAAATTCTTTGTTGAAGCCATTGCAACTCTTGGACCTTTCGGGGAATACGCAGTATAGAGCATATAATATTTATCTCCTAACTTCGTGATTCTTGGATCCTCCACACCGTAAAGTTCATCTTGGCAAGCCGGTGAGAAGACGGGTTTTTCCAACCTGTTGAAATGTACACCATCTGTACTAACTGCGTAACCTATCCTTGAAACCATATCCTGTCCTTGCGCTCTGTAAAGAAGATGGAACAATTCACCATCGTAAACTACTGCGCAGTTGAATACGAACTTATCTTCCCATATATGACCTGGGACTGGTGCTAATAAAGGGCTAAGCGGGTGTCTTTTCAGTTTTAAATCCATCAACATGCTCCTCCTTTCACTCAACGAGTTTATCTTAACGACATTGATATACCTTGCAAGAAGTATTGCCTTAACACAAGGAAAATTAATACCATTGGAATAGTCTGGATAACTGCACCTGCAAGTACAGGACCTATGTAACTTGCGTATTCATGATTGAAAGATGCAAGCAAAACTGAAAGTGGCATCCTGTTGTAATCTTTCATCACCATAAGTGGCCACAGGAAGTTATCCCACGTACCTATGAATGTGAACATTCCAACTATCGAAGCGGTAGACTTTGCCAGTGGTAACATAATTCTAAAAACAATCCAAAAGTTATTTGCACCATCTATCTTTGCGGCATCTATGTAATCTTTTGGGATAGTCTTGAAAGATTGTGCAAACATGAACACGCCCCATGAACTTGTCAAAGATGGTACAATAAGCGCTTGATAAGTATTAAGCCATCCAAGGTTTCTTATCAAAATGAACATAGGTATCATGAACATAAATCCCGGAAAGAGCATCTGGTATATCAGGAAATTGAAAACGTACTTACCAATTTTGAACTCTATCTTTGATACAACGTACCCTATAATTGCTGATGTGATCAAAACAGAAAACGTAACAGTCGTGGTTATGAAAAGACTATTCAAAAAAGCTCTTACAAAAGGTCTTTGGAACTTGTTGGCCATTAGGAATATAAACTTGTAATGCTCAAGGGTGAGCCTTTTTGGTAAAAATGTCGTGTATATATCCTCTGCTGGTTTAAACGAAGACATTACAAGCCATACATACGGGTAAATCCACAAGAACGCAAGTGCCAGAAGCACGACAGTGATAACCCATGAAACGATGCGTTCTCTTTTCATACGAACACCACTTCTTTCTCAAAGAACTTTCGTATAAGCATTACAAGTGCATAACTAACTAAAGCTGTTACTATTGCCACTGTAGTTGCGTACGATGGATCTATTCTCTTAAAAGCAGTGTCGTACATGTAAATCAAGAACGTAGTCGTTCTTTGCATGGGTCCGCCACCTGTAATCATGTACGGTTCGGTGAAGATACCAAACGTTAGTGTGATTGCAAGCACCGTCACGGTGATAAGCGATGGATTGAGTAACGGAAGAGTGATTTTCCAAAATATCGTCTTTTTATCGGCACCGTCAAGCTCTGCGGCTTCGTAAATCGATTGGGGTATCGAGAGCAACCCTGCGTATATTATCAACCCATAGTAACCTATGAATTTCCACGTGATGATCAGACAAATCGAAAAAACTGCCAATTGCGGATTACTGAACCAAGGGATTGTGAATCCAAATAAACTATCTACAAGTCTGTTTATTGGTCCGTTGATAGAAAATAGATTCGAAAACAAAAGCGAATAAGCAACACCTGATGAAACATTCGCAACCAAAAAGCTGAGCATGATGAAAGTCTTACCAAATTTCACCTTTGTCAATGCCATTGCAAAAAGGAGTGAAGCAAATAACACCATTGGTATCAAATAAGCAAGAAAATTCAAAGTATTAAGGGCTATCCGAATGACCAAACTATCGGTGAATATTCTAAGAAAGTTGTTCAAGAATACAAACTGTGGTTTTGAAAAATAATTCCATTTTGTGAAAGCCAAGACAACCATCCAAATGAACGGATAGCCCCAAAAAACCGCCGTGTAAGCTAAGTAAGGAAATATAACCGAATAACCAAATGCTCTTTCCTTCTTACCAAGTTTCGAGCAATTTGACATAATTTCACATCCAATCTTTTCCTCTCTTTTCCTCCAAGAATTCAAGAAATAAAATTAAAACACTCAGAATAATAATTTGTTGATTTCCTTCACAGCCTTATCAAGGATATCGAGTGGTTTACCTTTAAGATACATCAAAGGTTCTATAAGTTGTGTGGTCATAGCTTGTTGAATATCGATAGTCTTATCGATAAGTGCGGGTGGTACGGCGTATGGAACAAACTCACAGTACGCTTTGAAGAACTTGTCATCCATGTACTTTGCAAAGAGCGGATTTGTCGTTAAATCTTCCCTTGCAGGTGGCATCTTAGTCTTTTCTATCCACAGAGCATCGTTTTGTGCATTTGAAAAAACCCAAGAGATGAATTCAAAAGCTTCCTTTTTGTACTTTGATGTCGAGTAAATAACTAATCCTTTTGAATCAGCAAATGTATAAATGGGTTTATCTTTCGGATAATTATCTGGAACAGGTGGTGCTGAGAACCAGATTTCTGGAACAACTTTCGGGAATGTTTCCTTTGCCCAGTTAACTTCCCACGGACCTGTGATCTTACCAAGTATTACACCTTTATAGAATGGATTATCACCGAGCTCAACTGCTGTGTATTTCTTTTCAAACATCGTGTAAATAAATTGAACTATCTGCTTTCCAGTATCATCACCGAAGTTTACTTTTCTTTTTGCAACATCTATGTACGGTTTACCACCAGACGCTGCGTAATAATAAGTTATAAAATCGAACCATCTATCCCACCAGTTTCTTCCCACGACAACTTGCATTGTGAATTTCGTCTTTCCATCTGCAAACTTTTTACTGACTTCGTAAATATCGTTGTACGTCCTTGGTGGGTTGTTGTAACCAAGTTTCTTAAGTAAATCGCCTCTCCACCAGAACAACATCGGGTTTGAATAAATTGGGAAAACGTAATACTTGCCTTTAATCTTCCAACCTTCGATGATGTTTTTCATCTTCCTTGTTTCTATAAGCTTTTGAAAATCAGCACCAAAGCTATCCAATGGATAAATCGCACCGATATCGGCAAGTTGAGCAGCAAAGCCGCTGAAGATGTTTTCAGAAAAATCTGGTGCGTTTCCTGCGGCAATTGCTGTAAGTATCGCCTCTTCCGAACTTCCGGCTGCGGGTATAGTTTGAACTTTAATTTGTATATCTGGTCTTGCTTTATTCCATTGAGCTACGATGGTTTTCCAAAACTCTTCTTGCAAAGGATTTGGTGCAGTCCAAAAGACAAGTTCAACTGCCCACGTCAACGTAACAATCAGACCCAGTATCAAACCGATCAAAACTTTCCTCATACTGACCCCTCCTCGAGAAAGTGTGGAAACGTGTTAAATATTTAATATTTAAATATTTAATATTTAGAAGAATTTCTTTTAACAAATAACGTATACAAACACTGTTTGTATGGATGCAAACTCTGACCTGTCAATAATTCGTAAATCCTCTTTACTGCGTTTAAACCAAGTTCTGATTTCTGAACTCTCAGTGTCGATAACCCTTCTCTTTCCGCTGCTGGTATATCATCGAACCCTATAACACTGATATCTTCTGGAATCTTGTATCCCAATTCTCTGAGTTTTGAAAGCGTTCGAAGAGCTATCACATCGTTTGAACAGATTATTGCTTCAGGAACCCAATCTCTCAGCATTTTTTTTAGAACATTGTCAACATCTTCGTGCAAATCATCGTACTCGTACGTGATAGGCAATTTTCCATACCTTGTCATCGCACTTACATATCCGTTGTACCTATCTCTAAACCCGTAATACTTCAACGGGCCGTGTAAATGCACGATACGATTCAAACCCTTACTTATAATTTCCTTTGTGACAAAGAACACACCATCGTAACCATCACTCACAATGCTATTCACTCGCAATCCGTCTATATAGTGATCAACAAGCACAACTTTTGCTTTAGAGCTAAGCTTAAGTATCTGTTCTTCCGTTGCATCACTACCAACCAATATATAACCATCATGATTTGTTTTAAAATCCCAATCATCTAAACAAATCGTTTCAGTGGAGATCTTGTACATAGCCGATGCACTTTCAATAGCTTCCAAAATAATCTTGTAAAAGACCCCTATTTCCGTTGAAAGTATCTCTTGAATTCTCCTACTTACTACTATCCCAACCTCAAAATTCTTCCTTCTGGCAAGTGCTTGTGCAGAAAAATGTGGTCTATATCCAAGTTCTTTTATAGCTTTAAGCACCTTCAATTCAGTTTCTTCAGAAACATATCCAGTTCCATTGAGTACCCTCGAAACTGTGGCAATCGAAACACCTGCTTTCAACGCAACATCTTCTATCGAAACCATTGTCTTATCACTCCTTTCACTTAAAAACATAAGAACATCACTTTTAATGTTGATAAGCTGTAAGCGTTTACATACTGTCTATATTATACATTTCCGTTTTTGGAATACCAAATATTGAAAAAAGAAGAGAATTATAAAAAATATAAGTAATGTGATGATTAAACTCATTAAACACGTATAATAAACATTTTGAGTAAAATGTTCCACATATTAGAATTGAGATAATTTAAACCAAAACATTATAATATCGTTAGTATGTAAACGCTTACCTATTTTTCCATTTCCACCACATTAGAGGGAGGTGTAGGTATGAAGAGGGTACTTGGGATTTTAGTATTGTTAAGCGGTTTGGTTGTTCTTGGTGCTACCGTTACCATACCAGTTGTTGCTGGAAACGTAGAAGTCCCTGTTGTATTGCAGATGGGAAAATTAGTTGATATTCTTCCTGAAGATTTCGAACCTGACTGGACAAGCTTAAAGGTCATTGTTGACAACAAGGAAGTTCCTTATCAATTGACGATGTTGATGGTAACAAGCGTGTATCTGCACCAGATTATTTGGTGTTTGTAGCAAAAGGTAACGGTAAGATACAAGTATCGGATCAAGCTGCAAAAGCACCAAGTTATACAAAAGCATTCACTGTTACAAAATCAGACAAGGGTTGGACAATTAAAACAACGGATAACACACTGGAGGTGTTTGTTAACGGAATTGCCAGGATCAACCAGTTTGGAAACATCAAAGCGAATTTGGTCGACGAAATAGGAATTGCGAGGATAGCAGGCTGGTCAAGGTCAACATATTTTGTTAATGGAGACATTGGTAATCAACACGATGAAGAAACATCACAAGGCTTAAGAGCAGTTGACGTGAAAGTTTTTGAACCCGGTCCGGTTGCAGTTGGAATAAAGGCGCTTTTACAATCCGATAAGTTCTTTGGACTCTTCCAAGATTTACTCATCTATGTCTTCAAAAATGGTGATATTTACGTTGACAACAATTTCCTCTTCTACAACTATGCTGATATCATGAAACTTCAGACGATGATTACAAAGCCTATCATTCCTGCATTTGACGATACAGTCCATATACTCCCCGTCTTCAGAAGATTGGCATGGGCAGACCAACTTGGCATTACTCCATACGAATACTGGCTTGAAAGGAATGCCGTTACTTGGATAAACAAGATACCGTACATCGTATTCCCAGCAGGACAGAGTATGAAACCACTCTTCTGGGGTGCAACTTACATATTTGCTTCAGCGGAAAGATGGAGAAGCAACTATTCACCAAAGGGAAAAGTTGGTATCGCAGAGATATTCCCAACAGTGCCAATGGTCAAAGCGGACTATGCAAAGTGGCTTGAGGGAGACACGTGGGTGTATGAAAGTCTTGAGTTCAGAACCGGTATATTCAAATGGGTTGCCGATGAATTCAATGCATATCCAGCCACTGAAAATGTCTATCCTGTATGGGGTACAAAGAAAGAAGCTATGCCAAATAGATACAAAGCGGGAGATAAAGTTGAACATACGATGCTTTACACACTTTACAGCGCAAACTCTGTCGAAGATGCTGTGAAACTCATTGAAGAAAAGAGTAAATCATTCAGGTCGCTTAAAATAGGCGAGTAAGAATTCACCTCTAAGGTCAGGCGAAAGCCTGACCTTTTGTGTTTATCATTCTAAACGGGGTTGGTGATGCAGATGAGAATGTACAGAGCGCTTGTGGTGATGGGAATGTTATTAGCTATCGTGGGATTTTCCAATTTGAACTTCAATATTACACATCTTGAAAGACTATCTGAGTGGTTCGCTCTTGATGGTGAGATGGTCAAGGGATACTGGGTTTACGCAGAAAACAAAGGTAATGCATTTATACCCGTTAGTGCACTAAACGAGGGAGATTTTTGTGTTGATGATGTGGCAAGAGTGGTATTGCTTTATTCCGAGGCGTATGAATTAACGAAAGATAGTAAATATCTGAATTTAGCTTTAGATGCAGCGAAGTTCGTTGTAAAGATGCAAGCAAGTGATGGAGAGTTTTACAACTTTGCATACAAAGATGGCACAATCAATAAGTACGGTATCACGAGTCAGAAATCCGCAGGTTGGTGGGCTCTGAGAGCGTTTTGGGGGTTGTCAAAGCTTGCAAAATTCACCGATGATAGTAAGATCCATGAAGCAGTCAAGAAAACGTACAACGCACTCAAAAGAAAACCACCAACTTCAGCTGATCAATTAGCACTTTACATCCTTGGGCTTTGCAATTATTACGAAGTTTACCAATCATCAGAAGTTCTCAAAGAGATAAATAAATACGCCACAGATTTACTGGATTATGAAATAAAAAACTTCGATAGTTTGAAAGGCTTTTTTACCGTTTACAAAGACAGATTGTTATGGAACGGATGGGGAAACCATTACATAGAAGCACTGCTACGTGCTTACAAAATCACAGGTAACGAGAAATTTCTTTCGGTTGCAGAAAAATCACTCATTTCACAAGCTTCTATTATGATTTCAACAGGTTTGATCTATTCAATCCAAAATTATTTCAAGTTGTACCCAGAATTAGCTTACGCACTTGAATGTACGGCAGTTCCTCTTGTTCTGTTGTACGATATCGAGAAAGATGAAAAGTACGCCTTGCTTTCCTCTTTAGCCATTTCTTGGTTGTTTGGCGGAAATAGACTTGGTGTTAGAATGTTTGGTGAAAATGGAGAAGGTTACGATGGTATGGAATATATGCATTACAACAGAAATGCCGGTGCGGAATCAACAATTTGCAGTCTCAGAACGATTCTTCATGGTATGAAATTACCAGAAACTTACCAAACATTAGCAATGAATCCAGAGTTAATTGGTCGTTCTGGTGTAATTGTACTTGAAGCAGAAGCTTTTGACATTGGCATATCTTCCGCCAAGATGGTAACAGGAGATTACGGTTCAGGTGCGAGCTTACAAATGGACGGAAAAGGGCGAATACGAAAACAAAATATTGAAAATGGAACGTATTATATTCTCTTATCTGGTAATTTTTCTAATACAACGATAACTGTATCTTCCAAAACGAGTGTTAAAAAAGACTTAACTGGTAAGGGACTCTTTGAAATTGGTATCGTTGAGATAGAAGGTAATTTATCTGTTTCAAATTCAAACAGTTGCAACATCGACCAGATAATATTGATTCCACAACAATTGGGAATCTCATTCGATAAGAAAAATCCTAAGACTGTTCTTTACGATATACCATCTCAAACATTGAAGATTAAAAATAGACAAATTTTCACATCGAAGAGCAAAGAATTTTCTTTCGAATCAATAGCTAAACTTGAATACTCCGGAACCTTTGGTTTAGTGGATCTGTCTGATTTTTACAACAACGACGGCATTGGAACACCTCAAAATCCTGCAAACTTCGATAACTTAGGTGGTGTTGTTGGAGCGTATTTACCACAAAACGAAATCGATGAAGGTATTATATACCTCAACAACGTACCATTTTACTTGAAAACAATTGGAATGGATAACATAAGATGTGATGGACAGGTTATAGTTCTTCCGGAAAAACTTTACGTGAAAAAAATATACATCCTTGCTGCCGCCAATCATGGGGATTACAATGTCAAATTCACTATAGATAACTCTGATTATGAACTAAATATACATGACTGGTGTAACTCACCAAAAGATATAGTATTTGATTACAGATATATATCTTCAGGGGAGAAGCAATACATAAAATGCGGTATAGATACGTACGTGTTAGAAATTAACGACTTTGTGAGTAAGATAATCTTACCTCAGCAAATCAATGTACACATCTTTGCATTGACGATTGAAAGATAAAATATAGCTACAATTCTTAAACCACCGGTTTGTACCGGTGGTTTTTTACATGAAAAAATTCCAAATGCATTGCACAAAATTCGCGAAATGTGAGAAAATATATTTAGTCTACCATTCTTAAAAAGGGGGTAAGTGTATGAAAGCGTTAAGAGGTATTTTGATAATTTTCCTTGTTTTGTCCATTTTCTCTTTTGCGGCGTTAAAGATTGATGGTAACAAGGTTGTATTCACATTCAGCTATCCACAGGCAAGTACAGTGCATTTGGCAGGTACATTTAACAATTGGTCGACAAACGCTAATCCGATGAGAAGAGAAGGCGATTTGTGGATAACAGAACTTGAACTTAAACCGGGTACTTACCAGTATAAGTTCGTTATCGATGGTGGTAAAGTTTGGAAAGAAGACCCAGATGCTCCAGGATACACAGATGACGGATTTGGTGGTAAAAATGGTGTGTTTACTCTTGCACAAAAAGATGGAAAACTTGTTATCGTTGCACCAGCAGCTGAAATAAAAGAAAAAGTTGAAATTAACACAGAAAGAAAGGAAAACTTTTCCATCGAAGATAATGCATATGTGGTTATAAAATTCTACAAACCAGAAGCTAAATACGTTTTCATAGCGGGGTCTTTCAACAACTGGAGTATGAGCGATACTGAATGTTACAGCTCTGGCGACGGATGGTGGGAAGCCGTTCTTGAACTTTCAGCGGGTGTTTACCAATACAAATTCGTTGTCGATGGTAAAGATTGGGTGGCTGATCCAAACGCTCCAGCCTACGTTGATGATGGTTTTGGTGGTAAGAACGGTATCTTCGAAGTGTGGAAAGAAGATGGAAAACTAAGAGTTGGTGCTCCAAAGGTTCAGAAAGAAGAAGAACAAACCAAAGTTGAATTACCTAAGGAAAATATTATCAAGTCAGTTCAATACGAAATCGATGGAAAATTATCTGATGTTGAAAAATCAACGGCGATGTACAGCGGAACAGTTATAAAACAAGCTTACGTTGCAAGAACATCAACAGCTGCGTACGTGAGCATCGTACTTGACAAACCAGCAAGAGATTACGTTGGACAAAATGTTCTCTTTGAAGTTTACACCGACGCACCAAAAATGACAGCGTCGAACAGAAAAACATCCGGTGGTACAATACTCAGTAAACCAGTTGGTTTCAGATTCTCACTCAACATGAGAACATGGCAAACAAGGAAACGTGGTACATTCTTCGCAGCTGCAGGAGACGATTCTTGGATACTCCAAGCAAATGTCTTCAAATCAGCAGTTGATGATGTTGTCGAGATTGAAATACCATACGATATACTCGGAATCAAAAGTGGGGAAAATTTCAACATTTACATCGTATGTTCTGTTGATGGAAAAGATGAAGTACTGCCGCAAGAAGGCATAGCTATAAAGACACCTACGATGCTTTCTGGAAATGTGATAGCAAAATTCGCCGATAAAATTGGCGATGATTACGGCTTTGGTACGTACGTTTATCCAAAAGATCCAGCTTTTGCGCCTTACAAAGGACTTTGGGACATAACAGAAGTTACCGTACTTGAAAATGACGAAGCGTACGTTTTCAGCATCAAATTTGCTGAAATGACCAACCCATGGGCGTCACCAAAAGGCTTTTCACACCAACTTGTGAACATTTACCTTGACACAAAGGCTGGTGGAAAGACGTCAACATACAAAGAAGGGGCAAGGGTACAATTCAAAGAACCTTGGGATTACTTCATAAAGGTTGCAGGATGGCCAGATGATAGAATAGTCTTTGCCACAGCCGATGGTAAAGAAATACCAGAAGCTATAATATACGAAGCCGATCCAGCAGATAAAGTGATACATATAATCGTATTCAAGAAATACCTTGAAGTGAAAACTGGTATAAAAGCATACATCTTATCACTTAGCCAAGACGGATATGGTACTGATCACATCAGACCTGTTTCAAAAGACCCAACACAATGGACACTCGGTGGATACCCCGTTGATTCAAAAGACTTTGCACCATACGTACTTGATACAATAGTTCCAGAAGGTCAAAAACAAGAAGACATACTTAAATCATATGTTCCAGGACAATCGTACGCAACATTGATACCAATCGTGGTAAAATGACATAAGCAAACATAATTTGAAAACCTCGCTGGTGTAAAACCAGCGAGGTTTTTGTTTTTTTGATGAATTAGAAGAGATAGTGATATAATATTTTCGAGATTTAAACTTCAAAACAAAGAGGTGAGAATAATGAAAGAACTGCCGATAGGTGTAATAGATTTCAAAGATTTAATAAATGGAAATTTTACATACGTGGATAAGACAAAGTACATATACGAACTGGTGAAAAGAGCAAAAGGATACTATTTTCTTTCCCGACCAAGGAGATTTGGGAAGAGTTTGACAGTGAGTGTACTTGAGTATTTATTCAAAGGAGAGAAAAAACTATTCGAAGGCACATGGATATACGACAAATGGAATTGGGAAAGCTTTCCTGTTGTTAGGCTGGATATGAACGAAATAGATACAACTTCACCGGAAGATACGTACAATTCTCTTTTCTTAAGATTAAAACGTATAGCCAAAGATTACGATGTTTCATGTGTTGACGGCACTATTTCCGATGTATTCTATTATCTTGTGCAGGATATAGGTCGGAAATACAACAAACCCGTTGTCTTACTCATCGATGAATACGAAAAGCCGATATTAGATCATATTTCAGACAAACAAAAGGCACACGAAATGAGAGAAATACTCAGACAACTGTACACAAAAATCAAAAGTCTTGATCAATATCTTCGCTTTGTCTTTCTCACTGGTATTACCAAATACACCAAGGCTGGTGTGTTCTCCACTTTGAACAACCTTGTTGATATATCTTTCCATGAAGATTTTTCTCAAATGCTTGGATATACACAAGAGGAAATCATTCAATATTTTCCTGAGTACATTGATATGGCTTGTCAAAAGTTAAATATGAGCAAGGATTACTTACTTGAGCAACTTGAGAAATACTATGGCGGTTTTTCTTTCGATGGAAAACACTTTGTGTTCAATCCATTTGCGGTACTTTTGTTTTTCTTTCACAAAAGCTTTCTTGTATACTGGAACGATCCAGGAGCACCGAAGTTTTTACATGATTATCTACGTGCAAGGAAAGTCAAGCTTGAAGATATCCTCAAAAAAGATTTACTCATCTCATATATCGAATTGACAAGTAGAGAAATAGAAGAGAGCGTTGCTAAATCTTTCCTTGTTCAAGCAGGATATCTGACATTTTACAAGGAAATAGACAGCGGACTGTACGGGTTAAAAATACCAAACATAGACGCTGGGCAATCATTGTCTCAGATGTTACTTGAATTGAATTACGAATTGGATATAGATGATTTAAACAGAATAGGAGTAAAGATAAAGGATGCTGTGAAAAAAGAAAACGTTGATGGGTTGATAGGTGGATTAAAAGAGATACTTGGTAAGATGAGCTATCGGTTGAGTGAGAAGATAAAACAAGTAACGAAGAATGAAGAACAAGAAGACAAATTAAGGACGATAGAATCGCACTATGAGATGGTGATAAGCGGGATATTATTTGGAAGTGGAGTGTACCATGAGATAGAAAAAGAAGTATCCGGAGGGATAATAGACATTCTGATAGAAAACAACGGGGTTGCGTATATAATTGAGCTGAAGGTTGACAAAAGTGCAAAAGAAGCGCTTGAACAGATAAAGGAAAGAAGATATTATGAAGGATTCACAAGCAAGAAATGTTATCTTATAGGTGTGAGTATAGATAGTCGGTTAAAAAACATAAAGGAATGGACCTACGAAGTTATCGAGGCAAAGTAAAAAGCGAGGTTGATAACGATGGAGAAATTTCCACCTATGCGTAGAAAAGATAGAGAATTACCAGAACAACAAACGTTTGAAATACTCAAATCCGGTGATTATGGTGTCTTAGCAACATTTAACGGCGAATATCCATATGGGATACCAGTAAACTATGCATTTGATGGAGAGTATATCTATATTCACTGTGCTAAAGAAGGTCATAAGATAGAAAACATAAAAAAATTTTCAAACGTATGCTTTACTATTGTCAAAAGCTACGAAATTTTGCCTGATGAACTATCAACTGCATATGAAAGCGTAATTGCCTTTGGAAAAGCTTCAATAGTTGAAAATGAAGACGAAAAGCGCGGAGCACTTGAACTGATAGGAAAGAAATATTCAAATAACTTAGAGAAAATAAAAGGCGAAATCGCAGATTCAATACAGAGAGTGAGCATTATAAAAATAGAAATCGAACACATATCTGGTAAATCAAGAAAAAGATAGTATATCGCAAAATGCGATATCGCATTTTGCGATATTTTTTTCATTTGTCAGAAATTTCCATCCTGGGTGTCTATATATATGAAAAGGAAAAAATCCCAATAGACTGTTCGGTGATATGAAAAAGTAGGGCAAAAAAGTAAAATTCTTGTTCTTCATCAAGATTTGTTTCTGAAAACCTTTGTCGTTTTTCTTCGTCGGTTTTTGAAATTGGTAATTTTCGTTCTTTGATAGTCAATTTCTAAGCTTTTTTCACTAAAAAATATCTTCACTGTCTCCACATTGCTTTTTTACTTGGATTTGATTTTTCTTTACTTGTTTGTTTTACTGTAGTGCAAATAGTTCTTGATGGTGTTCAAACAAGTAATTCAGTAACGGTTTTTGTATCTTTGTCCAGTTTTTTGCTTGATGTTTTATTCTTAGTTCTCTTTTGATATTGTGCATTACCACAAACGCTTTGATGTAATAAAACACATTCGATAATTTTTTGAATCCTCTTCTAACTTGAGTAAACATTGCAAGAAGACTATTTCTTGATTCAGCTGGTTGATTTTTCTTTGAATCGATGATTTTGTGCTTGATATTGAGTTTTTCGCAAGCTACAGCATAGGAAGGTAGACCGTCAGAGTAAACAAGTTTAGGTTTACATGGAAAGATTAGTTGCAAAGCTTCAAAAGTATCACGATTAGTGGAAACAACAAAGTTAACGATTCTGTACTTACTCACGGCAAAGAAAATGTACAAATTACGTCTTTCATCACCGATTTTGATTTTCTCAAACTTCTCATCGACGTTGATAATATCAGACAGGATAGGAGAAAATACGATAGCTTTAGAAAGATTGATGATCCACTGATAAATAGTAGATACACTTGGAGAGTAACCTTGAGAAATTAAAACATTTCTAATTTGTCTGATAGACAAATTAGAATAGAAAAGCTCAAAGGCATGCAAGCAGACAGAAATAGGATACTTAGGCGAAAAACGGATAGAAGAGAAATACTCAACCAAAGAAAGAGTAAAAAGGTCAACGTTAGTTTTGAAATCACAAGTGCGACAACGGAAACGGACGTAAGAATGACGGACTTTGGAGATTTTCATGGGGCGATCACAATGAGGGCAGCGAGGATAAGGGAAATCGAAGCGTTTCTTACGCTGAGCTTTAGGGAAAGAGAAAGTGCGTTTACATTCAGAACAGATGAAACTGGTAACTTGAACCAAAGAACCATCGGGAGCACGACGATGATAGTGAGCGTTGATGTAGACTTTAGTTGGATGATCGCAGTAAGGACAGCGAGGACGATTGGAGAAGTCGGATTTACGTGGCATAGGGTAATCTACTTTCGTGAGGATGGAGGGGGGTGTACCCCTCTTTAAGAATTATACAACGAATTCGGATGGTTATCATAATTTTATCGAACAGTCTAGAACAGTCTCTAAATTTCAAATTACCCTTTTCATCTGTATAAGGTTCACTTCTGCCAAAAAATCTAACCTTTACCGCTTCTTCCGGCTTTGGAAATTCCCATGGATATCCATTCTTTAGCCAATCATCTGGGAGTTCCTTTTGAAATCCATTTTCGATAGCTTGTTTAAACAGGCCGTATTGATACCTAATCGTGTATCCGTAAGAAAGGCAACCGAGGGTGGCTAAGGAATCGAGAAAACAGGCGGCAAGTCTTCCAAGTCCACCGTTACCAAGCGCTGCATCTTCTTCCAAAAGCGCAATTTCATCGAGAGATACGTTGTATTTACTCAAAAGTTCTTTAACTTCATCTTCCGCTTTCAAGTTCAAGATATTGTTGTACAACAACCTACCTATCAAAAATTCCATCGATAGATAATTGACTATTTTCAGATCTTTCTTTTTGTAGATTATCTCTTCTGTGTTGAGCCATTTTTCGGCAATCAGGTCTCTAACAGAGTAGGAAAGTGCAAAGAATTTCTGTAGCAACGTGGAATACTCCGTTTTTTCCGCCAAGGAATGATGCATGTGGTACTTAAATTGCGTCGATAAGTCTAGTTTTTTGCTATTTCTTGCCACCATCCGCACCCCTTTTCTAAAACTTCAGAACCGTTTCCAACAAAAATCCATCTTAAAATTTACACTAAATTCGAAAAATGTCAAATACACAAGGAAAAACGAACATACTCTTGAATTCTCAAATTTTAGACGATTAAATGTTGTTTTGTGATGCTAATGCCTCCTAATCAGTTCATTTACAAATTCACTCCATTCAATATCCTTCGCCGACAACAGTAACGTGAGGTGGTACTTCAAATCGGCTAATTTGTATATCAAATGCTCTCTATCTTCTCCCATGGCTGCCAATACAACTTCGATACTTTCTTCACCGAATTTTTTGAATCGTATTATAACAAGAACCTTCTACAAGCCAAAATAATAAATAATCATAAGATTAGAAAATATATTGAGCATTAATTAATTAGATTTCTTTTTTTTTTTACAATTACTCGCGATTGTCATCAAAAGAAGTTGTACTATAATAAAATTAGTCAGAACATCAAACCGGTTTGATGGATATAAATCAATATTACGGGGAGGAAGTATTATGAAGATTCAAGAAAGAAGTAGATTTCTTTTGATAATGGTAACATTATTTTTTTTGTTCATTAATGGCTCTGTCCTAAAAGCGGAAACTCTGAGATTGCAAAATAATTCGTTCAATAATTCGTTCTCTGATTATCAATTAAATTCACCTTGGCAAGGATTTATAGTGGTAGCAAAGTATGTGTATAAATTTTTTAATATCGTAGGTGTAGTAGAAACTGGAATCAAGACTGTCAGAGCAATTGGGCAAACTACAGAAGAAGCTATATGGAAGCTTTACAATGCAATTCAAGAGGAAGAGATGATGGAGTATAACAAAAAGGTTATTTCAAGTACATTGACTATAGAACAAATATATCCAATCTCTTACTTCACAATGAATAACTTTGAAAAAACCGAAAATGGAGAGTGAAATGAAACAGTCAAAGGATAGTTTTTTAAACCGATTTTTGAGCCATCGTGGTAGAATTTTTGAATATGTAATTTTCGTAACCTTATTTGTAATATTCTTTTCTTTAATAAACGGAGCACAAGAAAGCTTTGTCCCCACATATGGTGGGGTATTTTATATGTTTGTTATTGCATTTTTTGAAGAGCTTATATTCAGGAAATTTTTGTATGGTTTTTTAAGAAAAAGGAAAAATTCCATAATCGCCGCTATATTTTCGTCAGTTATCTTTTCAATTGCGCACACACAATATTATTCTTCACCTCTTTTGTTATTTAACATTTTCATTTTGGGGTTAAAGTATTGTGTAATATTTGACTATACGAATTCCGTTCTTTTTACTTCCTTAATGCACTTTTTGGAAAATGTATTTAGGCAAAAAATTCCAAAACAATTTTTCCCTATTATATCAGTTTCCTATTCAGATTCTGCAGTTATATCTTTTGTTTCGTTCTTTTTAGTTTTGTACTTTTATTATAAGAAAAATTCAACTTTACCTATTCAAAAAGAAGAAAGAAAAAAGCTCAATTTTATGGATTTTTTGCAATGGTGTTATCTTCAATCTCAGCATTTTCTCATTATTTTGTCAATTCCGTTTTTGTACGGGTATGATTTAAAAAAAGAAGAGATATTTATTGATCCTAAGTATAACAATATTCAAACGTACGTGAGCGTTCTTTTTGTTTTAACATCAGTATCGATCTTTATTTTCTACTTCTCTGAAAAATTCAAAAATTTCTTTTCGGTGTTTATGGCATACACTTACACAACATTTTGGTACATATTTTTAAACCTCTTTCTGAATGTAAAAGAAGGAAAAAACATTATAAACTTTTCTATTTTATACATATTTCTTTATGTTCACCTAAGAAAACAAAAGATTATACATAAGCTTGAATACATTCTTATTCCAAGCCTAAGCACTGTATTAATAGTAATCGAAATTGTTTTGAAAATGAAACTTAGTGTAATACTTCTATCAGTAGCAATTTTAGTAGCAATTCTCGTACGTGAAAACGGTTTGTTGTATAATTTTTTAGCTTTTACAATTTCATCACTTATTTCAAGGTTCAGTGGGGATGAATTTCAAATTTTTTACGCTTACTTTTGGGTAATTTATTCTTCAATACTGGTTTTTATTTTTTCATTGAAGTATTTAAAACTTGCATCAAATTCTTCAAAAGTTACTGTCTCCCAGGATGCCTGCTAATTAACTGGTGGTGGTGAAGACATATTTACCAGTTAATTTATTGAAAAGATGATACAAACTCCCCACTTTTCTGAATACCTCCTCAAGTAATACCACAGGATATTCGTATACATGTCCTGATACCATTATTTTGCTTTCTGTAAATTTTTCATATGGCGTCATCCCTTTCATCCCTTTTCCGTTGCTTGGTCTGGCTTTGTTCCACGTGTCTTGCCATCTTTGTGCCTTGTCTAAAAATTCAACCTTATTCTTGCATCTTTCAGCATGGTTCATCAAAAAGTATTCATCATCCGCTCTATGGCTGTTCTCTATTACTCCCATCAAGTGTTTTGCTCTCGGTGGTATTGGACTTAACTGTAAATCTAACTTTTCAAATATCTCGTTCCATTCGTTCAATTTCCTTTCGCTTCCTGCGCAAAACTCCATTCCGTTATCCATCCGTATTTTCATTCTCCATCTTACATTGTGCACTCTTAACCATAACGCTACTATCGAAATGAACATAAATCCAAACGTTGAATTTAATTCATATGAGTATGCTGTAAATCTTGTCCTGGTTGCTACGTCTATCATATTCCATTCGTATCTTGGCAATCTGTAATTTTTCATGTGCTGATATACTTCTTTGGGTAAGCTTTCTTTGTCTAATGGGAGTTTTTCGGTCTTCTTGACTTATCTTCCAAACAATCGTATACAGCTCTTCTTACTGTTGCTCTTGCAATACCTAATATCTTTGCTGTCTTTGATACATTCTGGTTGTTAGCTTCAAAAACTTTACGAACAACTTCTCTTGCTTTTTGAGGGGACAGTTTTCTTAGTTCATGATATGATTATTCATAGGCTGACCTCCCATCCTGGAAGGAATTTGGTAATACGATAAAAGGGGATGTTACATGTTTTAATTATATCAAACAGGATGGAGGCAGCCTCTATTCTTTTTAGAGTTCCATTTATGTTATTTTGTTTTTCTATCTGGTAAGTATGTCCATACCCATTCGTGGATGAAAAGCGCTATGCACTTGAACTGATAGGAAAGAAATATTCAAATAACTTAGAGAAAATAAAAGGTGAAATCGCAGATTCAATACAGAGAGTGAGCATTATAAAAATAGAAATCGAACACATATCTGGTAAATCAAGAAAAAGATAGTTATATCGCAAAATGCGATATCGCATTTTGCGATATTTTTTTCATTTGTCAGAAATTTCCATCCTGGGTGTCTATATATATGAAAAGGAAAAAATCCCAAGGATGGGGGTGCTTGGCATGATGAAAACTAACGAAGGTGGAAATACATACGAATTCTCTCTCAATCACCATCTTGAGTTCTTCTCTAAAGCTGGAAGCCTCTTTGAAGGCAGATACTCATTTTACGGACAAGAAGAATCCGCACTTTCTCTTTTCCAGAAGATGTGGGCAATCGATAGAATTGAAGATAGAGCACTTGCCATGAAACTACTCTTCTGGCTTAGAGACTGCCGTGGTGGGGCGGGTAATCGCAGTGGCTTTAGAAAATGTGCCAGATGGCTTGCCAAAAACGACTCAAAATGGCTTGAAGTAAACATGCATTTAATCCCAGAATACGGTCGTTGGGACGACCTTAAGATACTCTTTGGTACACCACTTGAAGACCAAGCAGCTAAACTTTGGGCTGAAGCCATAACTGAAAAAAACGTACTTGCAGCTAAATGGGCGAAAAGAGAATACAAACCCGTTCAACGTGCTCTTGGTCTAAACGAAGCAGGCTTAAGAAAATTACTTGCTAACATTAGAAAACAACACATAGTTGAGCACAAAATGTGCCAAGACATGTGGAAAGAAATCGAATACGAAAAGGTACCTTCAGTTGCAATGGCAAGATACACACGTGCCTTCTTAAGGCATGATAAAGAAGGCTTTGAAACATACAAATCCAAACTTTCTAACGGAGAAGCTAAGATAAATACACAAGCACTCTATCCACACGACTGTGTAAGAACAGTCTTCTTTGGCGATAAAGAATTAGCAGACCTTCAATTTGAAAATTTACCAAACTTCATGCCGGAAAATTACAAAGTCATAGTAATCTCCGACACCTCGGGAAGCATGTCAGTTCCTGTTAGTGGTTCAATACAGGCAGTCGATATTTCCATAGGACTTGCTCTGTATTGCTCTGCAAAAATCCCACAAGATAACCCATTCCACAAGAAATTCATAGCTTTCGAATCAGAAAGTGAGTTTAAGAACTGGAACGGTATGAAATTCAGCGAAGCGGTTACGAACAGAGAAATTTTCGATGGTGCTTGTGGTGCCACGAGGATAGATAAAGCATTGAAATTGATCCTTGATACGGCAAGATTTTACAACCTAAGACAAGAACAACTACCAGACGTCTTACTCATCGTCTCAGATATGCAATTCCACATGGGTGTGGAAGGGGAAGGAACAGAAGTTGAAAAAGTCTTAAAACAATTCCAAGAAAATGGATACATACCACCGAAAATCGTTTACTGGAACACAGCAGGATACGCAGGAAGCCCTGCAACGGTCAACACACCAAATACGGTTCTAATCTCAGGTTTCAGCCCATCAGTACTAAAATACGTCTTTGCATCGGATTTCTCACCAATGAGCGTGCTCTACGCTACAGTTGAAAAATACAAAGTTAACATACCAAACTAACCATCCACTCTCTAAAAAAGCTACTTTCTAACACAATTAGAAAGTAGCTTTCTTACGCCCAAAGATAACCTCTACAATCACGTCAATTATCAACTTTCCCACCATAACAAATGTCCTGTTTAATTTGGGAAATTCCATCCTGAAATTCAAAGCAAGGAGGTGTATTATTTTGGACAGACCAATAGAGATCTACGTTGATGGTGCGTTTAAAGGAGGACTGATCGCATACGGATATGTAATTCACAACAGCGATTGCTCAAAAGCTATCGACGTACAAGTTAAAAGACCAACTACGCACTTTCAAAACGTAGAAGCCGAAATCACAGCTGTACTTGAAGCACTTAGACACATTTACAGAAACTACTGGACTACAAATACCGGAAAAATAATACTATACTACGACCTCAACCTGATAAAGGACATTATATACAACAGAAAACTGCAGCTTAAAAACCCATATTATGAAAACTACGCCACGGAATTTAGAACACTTGAAGAACACCTTAAGTGCGAAGTGATCTTTAAGAAAGTAACAAACAACCCAATACACAATTATATTGACGAAGAAATTAGGAAAAAACTAAACTCCTCACTCAAAAACAAACTACAATCACTATGACTCCAACTCTGAAAATAATCAAAAAAGGAGGTAGAAAATATGTTTGGTTTCATTCCTTTAACAGAACCTGAAGTAAAAGAAATGCTTGAGATTATGACCCAAAACGACGCATCACACAAAAAATTCATGTTCACTCTAATTAACAACAACGACATTATCGCATTTGGCTTATCAATTCTAATCTCGTTTGTTATCGATCCAGTAATAATAGCTACTATTTACGGTGGTAGCATACTCAAATTTCTTTTAGCAACGTACTTTTCCTACATGATAGCTAATTACATCATTAACGGTGGTATATATTACACATATATAGCAATAAAATTTGCAAGTACGAGAAAACTAAAATTGAAAGTAACCCTAAACAGCATACTGAACTCCGCGTTTCACGTTGGTCTTTTAACAATAGCTTTATTTCTCTTCGTATTTGTATTACGCATCAACACATTACAATTTGCGGCAGTTGTAAACGACAAATACAACGTACCATTTGAAGATTTCAAAGCTATATTTAAACATGTACCATTCGTAGTTCTGCACTTTGCGTTCTTATTTGGAATATAGAAAAGAAAGGAGGAAGAACATGGAAAGAATGGAAAGAATACTGTTTGGTAAATTCATAGGTGACGTAGGCATGATGACAATACTTGTCAAAGCTGAAGAATTAGACAATCTACCAAACTGGATTTGGATAGATTGCGAAGAAGACTCTCAGAAACCAGACTACGTTTTATTTGAAATCTTAGACTCAGTCCCCGAAGTTGGTGAAATAGATGGAAACATATACTACATTTACGGTGAATTCAACGAAGAAAAGTACCAACATGCTGAACCGATTACTACTTTCCAAGATTACAGTATAGACTTAGACTTTTTTCAAACAATACAAGACGAATGCGAGTGGGAAATTGTACATTATTTAGATTACTAAATTAAGAGCGCTATCGCTTCTGAAATTGAACCTCCACACAAACCCACACTATTACCCCCACACCCCGAATAAATAATGTCCCAACTAATTTGGAACCCCCTAACAAATTACACTTTCACTACTCTCACTACATACTAAAATACTAAACTTTGGGTACAGGATCAAACCGGTACCCATGCTTTTTCAAATTAATGTCCATCTTAATTTGGAAAACAAAAATAACCTAAAAATTGGAGGTGTAAAGTATGAACGGAGTAATAAGAGTCTATACTGACGGCTCTTACAAGAACGGCATGATCTCCTACGGATTCATGCTTTACGGCTTTGGTTTTGACGGAACAATAAAAGTTTCAACGTCAAGACCTGGTACTACACTTCAAAACGTTGAAGCTGAACTCAAAGCCGTCCTTGAAGCACTCAAATACCTTAAAAGAAATTACGGTGAACTAAACAACTACACCATCATACTCTGTTATGACCTTGAACTAATTAAAAGCATACTTACCAACCCAAGAGCACAAGCAAGAAACGGATACTTACGAAACTACGTTGAACAATTCAGAATACTCCAACAATCCTTAGGTTGCAAGATACTCTTTGAAAAAGTAAAAGGACACTACCACGAAATACACAACAGACTCGATAGAGCTGTAAGAAGAAAACTAAACGAAGTACTTGCGTCAGCTTAGTAAATTACTCTCCCTTCCCCCGACGCAAGTCGGGGTTTTTCTAACAACCTAACAAGAAGGTGGAAAAAATGACAATATATGTCTTAGAACAAGGAACAGTACTCGCTAAAAAAGATGGCAGAATGATTATAACCAAAGCCAAACAAGTATTAGACGAAATACCACTCAAAAAAATAGAAAGAATCAACCTACTTGGAAACATCACGCTAACATCTCAAATGATTAACTACTGCCTCGATAACAAAATCGAAGTAATCTTCATGACACAACACGGAAGATACAGGGGAAAACTCTATACAGACGAATACAGAAACGTACTCCTAAGACTTAAACAATACGAAAGAGCAACCGACAAACAGTTCCAACTCGAAATATCCAAATCGATAGTCCAAGGCAAACTACAAAACTACTACAACTTCCTAACCCAGAAAAGCAAAAACCTCCCAAAAGGATTATTAAGTGAAGAAAGAGCTGGAATAAGAACAGTAATAGAAAAAGTCAACAAAGCGAAAACAGTCGATGAAGTCAGAGGTTATGAAGGAATAGGCTCAAAAATATACTTCTCTGGTTTCAAAAAATGCATACGAACAGAAGAACTCACATTCAATGGAAGAACAGCACATCCGCCGAAAGATGAAATAAACGCAATGCTTTCACTTGGATATTACTTTCTGTATGTAGAAATGTTATTAGCAATAAATGCAGTTGGACTTGATCCATACTTTGGGAATCTACACACAATAGATGTTTCAAAACAATCACTATTATTTGACTTAGTTGAAGAATTCAGATGTGTGATAATCGACAACTTTGTTTTGAACCTAATCAACCTAAAAACAATAAAAAAGGAAGACTTTGAAAAACGTGAAAACGATATCTACTACTTCACAAAAGACGGTATGAAAAAATACATAACTGAATACGAACAAATGATGAAACAAAAACTCAAATACCACTTAGATTCAGAAGAAAATTACATACGTACAATATTCGAAAAACAAGCACGACATTATGCAAGAGTCGTATTAGGCGACGAAGAAAAATACCAGCCATACTACTTAGAAAAAATTTAATGTCATATATAACTTGGGAACAACCTCAAAAAGATTTCCGGTAATAAGTCA